>CAZBMY010000011.1:0-20509 GCA_964492855.1 uncultured Flavobacteriaceae bacterium
AGGTAATTTCGTAATCTTCTTCTTTATTTAAGGCTATTGTATTCTCTCCAGTATTTACTTCCATTTGACCATTATATGCATTAAACCTACCTTTGAAAATATTGTTTTTGTAGCCTTTAATCTTTAATGCTTTAAATTCTTCATTTATATAAGGAGAGCCATTAGCTTCAGAAACTTTTTTTGAATTATTATTGATTCTTAAACTTTCTCTTATGAAATCAAATTGTTGACTACCCCCAGATATGCTTTGAGCTTGAGAATAGTAAAGGACTGATAGAAATAAAATTGAACTCAGAGTTAAACACTTATTTTTTTTCATTTTTTTTTTGTTTTTGTTTTGTAAAATATGGCAATAATTGGTTTGTATTTATTTTAATAAAATTAAGTCGCTAATATCTTGTATACTTACATATCTTCCTAATAATCACGTAAAAATTGATGTTAATTTATCCATTAACAGCCAAAACAGAAATATTTTGATCACCCAGCATTTCTCTCAACATGTTCTCTATTCCATTCTTTAAAGTAAATGTCGACGACGGACAGCCGCTACATGCCCCTTGAAGCAAAACTTCAACTTTTCTAGACAGTGCATCAAAAGAAATAAATTCAGTATTTCTTCCATCACTAGCAACAGCAGGTTTTACATATTCATCTAATATATTTATAATATTATTTGATGTGTCATCAAGATTATTAAATGTATTTTCAGTTTTAGTATGCTTAGTTTCTTCTTGTTGAGAAATTGGTTGATTCAAAATTTGTTTTCCATCTTCTACATAAGATTTTATAAATTCTCTAAGCTGCGTTGTGATATCCTCCCATTCAGCAACATCAAATTTTGTTATGGAAACATAATTTTTATCCATAAAAACATTTTTAACAAATGGAAATTGAAATAATTCAGTTGCAAAAGGAGAAACACGTGCTTCATCTATGGAAGTAAACTCACATATTTTAGATACTAATGCTTTGTTGCTTACAAATTTTAGGACACTTGGGTTTGGTGTGCTTTCTGCGTATACAGTTACGGCATTTTTTTGTTTGTTCTTTTCTTCTTTTACAACTACATTCCCACTATCTAAGTAAGCACTAATTTGATTAGCGACCTCATCTTGAACATCTTTCCAGTCTATTATATTAAAGCGCTCTATGGCTACAAAATTTGATGCGATATATACTTTTTTCACAAATGGCAAATAAAATAATTGTTGAGCTAAAGGTGAATTTGAAGCTTCATCAATATTGTTAAACTCATAACTATTATGTTTTGTTATAAAATATTCAGCTTCAAATTTTAGTATAGCTTCGTTTGAGGTTGTTTGTATGGTAATTTGACTCATTTGTCATTTTTTTACAAAAATATGAAAAGCAAAAATTAAACGTTACTAGTTTAACTAAAGTTTAGTCTGCTATTTAAGTTTGCAATTCATTTAAAATTCTTAAATTTCGTTTCTATTCTTATATAACAAATAGTTTAGATGAATTAATTCAATATGAACTCATTTTCGAAATACTTAATTGTTTTACTTTCTTTATTCTTAACTAATTCTCTTTTAAGTCAAGATTTAGTAATGCAAGATGGGACATTTACCAGATGTTCTCCAGATAGATTTATAGATTCTGGAGGCAATTCAAGCCAGTATAGCCCTAATGAAAATTTTACTATTACAATATGTCCAAATACCGTTGGTGAGGTGGTGATTTTAGATTTTTTGATGTTTAATACAGAAGAGAATGTAGATATAATGACTATTTATAATGGAGATACAGTAACATCTCCATTGATTGGCGACTATTCTGGTAATATAAGTCCAGGGCGTATAGTGTCTACGGACTCCTCGGGGTGTCTTACAATTCAATTTTTATCTAACGAATCAGGCAATGCTCTGGGTTGGGAGGCCAATATAAACTGTGCTCAACAGTGCCAAGTTATAACACCAACAATAGACAGTACGTTACCTGTGATTGATACGATATCAAACCAAATTGAAATCATACCTGGCCAAATCGTAGATTTTAATGGAAGTGCAACATTTTCAGATACTGGTCTTAATGCTGTTTATCTTTGGGATTTTGATACTGGAGCTACAGCATCTACATTATCCGCTTCTCACCAATTTACAGCACCAGGCACTTATAATGTGACACTAACTGTGTCTGATGATAATCCTCTAATGTGTGCTGAAACTATCTCTGTTACTGTATTTGTAAGAAACTCAATTGTAACAATAAACAATTCTGTATTTACGCAATCATTTTTTTCTCCAGAAGAGTTAATAGAGAATGTACTTGTTACTGGTGGATGTTCGGCAGTTGACAATTTTGAAACACAAGTTTTTGGTGCACCTACAGATATAGAAACAAAAAGCTATGGTTTTTTTTCAGGGAGAGGAATGAATGGTTTTCCTTTTGAAGAAGGTATTGTCCTTACATCTGGGACAGCTTTTCTGGGAGGAAATGAAACGCTACCTATTACTCCTGCTATTAGTGGTACAAATGGACTCCCGGGAGATGTTGATTTACAGAATGAGTTAGGGATTACAAATACTCAAGACGCAACTTTTATAAAGTTTAATTTTACACCTACTACCAATAACATAAGTTTTAGATACATTATGGCGTCTGAAGAATATAATCAGAATGATGAATGTAATTTTGCTGATGGTTTTGCTTTTTTATTACGTAGAATAGGAGAAGTAGATTATGAAAACTTAGCGGTTTTACCTGATGGAACTCCTGTTAATGTAACTAATATTAATGGGATATCTTGTCCAGGCAGTCCTACCAATAATCCAGACTTTTTTGATGCATATAATTTAGGAGCTACAAACTATGGTGGAAGAACAGAAATTTTGACAGCAACCGCTAATGTTATTCCAAATGAAACTTATGAAATTAAATTGGTAGTTGCCGATCAGGGAGATAATCTTTTTGATACTGCTATATTTATAGAAGCAGGTAGTTTTAATTTAGGTGGAGATTTGGGAGACGATATTACTTTAGCAGCCGGTAATGCAGAGTGTGGTGGAAGAGAGATTACATTAGACACACAAGCACCAAACGCCACACATACTTGGTTTTTTAATGGGACTCCAATTTCAGGTGCTGGAACAGGGTCAACTTTAGTCATAGACGAGGCAGGTACTTATAGTGTAGATGTAGTATTTGCTGTTGGTTGCACAACATCAGATTCTATATTGGTAGAATTTAGAAATAGTCCTGAAATAGCTAGCCCAGCTATAGATTTATCAGAATGTAGCGCGACAGGAATGGCGAACTTTAATCTTGAACAGAATACTCCTTTAGTTTTTGGTGCTCAAGACACTAATGAATTTGAAATATCATATCATAATTCTCAAGCAGATGCAGATTCAGGAGATGATCCTATTTCTGTTGCGGACTTAAATACCTATAATGGTACTGATGGTGAAATCATATTCATTCGTATTGATGATATAGCTTCTGAAGCATGTGTAGTAACCGATAATTTTGTATTGAATGTTTTTGAATCTGTTACCAGTGAAAATGTTCTTTTCCAGCTTTGTGATAATAACTTAGACGGAAACGACACTAATGGTAGTGTTGAATTTAATCTATCGTCTATTGATGATCAAGTATTAGGGTCGCAAGACGCAACACAGTTTTCAGTAAGTTATCATATAAATCTTGCAGACGCAGTTATGGGTAATGCGCCTCTACCAAATATATATGAGAATGCCACTGCTGATGTGCAAGATATATTTGCAAGAGTCCAGAATAATAGCAATATAGATTGTTTTGAAACGTCCACTATTACACTACAAGTAAATGCACTACCTGTTATTACAGCGTCTGTTGATTTAAGACAATGTGATGATGATACAGATGGAATTTCAAATTTTAATCTAACTGAAGCTAATGATTTAATTTCGAGTAACGCAGTAAATGAAACATTTACGTATTATACGTCATTAACTGATGCTGAAAATGGAACTGATTTTATAACAAACGAACTTAGTTACCCTAATACTGACGCCTCAGCAAATGCAGATATTGTATTTGTACGAGTAGAGAATACAGATACATGTTTTAGAATTGCTCAACTAAACTTATTTGTTTCTACATCTACGATACCAGCAAGTTTTGTCATTTCGCCTTATGAAGAATGTGATGATACAAGAGTAGATGATAATATTACTGACGGTATAACCGTATTTAATTTCAGTAGTGCAACCCCTCAGATAGAAGCTATTTTTCCTGTAGGACAAAGTATTACAGTAAGCTATTATGAAACAGTTGCAGATGCATTAGCAGAAATTAATGCTATTCCAGATATAACAAATCACATTAATTCAGCTTCACCATTTAATCAAACAATTATTTATAGGGTTGATAATAACTCTGATAATTCTTGTCAAGGCTTAGGAGAATTTCAATTAAGGACTACAAACCCAATGCCTCGGACTGACACAGATTCAGTAGATTTAATTAGATGTGATGATGCTACTATTGGTGATTTATCTGAAGAGTTTGATTTAACTCAGAATGAAGCTTTTATTTTTGATGGAATCCCTAATCTTTCTGCATCATATTTTTTAGATTTTAATGATGCTTTAAATAATGTTACTGCAAACGAGATTACAACACCAGGAACTTACATTAATACCAATCCGAATGAAACTATATATGTACGTGTATTGGATGTAATTACAAACTGTTTTGCTATTGTGGATTTTGATATTACTGTAAATCCATTACCTAATGTTATTTCAGTTACACCATTAGAAGAATGTGAAAATGGAACGGACGGTTTTTTTGATTTTGACCTAGGTCAAAAACGCGATGAAATATTAAATGGGCAAGATTCTGCACAATTTAGCGTTACGTTTCACAGAGATCAAGCAGATGCAGATAATTTAGATAGTCCACTAGGAGATATATTTACTAACACTGTAAATCCTCAAGAGATTTTCTATGCCATAACTAATACAGTGACAGGATGTTCTAATAGTACAGGCTCATTTTTTGTTGAAATTTTAGAAGGAGCTCAATTTAATAGTGGTGGAGAGCCTTTAGATTTTGAGTTATGTGATGATAATATTGAGAATGATGGAGTTGCTCAGTTTGACTTAAGGGATATAGAAGATGAGATTTTAGATGGGCAAGACCCAACGGATTATACAATTACGTATCATTTTAGTGAGCAAGAGGCAATAGACAATAATGAACCATTACCATTCTTGTATGAAAACTTAACGAATCCGCAGACGATTTGGGTCAGAGTTAGTAATAACATATCTCCAGATATTTGCTTTGAGGTAGGTCAAATTCCTTTACGTGTTAATCCTCTTCCAGAATTTGATTTAGACGACTTGTATATTTTATGTGTTAATCCAAATGGATCGGAGGTTGTTCCAATACCTCCAATATTAGATACTGGTTTATCTGCTGCAGACTTTAGTTTTGAGTGGAGTTTAGATGGTAATATACTACCTTCAGAAATTGCACCAAGTCTTATACCAACTCAAGGAGGAACATATTCAGTGGTAGTTACAGATATAACAACATCAATATTAACACGTTGTACTAGTATGGATGAAGCTATTGTACTAGAAAGTGAAGTGCCTAATGTAATTGCTGAGGTCACTTCGCAAGCTTTTGCAGGAAATCA
This sequence comes from uncultured Flavobacteriaceae bacterium, assembly GCA_964492855.1. Lineage (GTDB taxonomy): Bacteria > Bacteroidota > Bacteroidia > Flavobacteriales > Flavobacteriaceae > Winogradskyella. Next base: position 5,654 of record CAZBMY010000011.1, read on the forward strand.
TATTATAGAAGCAACAACTACTAATGTCGGTGATTATGAGTTTAGTCTAGACAATGGTCCTTATCAGGATATTGGCATATTTGAAAATGTCAAACCAGGATTGCATACCGTTTTAGCTAGAGACATTAATGGCTGTGGAATAGGTTCTGATGTTGTTTTAGTGATAGATTATCCTTTATTTTTTACACCAAATGGTGATGGAAATAACGAGACTTGGAACATCGTAGGAATAGATACACAACCTAGTGCAAAAATTTATATATTTGACAGATATGGAAAATTGTTAAAACAATTGAGTCCAACAAGCCCAGGATGGGATGGTACGTATCAAGGAAATATTATGCCAACAGATGATTATTGGTTTACAGTAGAATATATAGAACCTACAACTGGTGAAAGTAAAGCGCAAACTGCTCATTTCACATTGAAACGATAACTTATGAGATTAAAACACATATATTTAGTCACAATTACTATTATAACTTCCTATATAGGGTTTTCTCAAGAAGGAATTCCTATTTATTCAGACTATCTTACAGACAATTATTATCTTATCCATCCATCTATGGCCGGAGTAGCAAATTGTGCAAAAGTAAGACTAACGGCTAGACAACAGTGGTTTGGAGTAGATGACGCACCGAGCCTTCAAACATTAAGTGCGCATAGTAGAATTGGTGATGGTCCCTCAGCAATTGGAGGAATTGTGTATAATGACCAAAACGGTTTTCATTCTAATACAGGAGCCTATTTAACGTATGCTCATCATTTATTACTATCTCGAAATGAAGTCGATTTAAATATGATTTCGTTTGGATTAAGTGCAGGTTTCATCCAATATAAGTTAGATGAAACAAGCTTTTTAGCACCAGGCGATTTTGACCAGCTTATTGCAGGGATAGAACAAAGCGCAACAAATTTTAATATAGATGTAGGGATGTCTTATCATTTTTTAGATTTTTATGCGCATTTTACAGCTAAAAACATCTTGAATAACGAAGGTATAAATTTCAACGAGCAGGGTTTTGCATTTGATAATTTGAGAACTTTCTTATTATCTTCAGGTTATGTGTTTCAGAAGTATGGAAGTGATTGGAGTTTTGAACCCTCATTGATGTATATGTATAGAGAGGCTACAGAAGAATCTTCTATAGATGTTAATGCAAAAGTATACAGAGAAGTAGATTTCGGAAAAGTCTGGGGTGGTTTATCTTACCGTAGAAGTTTTGACGGTGCTCAATTCTTAGAGGGTAATACAGTAAGTAGTCAAAAGTTACAATACATTACACCATTTATTGGTGTAGACTATAATGAATTTATGTTTGCGTATACCTATTCATATCAGGCAAATACAATAAATTTTAATACAGGAGGATTTCATCAAATAACTTTGGGGTATAACTTTAATTGCCGACGAGAAAAATATGAGTGTAATTGCCCTGCAATAAACTAATATTACAGCCTCAATATTTATTGAGGTTTTTTATTTCCTAATTATAAAACCAAAATGTATGATATGTTGGTTTAAATGAGTGAGACGTCGTTTTCATTTAGTAAACAATGATATTTTTCTCAAGGTTTTACAATAACTAAAGAATCCAATTTTTTAAAGTCAATTAAACGCTGTAAGTTTATTAAAAATAAACCTATAAGCGTGTACAAGTATATTTTCTTTTTTAGTATTTGGTTATTTCTATTGCCCCTTTCTGCGCAAAACAAATACACTGCAAGTGAAGAGCAGTATTTTGTTGTAAGAGGTTCTGTTAAAGAGAAGTTTAGCAACGAGCCATTATCAGAGGTTACTGTAACAGTTAATGGAGGCCTTTATGAAAAAACAGGATATGACGGTACATTTAAGATTAAAGTCAAAATGGGGGATAATTTGATTATTAGTCATCCAGATTTTCAAACCGTTTATCATGTTATAGACAGTAAAGACCGTATTAGGGTTGATGTGATACCGCAAGACCCTAAGCCTACTCAAAATGAGTTGAGACAAAAGACTATAAAAACGTTTAATCAGCTTATAGATTCAGCAGATGTGTATTTAAGAGATGATGCCGAAAAGAGTATTCAGTTTATAGCAGATGCTTTAAATAAGAGTATATCTCAAAAGCAAAATGCAGAAGCCTATGAAACATTAGGTGACGTTTACATATACTTGAAACAATATGATTTAGCAGTAAATAATTACAGGATATCACTTCAGAATATTGAAGCAGAGGCGATTAAGTTGAAACTAGGTAAAGCCTATTTTAAAAATAAAAACTATGAAGAGAGTATAGGTGTTTTTGAATCTATTGATATAGAATCACTTACAAATTATCAAACTACAGAATATTATGAAGCGTTTGGAGATGTTTACTTAATCTATAAAGAAATTGATAAGGCAATTACTAAATACCAATTAGGTTTAGATAAAGCTATATCATTTGATATAAAGTCTAAAGTTGCAGACTTAAATTCTAAAGTTGCCAAAGCTTATGATACGTCTGGAGATATAATCAGTGCAAAGACATACTTTAATAACTCTTTAGCATCGGCAAAAACGGTAAGTAAAACGAGAGCTGTTGAAGAAAAAGTAAATGTTGCAGAGTTTAATAATAAAAACAGAAATTATACTGATGAAATTTCCATACGAAAAGAGGTTGTAAATACTTTAAAAGAAATAGAAAAGGATTCTGTGATTTCTAATGAAAGTGCCATTACACCTCAAAAGCAAAACTATAAAATTGGTAATGCCTTAATGCTTCAGAATAATTATGATGAAGCTATTCCTTTCTTTGATGCCAGTATAGCAGAGGCAGATAAACGCGAAGATTTAGAAGTAAAAAAGGATGCACAACGTCAAAAAGTAGATGCACTTGAAAATTTGGGAGAATATAGTAAAGCCAAAAAAGTATTTGAAGAATTTATGGCGTCTGTAGATGAATTATATTTAAAAAAACAACAAGAAATTTCCCAATCTGCAAGATTATCACGTTCCATTGCCGAGAGTCAAAATAGAATAACAAGCTTAGAAAAAGATAAATTAATTAGCAATTCGCAATATCAAATTACAGTAGAGCGAAATAAACGCCAGAAAGTAGTTATCTACGCTTTAATTGGAGGCCTTGCTTTATTACTTGTTGCAGCATATTTCACTTATAAATACATAAAGCAACAACGTTTAGCTAATAATTTATTAGCTCTAAAATCCCTGAGAAGCCAAATGAATCCGCATTTTATTTTTAATGCACTTAACTCAGTAAATAGTTTTATATCACTAAACGATGAGCGTACAGCAAATAAATACCTTTCTGATTTTTCGTTTTTAATGAGAGCCGTATTAGAAAATAGTGAAGAAGATTTTATTCCACTAGAGAAAGAAATAGAACTTTTACACCTATATACAAAGTTAGAACACTTCAGGTTTAAAGATAAGTTTGATTATGTTGTAGACGTTGATGACTCAATTAAAATTCAAGATTATGTTATACCGCCAATGTTACTTCAGCCTTATATAGAAAATGCTGTATGGCATGGCTTACGTTATAAGAATGAAAAGGGATATCTTAAAATTCAATTTAAACCAAAAGGCAATAACCAAATTAGTATACAAATTATAGACGATGGCGTTGGACGTAAGACATCTAGAGATTTAAAAACCGAAAATCAGAAAAAGCATAAATCAAAAGGATTAAATATTATAAAGAAACGTATCTCAATACTCAATGATATGTATAAAGATAGAATAGATGTTGCTATTGATGATTATAGAGATGCTGGAGATGTTGGTACAATAGTTACTGTGACATTAAAAAAAGAATAGTTGCGATATGAAGTTAAATGCAATAATTGTAGAAGACGAAAAAACAAGTAGAGAAATTTTGAAGACATATTTATCTAAATATTGTCCTAATATCTCTGTTTTAGGAGAAGCAGAAAATGTTGATGAGGCCTTAGTTTTAATTAGAAAACACCAATTAGATGTCGTATTTTTAGATGTCGAAATGCCCTTTGGTAATGCATTTGATTTATTAGAAAAGGTTGGTGATGTAGATTTTCAGACCATATTTGTAACAGCATATAATAATTATGCTATGGAAGCTTTAAATGCTCACGCATCTTATTACTTAATGAAACCAATTGCAATAGATGAGCTAATCAAAGCTGTAGATTATGTGACTGATATAGCTGTAAAAGAAAATGCTTTGCAAGATGAGGTTTTGGTAGCTAAAACAAAAAAGGTAGATGGGAAAATCACCATTCCTCAGCAAAATGGATTTGAGGTTCTAGAAACTCAGAACATTTTGTATTGTAAAGCAGATGATAATTATACAGAGATATATTTAAAAGATGGTAAGAAGAAGTTAGTAAGTAAAACATTGAAATATATAGAAGATGCTTTGTCTTCTGCAAATTTTTCAAGAGTTCACAAAAGTTATTTGGTTAATGTAGATGAAATCACCAAATATCTAAAAGGCAAAGGCGGAAGCGTTATGCTTAGCAATGGAAAGCAGATAATGGTTTCGGCTTCAAAAAAATCTCAATTATTATCCTATTTTAAATAAATTATAATACTTTACCTAACACCTAACACCTAACACCTAACACCTAACACCTAACACCTAACACCTAACACCTAACATATGCCAATAATAAAACCAGTAAAAGGAAAACATCCACAAATACCTAAGGATTGTTATGTAGCTGAGAATGCCACAATAGTTGGTGAAGTATCTATAGGAAAACAATGTAGTATTTGGTTTAATGCTGTTTTGCGAGGCGATGTACATTTTATTAAATTAGGAAATAAAGTTAATGTGCAAGACGGAGCTGTAATACATGCGACTTATCAAAAATCACCAACAACAATAGGAAATAATGTATCTATTGGTCATAATGCTATTGTTCATGGGTGTACAATTAAAGATAATGTTCTTATTGGGATGGGAAGTATTGTTATGGATGATTGTGTTGTAGAAAGTAACAGCATTATTGCTGCCGGTGCCGTAGTGACGAAAAATACAATTGTAGAATCTGGAAGTATATATGCAGGTGTACCAGCTAAAAAAGTAAAAGATATAAGTCAGGAAATGATTTCTGGAGAAATCGATAGAATTTCTAATAACTATGTCGAATATTCAAGTTGGTTTAAGCAGTAACTTCTAGTTTCTGTTTTATTATTTCTATTAAACCTTCTAAAGTTTCTATTGCATTTATGTCATTAGCTGACATAAAAGTTTTAAGATTAGAATGATGCTCTGATAGAATTATAGGGTAAATAAATGTTGTTTCACCATATTTAGCTTCAAATTCATCACTATGAAAAAACGTCATAGGAATATTAATCTCCGATTTAAATTTTTTCCAAATATCTTGCTCTGAGAACGTACTATAAGTTAAAGCACACAAATTACATGAATAGCTTTTAGGACTTAATAATTTATGGGCGATATCTAGAATCGTATTAAATGATCCGGATTTGGCATTATATACAAAAATTAATTTCATTAAGTCTAAGTCTACTAATACTGTTTTTCCTTACTAAAAATCTAAGAAATTGACCGAGAATTCATTGTTTAATATACTGTCTAACACAGCAACATTGCTATTGGTAAAAAATTGAATTTTTGGAGATTGAGAAGTTAAATTCTCTAAATCATACATTCTAAGCAATGCTTTAGTTTGCTTTGCTACTGCGCGCCCAGAATCTATGATTTTAACGTTCTCTGGCAAGATTTTTCTCAGTTCAGGAATAAGATATGGATAATGCGTGCAGCCTAAAACTAAATAATCTATTTGAGCATCTAGCATTGGTTTTGTGTATTTTTTGAGTAAATCTTTAATGTTTTGAGAATCGATTTCTCCAGCCTCTATTAAGGGTACTAAACCATCACCCACACGTTCAATAACTTTCACACCTTTAGTATATAACTCCGAGGTTTCGTGAAACAAGGCACTGCTTAAAGTACCCTTAGTAGCTAATATGCCTATTGCTTTAGACGTACTATTTAGAGATGCAGGTTTAATGGCAGGCTCTATACCAACAAAAGGGATAGCGTATTTTTTTCTTAGATACGAAATACTATTTGTGGTGGCAGTATTGCATGCAACCACAATGAGTTTACAGTTTTTTTGACAAAGCAACTCTACATTTTTAATGCTTAATTGTAGTATATCTTCTTCTGTTTTATTACCGTAAGGGGCATTTTTACTATCTGCTAAGTAGATAATATTTTCATGAGGTAGAAGTGTATTGATTTCTTTAAAAATTGAAGTGCCTCCAATACCAGAATCAAAAATACCAATAGGTTGATTACTCATAGTTACAAAAATATAAAAGCCGCTTGTAATAAGCGGCTTTAAAAATATAGTTTATTGTGTAAAATAAATCTAGTAACCTAATTGCTTTTTAACTTCTGCAGTAATATCAGTGCCATTAGCAACAATTAAGCTAGCTCTGTCTAATACATATTCGTAACCTAAAGTTGTTGCAACTTTATTTATAGCATCCATTACTTTTTTCTGAATAGGTTGCATTTTTTGTAATTGCGCTTGCTGGATTTTTGTTTGAGATTGTTGTTGGAATTCTGCAATACTAGTTCTCATTTTCTCAACTTCTTGAACGCGCTTATCATTAACATCTTTAGTCTGAGTAGCTGCTTCTTTTTGATATCTAGCAGCAGTTTCTTCTAAAGCTTTTACCATATCATTAAACTGTACTTCGTCAGTTTTTACCATGCTCTCAGCAAGTTTTTTGGCTTGTTCTTGACCAGCAAGATATTCTGGGAATGTAGCAAGAATTTCTTGAGTATTTACATGTGCAACTTTAGCTTGCGCTGTTGCAAGACTTGTACCTCCTACAAATAGAATTAGTGCTAGTAATAATGTTTTTAATCGTTTCATTTTAATTTAGTATTTACGTGTTTTTAGTTATTATAATTTTAGTTGTTTTCTTTATTTTTTGCTTTACGAATTGAGTCGTTCTTTCTTAATTGTTCTAAACGCTCCTCTCTCGCTTTTTTACGTTGCTCTGCTATCTTTTTCTTTCGCTCTTCTAGTGCTTTTTTACGAGCTTCTCTGTCTTCTAGTGCTTTTTTACGTTTCTCTTCTAATTGCTGTTTACGTGTTTTAACTTTAGTTGTGTCTTGCTTTACAGCAGTTTTACCTTTTTCTATTGTTGATAAAGTAGCTTTACTTTGAATAGTGTCATTTACTTCTTTAGTAACCTCTTTTTCTTTTGGCACATTGCTTTTATTTCTAGCATCTAAGACTTTTTGACGACGAGCCTCAGCTTCTTTCTTTTTTGCTTCTCTAACATCTTTTTGTTTTTGACGTCTTTCTTCTAAAGCTTTTTCACGGTCTAGACGTTTTTGTTCTAAGTCAGCGTTACGTTGTGCTTTGCGTTCTTCCAAAGCCTTTTCACGTTCATCTTTTGTGCTTTCAATTTCAGGAACAATCTCTTCTTGTTCAAGAGCTCTTTTCTCTTTTTTTGTTTTTGCTTGTTCTCTTGCAGATGTTCTAGTTATTATGCGTAAAACTTGTTCGCTGATGTCAAACCGTTCGGCGGAATATAACATTAAGAAATCTGCATTTTTGTCAAAAACGAAATCATATTTTTTATTTTCTGCAATTTCTTTAACTGCAACATAAATCTGATCTTGTATCGGTTGTATAAGTTGCGAACGCTGAATAACCATATCACCACCTGGGCCAAAACGTTTTTGTTGATAATCTAAAACTTCAGCTTCTTCAAAAGAGATATCTTCTAATCGCTCTTCGTAAAGTTCTTTTGTGAGAAGAACCTTTTCATTTTCTAGAGATTTCTTTTTAGTTTCAATATCTGATAGCCGTTTTTCAATTTCAGACTTCCATTTTGAAAGTTTCACTTCTAGTTGAGAATTTGCTTGTTGGTATTCAGGTACGTTTTGGAGAATGAACTCAGTATCAATATATCCGATTCTTGCACCTGCCACACGTTGCGCATGACCGCTAAAGCTCATTAAAACAACAATTGCCAATATGTAAAGAACTCTAAATTTCATAAGTAATGGTTTTTCATTTTAAATTTTAAGTGCCTTTCTGCTATGAGAAAATGCGAGCAATACCTCAAATAAACGAAATATATTCTTAAAAATTTTAACACCACTATGAAATGTTATTTAGCAAATAGAAAATACCGTGCCAAACTTAAAATTGTTGTCCAATAATAAAGTGAGTTTCCCAACCATTTTTCTGAGAAAGACCAGGTAGCGGGTCAAATCCATGACCAAAATCAATACCTAATAAACCAAAGGCAGGCATAAATATTCTAATACCTAAACCAGCAGAACGTTGAAGGTTAAAAGGATTAAAATCTCTAAAGCTATTTACTGAAGCCCCACCTTCGACAAAACCAAGTCCAAAGATTTTAGTAGCGCCTTCTATAGTTAAAGGATATCTTAACTCTAGCGAAAATTTATTATATATAGACGCGCCATCTTGACTTGATAATGATTGATTAGGATAGCCTCTTAGCTGAATAATTTCTCTACCATCTAAAGCAAAGTTCCCTAAGCCGTCACCTCCAAGGAAGAAACGCTCAAATGGGATAACTCCTCTATCATTATTATAAGCACCTAAAAATCCAAACTCTACACTAGGCCTCAGTACTAATTTTTTTGCAACCTCGGTGTACCAATCTGCTTTAAATTTTACTTTATAAAATTCTAGCCACTCAAAACGTTCTTGGTCTATTTCTCCAATTCTTTCTATGGACGTATTAGGATCTTCCCTTTCCTCTCTTAAAGATTCATAGTCTACGCCATTGAATAAAGAGTATGGTAAGGATAATTTGGCTGAAATAGCAAAGTTTGAACCCCCTGTAGGATATATAGGGTCATTGTAAGTGTTGTTACGTGTTAATCCTATTGTGTATGATAAGTTATTAGATGTTCCGTTTTGAAATTGAAAGAGACCTGATTGAAAATTATTTAGATTATAATTTTGATAACTCAATGCTTGAGAGAATAAAAAATAATCGTCGGGTTCTTTTAGACGCGTAGAGATACCTAATGTAATTCCTAATATGTCAAAACTTTGACTTCTATCTGGTCTTCTTGTAGCAGGGTCAAATTGAAATTGTCTTGAATAAGATATGGAAGAAGATAATTGAAAAGGTTTTTTACCACCCAACCAAGGTTCGCTAAATGAGAAACTATAGGTTTGAAAAAATTGACTAGCCTGTAATCTCAGAGCAACACTTTGTCCATCACCCCTAGGTACAGGTTTATAAGCTTCACCATTAAAAATATTTCGCATGGAGAAGTTGTTAAAAGATAGTCCTAGCGTACCAATGAAACCACCACCACCAAAACCACCTTGTAGTTGTATTTGGCTAGACCCTTGTTCTTCAACGGTGTATTCGATATCTAAAGTACCATCAACAGGGTTAGGGTTTTTAATGTCAGGTACAATTGCTTGAGCATTAAAGAAACCTAATTGTCCAAGCTCTCTAATAGTTCTTATGATATTTGCTCTACTGTAAAGTTCTCCTGGCCGTGTTCTTATCTCTCTATAAATAACATGGTCATTAGTAACATCGTTACCTTTTACTTTTACACTATTAAAGTATGCTGGTTTTCCTTCTGTAATACGTATTTCTAAGTCAATAACATTACCGTCAGCACTAACTTCTACAGGGTTGATTGTAGAGAACATGTAGCCTGTGTTTTGATATATGTTAGTTATATCAATACCATCTGGTTTTTCTTCGTTAGCAATACGTTTCTTTAGTTCTACACCATTATAGGTGTCTCCTTCTTCTATACGTAATATTTGAGATAAAAATTGATCGGTATAAACGGTATTCCCAACAAAATCTATCTTACCAAAAGTGTATTTTTCACCTTCTTCAACATCAATAGCTAGACTAATGGTTTTATCGTCATTATATATGATAGAGTCTTTTAGAACACGAGCATCACGATAACCATTCTCTTTATATTTATTGACAAGACTTACTAAATCTTCTTTATAATCTTCTTCAACATATTTAGAACGTTTTAAAAGACGTAACGGACTAAGGCTTTTTTGTTTTGTATTCTTCATTGCCTTTCTGAGCTTTTTGTCAGAGAGTTTTTCGTTACCGTTAAATGAAATAGATTTGATTTTTACTTTATTGCCCTTGTCAATATTAATAAGCATATTAACACGTTGTTTTTCAACAGAATCGTTTTGTACGGCGGAAGTTATAACATTAACCTTTGTGTTTAAAAATCCTTTTTTCTTGTATTTATTTGTAAGATAGTTTTTTGTAGTAGTCACTAAGTTTTCAGTAACTTTTACACGCTGTTTTAGATTGTTTTCATCTAAAATCTCATCTTTCTTTCCTTTTTTAACGCCTTGGATTTTCACTTCGTTAAGTTCAGGAAGGTCGGATAGATTTATTTCAATATCAACTTTATTGTCTGGCGTAATGTTAATAAAGTAAATGTCTATGGCGCTAAACAAATTAGATTTCCATAATTTCTTTACGGCTTCACCAATCTTCTCACCTCCAATGGAGACTTCTTGACCTTTTTTTAATCTAGAGTACGTAATAATAGTACTTGCATTAAATGCTGTGTTGCCAGTAACAATAATCTCATTAATGGTATACGTTTTTGTAGCTTGTCCAAAAACGCCAAAAGGGAGTAGTAAGGTTGTAAGTAAAACTAGTGTAAAGAATTTTTGCAATGCTAGTAATGTTATGCTTCTAAGTAAGCTGTTCGCTTGTTTTTCCAAATCGTCGTTCTCTGTTTTGATAATCTTTAATAGCTTCAATTAAATGCTCTTTATTAAAATCTGGCCATAAGACATCAGTAAAATATAATTCTGCATAAGCGATTTGCCATAGTAAAAAGTTACTAATTCTTTGTTCTCCACTGGTACGAATTAGCAAATCTACATCTGGTAAATCTTGCGTGTAAAGATGCTTATTTATAATCGATTCATCAATACTTTCGGGCGAAATTATATTATTTTTAACTTTAAATGATAATTCCTTAACAACATTAACAATTTCTTCGCGAGAACCGTAGCTTAAGGCTAGAGTTAATGTCATATGTGTATTGTTTTTTGTTTTTTCTTGAACAAAATTTAGCTCATCAAATGCTTTTTTTGGTAGATCTTTGAGACATCCAATTGCCGTTAATTTAATACCGTTATCTTGAAGCGTTTTTATCTCTTTTTTTAAAGACTTTACCAAAAGCTTCATTAGTGTTTGCACCTCTAGTTTTGGTCTATTCCAATTTTCGGTAGAAAAGGCATAAAGTGTTAAATGTTTAATGCCTATTTCGGCGCAAGACTCTACAGTTTCTCGGACAGATTTTGTTCCGTTTTCATGACCTATAACTCTAACTAAACCTTTTTGTTTAGCCCAACGCCCATTGCCATCCATGATTATAGCTACATGGTGAGGAAGTCTTTGAGTGTCTATTTGGTCTTTTAAGTTCATTTTAAAAATTACAATAACATGGTCTTTGACCAAAAGTGTAAGTTAGTGTTATTCCGGTAAACATATACCAATCATTATTATTGATGTTACCAAAACTGAATTGTTCTCTAAAATCTGCATCAGGAACACTGCCATCAATTTCGTCAGTAAATGTATACCTAGCGCCAATTTCAGCTCCTAATATTATATGAGGAGATATTAAAATTTTATAACCTAAAACCATTGGTATACCAAAAGCCCAACTTGTAGTATCTTCTGAAGTTAAATCACCATTATTATCAAAGAAAAAATTATCGTGTCGTGCTGTAGTTATACCTGTGTATATATATGGTGTACCTTTTAGCGATATATCATGTAAGTTCCAATCAAAAAAAGTGAACTCTAAACCTGCAGAAAATTCTAATATACTATTTGAAAACTCATAACCTCTTTGAACTCGTCTAGGGTCATCCGATTTACTGTCCAAGCCTTCTAACTCTGTGAAAATTATAGAAGCTCTAAAGGCGTGTCTTGGACTCCTGTTCCATTTTCCTATAGCACCAATAGCAAGTTGGTTAGGCGATATGTAGTTAGTTGCGCCAACGTCTCCTATAAAATTACTGCCACCAGCAAATAAGCCAACCTCATAGATTTGAGCATTAGTTATTTGGCTACTAAATAGGCTTAAAAAAAATAGCAGTAAATACCTCATAAAATTTTCAAAGTTTGCAAATATAACAATTAAGATTACTCCATAACAATTTGGTGTAAATTGTCTTACAGAAAACAGTATTTGATAGGATTTATTGTTTTAATTTCTGCGATCTTCACCCCAGAGCATTTTTTTTCTTAGCGTGTCGATAAAGGTTTCATTTAAAAGCTCGACCATTTTTATTTGAAAAGATGCTTTTTTAATTTTTACTGTAGATGTATTTGGAAGCGTTATTATCCTAGAGTCTAAAGACAATAAGAATTGATTTTCTCGTCCGTTAACTTTAAGTTTTACGTCAGTATTATCGGGTATAACTAAAGGTCTAGCATTAAGGTTGTGAGGTGCTATTGGCGTTAGTACAAAACTACCTGCATTAGGCGAAATTACAGGGCCGCCGCAACTTAAAGAATAACCTGTAGAGCCAGTTGGCGTCGAAAGAATTAATCCATCCGCCCAATAAGACGTTAAATACTCTTCGTTAAGATGTGTCTCTACAGTAATCATAGAGGTGGTGTTCTTTCTGCTTAAAGTAACTTCATTAAGTGCAAAATGAGTTTGATTTACAGTTTCATTTTCTGGATAAACAGAAACCGAAAGCAGAGTTCGTGAAGAGATTTTATAGTTTTTATTAAAAATATCCGAAAGGGCATCTGCAATTGCATTGGTTTGCACTGTTGCTAGAAAACCAAGTCGCCCAGTATTAATACCAACTATAGGAATGTCTAAATCTCTCACATAAGTTATAGCTCTTAATATAGTGCCATCTCCTCCAATACTTATCAGTAAATCATATGATTCATTTAAGGTATCAAACTCGCCAAAAGACCAATCGTTATGAAAAATTACGTTTTGAGTTTTTAAGAATTGTCTTTCAACAAAGACTTCTGTTTTATAATGTTTAAGATAATCAATAAGAACTTCGAAAGCCTTTTGGTTATTTTCATTTTGATAATTTTGACCGTAAACAGCTACTTTCATTATCAAATATTTAAGTATTTATCTAAATATTTTGAGCGGTCTTTCAATCCTTTAAGGTAAGTGTCATCTTCATGTCCAGCAATAATGTTGTAACTGTATCTTCGGAAGGTTTGGGTTACATCGTTAAGACTAGTGTTACCTATTTTTAATGTAATCTGAGCGACATCATTTTCAATTTTTGAAATGAATGCGCCAAGTAATTTAGCGTTGTTAGACTCAACGATTTGACTTATTTCACTAAAAGAATAATCCTGAATACCTTTTTCGACAATAAGAATTCCTCCGAGCTCTGAGAAGAATGGTGTGTCATTAAATAAATTAATAATGTCTTTAAGTTCGTAATAGCCTAAATACTTATTTTCTAGACTTAAAACAGGCATAATATTACTATCATTCTGAGCAAATTTTTCTAAAACGTCTAGCCAATTTGTAGTGTCTCGTACAAAAAAGCCTTCAGCGGTATAACTGCAGTCAGAAATGAGTTTCTTTGACTCAAAGCAATGCGCATCAGTTTCTGGGATACAACCTAAATAAATACCATCTTTTTCAATAGGAATATGAGAGTATGTTAGCTGATTGAAAAGCAATTGTAAATCCCCAATAGTATCATTAACACTGAGTGGCTTTATATCGTTTATTATGTAATCTTTTAGATGCATAAATTAGTACGCTAAGAACCTGCAAATTAATCAAAAATAACCATAAAAAGGGCGTTATACTTTGTATTTTTGTTATTAAAAGAAAACAGAAATGACAAAACTTAGTGTCAATATAAATAAAATAGCAACGCTTAGAAATAGCCGAGGTGGCGATATGCCAAATGTGGTTCAATTTGCAAAAGATGTACAGCGTTTTGGTGCTGAAGGTGTAACAATACATCCAAGGCCAGATGAACGCCATATTCGGTATCAAGATGCTCGGGATTTAGTTTCAATTGTCCACACAGAATATAATATAGAAGGAAACCCAATTCCAAAGTTTATTGATTTGGTGCTGGAGACTAAACCAACTCAAGTTACATTAGTGCCAGATAGTGTTGATGCAATAACGTCTAATGCTGGTTGGGATACCATAAAACATAAAGATTTTTTGGTAGAGGTAATTTCAGAGTTCAAACGAAATAATATTAGAACCTCAATTTTTGTTGACCCTAATCTCATACAAATCGAGGGTGCTAAAAATACAGGTACAGATAGAATAGAATTATATACTGAAGATTTTGCAAGGCAATATGGTTTAGGAAATGAAAACGCAATAAAACCATACGCAGATTGTTCTAAACTAGCTAATGAATTAGATCTAGGTGTTAATGCAGGCCATGATTTATCATTAGACAACATTAGGTTTTTTAAAGATAATATAGAAGGACTTTTAGAAGTTTCAATTGGTCATGCATTAATTTCAGAAAGTTTATATCTCGGTATTGAGAACGTTATACAAATGTATTTACATAGACTTTCATGATTTTACATGGTAACATAATAGGTAAAGGAAAGCCATTTGTAATTCTTCACGGATTTTTAGGGATGGGTGATAATTGGAAAACACTTGCGCGTCAATTCTCAGAATTAGATTATGAAATGCATTTAGTAGACCAGCGTAATCACGGTCGTAGTTTTCATTCTGATGAGTTTAATTATGATATTATGGCTGAAGACTTAAAAGCGTATTGTGATGAGTATCAGTTAAAAGATATTATTCTTCTCGGTCACTCTATGGGCGGAAAAAC
>CAZBMY010000012.1:0-13155 GCA_964492855.1 uncultured Flavobacteriaceae bacterium
ATAGTAAGAGAGTTTGACCCACATACGTCTTATTTCCTTCCAGTAGATAAAGAACGTTTTGATCTTGAAATGTCTGGTAAGTATAGTGGTATTGGTGCTCGTCTTCAACGCCGATTAGATGTTATTTCTATAAGTGAATTAATTAGTGGAGGCCCAGCATGGCGACAAAATGAATTAGAGCCAGGAGATCAAATTCTAAAAGTTAGACAAGAAGATGAAGAAGATGGTGTAAATATAGTAGGAATGCGTACCGAAGATGCTGTGAAATTTATCAAAGGACCTAAGGGAACCGTAGTTATACTAACTGTCAAAAAAGCAGATGGAAGTGTAGAGGATATTTCTATTGAGCGTGATGAGGTTGTTTTGGAAGAAACCTATGCAAAATCATCAACCGTTATGAGAGATGGTAAAAAATATGGATTAATTAATGTGCCAAGTTTTTATGATAATTTCGATAGAAATAACAGAATTAGTTGTGCTTTAGACGTAAAAAAAGAAATAGAGCGATTAAAGCAAGACGGTATAGAAGGCGTTATTTTAGATTTAAGAGATAACCGAGGCGGCTCATTAGGTGCAGTTGTAGATATGGCAGGCTTATTTATTGAGGAAGGTCCAATTGTACAAGTAAAGAGCACAACTGAGCCTAAGCGTATACTTTCTGATACTGATAAGTCCATTGTTTGGGACGGACCGTTAGTTATAATGGTCAATGAACTTTCTGCTTCAGCATCAGAGATTATGGCAGCTGCTATGCAAGATTATAAGCGTGCAGTAATTATCGGAAGTGAGCAAACTTTTGGAAAAGGTACAGTTCAGCGAGTTGTTGAATTAGATGACTTTGTGCATAATAGTTCTGTTGGACCATTAGGTGCAATAAAATTTACCACAGATAAGTATTATAGAGTTAATGGTGAGTCAGCACAATTAAAAGGCGTAAAAAGTGATATAGTGGTACCAGACCGTTATAAATATATTGGTATTGGAGAGCGTACTCAAGAGAACCCATTAGCATGGGATAAAATAGGTTCTGCAGACTATAATGTTTGGCAAAACTATTATGATTATGATGCAGCTATCGAAAATAGTAAAAAGCGTATTGCTAAAAATGAGCAATTAAAGCTTATTGATGAAAGTGCCAAATGGATAAACGATATTCGTGATAATAATGTATTTTCATTAAACTACAATAATTATAAAGAGCGTTTAGAACTTAACGAAGAGCAGTCAAAACGTTTTGATAAAATTTCTGATTATAAAACAAACCTAACATTTCAGTCTTTACCTTACGAACTTAATTTAATGACTAAAGATTCAGTTTTAATGGAAAAGCGTAAACGTTGGCATGCAAGTTTAAGCAAAGATGTATACGTTGAAGAAGCTTTAAATGTTCTTAATGATTTAAAACTATCATATGCTATAAAAAATAATGTAGCTAAAATGAAAAATTAATTCATATCCTGAAACATGTCAAAAGGCAACTCATTATCACAGTTGGCGCTCCAAAAATTCAAAGCGAATGTTTGGGGCGTTTTCAGTTTCTGGGTAATTATTGTTATTGGTTTGATATCTGTTTTTGCATATGTTTTGGTGCCTGATGATTCTAAAAATGCAAACCAGATGCATTTATCGATACATTCAAAACCTCCAGGATTCAATATTCAAGTATTAGAGATTCCTTCAAATATAGAAGATAAAACAAGTTTTTTATCTCAACTTTTTTTCGGAAAAAATAATACGATCACTGAAATCCCTATTTCAGATTATAAGATAGAAAATGATAATCTCGTATATACAGAATATGCTTTGGACGGACTTATTGGTCAGGAGAAGTCAATAGAACTAAATACATTCCCTAATAAAGACTATCAATATTTTATTAAAGACCGAACATTTGTTTTTGGCACAGATAAATATGGGAGAGATTATTTGAGTCGTATCATTATTGGTGCTCGAATTTCTTTTTTTATTGGTTTTGTTGCTGTATTTATCTCTTTAGTAGTTGGTCTGCTTATGGGGAGTTTAGCTGGTTACTATGGCGGAAAGGTGGATACTTTTATTATGTGGATAATAAATATCACCTGGTCAATACCAACATTATTATTAGTGATTGCCATAACTCTGGTTTTAGGTAAAGGCTTTTGGCAAGTTTTTATAGCAGTAGGTTTAACTATGTGGGTTGAAGTGGCGCGTGTTGTACGTGGTCAAATTATAGGAGCCAAGCAATTACAATACGTTACTGCAGCAAGAGCATTAGGGTTTACTGATTTTAGAATCATCACTAAACATATTCTGCCAAACATAATGGCACCTTTGATTGTAATATCTGCAGCAAATTTTGCGGCGGCTATTTTAATAGAAAGTGGATTGAGTTTTTTAGGCATAGGAGCTCAACCGCCAATGGCAAGTTGGGGAGCAATGATAAAAGATCATTATAATTACATTATACTAGGTAAACCTTATTTAGCACTAATCCCTGGAGTATGTATTATGATTTTGGTTATGGCGTTTATGTTAATTGGTAATGCATTACGAGATGCATTAGATGTGAAGAGTTAGAGTTTATTTCTAAGCTGTTCAATCTCATCATTAGTCTCACCAATAAACCCTAAAAGATCGTCTCTACCAATAGTTTTGCTAGATGAGGTTACAAAATGTGCCGGTAATTCCTCCCAAAATTGTAAAAGATTATTACAATAATCGTCTACATGTCGCTCAATTGCCTTAGGTTTAAGCTTATCGGCTTTAGTAAATATGATAGAAAACGGAATTTCGTTTTCCCCAAGATATTGCATAAACTCTAAATCTACAGATTGTGGTTTGTGACGAATATCTATCAAAACAAAAGCAGAGACCAATTGTTTTCGCTGTTCAAAATAGTTGGTAATAAATTTCTGAAACGTCTTCTTAGATGATTTAGAAACACGCGCATAACCATAGCCTGGTAAATCAACTAAGAACCAATTTTGATTAATAAGAAAATGATTGATGAGCTGCGTCTTTCCGGGTCTGCCAGAAGTTTTCGCAAGGCTTTTACGACTAGTCAGCATGTTTATTAATGAAGACTTCCCTACATTACTACGGCCAATAAAAGCATACTCGGGTAGAGGTTGTTTAGGACACTTATCCACATCCGAATTACTCATTATAAATTCCGCTGACTTTATTTTCATAGTTCTTTTATGTAGAAGTGCTAGTTTACAATACTGAATAAATGTTATATAAATTTATGGATTTTGAATCGTCCTAAAATTTACGAGAATTTAACCAGTCATGAAGTATTTCATTAAACGCTTCAGGATGTTCCATCATCGCAGCATGCCCACACTTGTCAATCCAAAATAAGTCAGAATCAGGTAATAATTCTTGAAATTCGTCTGCAACTTCAGGAGGTGTAACATTGTCATTTTTACCCCAAATAATACAAGTAGGCGTTGTCATTTTTGGTAAGTCTTTTGCCATATTATGACGTATCGCACTTTTAGCAATTGCTAAAGTTTTTATGAGTTTATTTCTGTCATTTACGGTTTCGTATACTTCATCAACAATCTCTTTTGTTGCTACAGCAGGGTCGTAAAATACATCTTGTGCTTTTTTCTTTATAACTTCGTAATCACTTCGTTTAGTATAGCCACTTCCCATAGCACTTTCATAAAGGCCAGAGCTTCCTGTTATAACAAGACCTTTTACTTTCTCTGGATAAAGCTTAGTATGGTACAGGCCAATATGTCCTCCTAGAGAATTTCCTAATAAAATAACACTATCAAAACCTTTGAATTCTATAAAATCTCTGAGATAATTGGCAAAACTCTTAACGTTAGTTTTTAGTAAAGACATGGTGTAAATAGGAAGTTCTGGTATAATTACTTTGTAGCCTTTAGTACTAAAAAAGTCTGTTACGGCGTCAAAATTACTAAGTCCTCCCATTAAGCCGTGTAGCACAATAATTGGTGTGCCTTCACCTACTTCAATATATCTATAATCCTTTTCTTCTTTTAAAAGGTGCGCCATGTATTAGTTAGTATAGTTGATAACAAATATAGTTAAATACTTGGGATTTTAAGAGTATTGTTGTTCAGCTTTTAGAAGCTTTTTAAGGGTTTGATATGAGCTATGAAGCATGGCGTTTAGTCGAAAAAGTTAAAACTTATTAACAAATGTGGTAAAATGTGGTAAAATGTGGGTAATTTTTCAATATATTTGATTTTAATAATTGTTTTGCAACCTTTTTTGACCCAATCATTTGAATGCATTAATAGGAACATACGAAGTAAAGGCAGATGCTAAAGGCAGGCTTATGTTGCCAGCTGTTTTAAAAAAACAGTTGGCACCTGTTGTGCAATCTGGCTTTGTGATGAAGCGAGCTGTTTTTCAGCCTTGCTTAGAATTGTATCCAATGCCAGAGTGGGAAAAATTGATGCAGAAAGTGAATAAGCTAAATCGTTTTAACAAAAAGAATGATGCTTTTATTCGTCGATTTACAGCTGGTGTAAAGGTTGTAGAGGTAGATGCTACAGGTCGTCTATTGATTCCAAAAGATTTATTGAAGTTCTCTGGGATAACCAAACAAACTGTTTTGGCTTCAGCAGTAAATATTGTTGAAATATGGGATAAGGATAAATATGAGAAAGCTATTGATGATGCGGCATTAGATTTTGCAGATTTAGCTGAAGAAGTAATGGGACAAGATGATGGCGATGACGGAATATCATAATGCAGTACTTCTAGAAGAAACAGTTGAAGGATTGGCTATTAAGCCAAATGGGATTTATGTCGATGTCACTTTTGGCGGAGGAGGCCATAGTCGAGAAATTTTAAATCATTTAGGCCCTAATGGAAAACTGTATGCTTTTGATCAAGATACAGATGCTCTAGAAAATAGTATAGAAGATGAGCGATTCACGCTCATAAATGAAAATTTTAGATATGTCAAACGTTTTCTGAAGTTTCATGGTGTTAAAGAAGTTGACGGTGTTCTTGCAGATTTTGGAGTGTCGTCTCATCAGTTTGATGTCGCTGAGCGTGGTTTTTCAACACGGTTTGAAGCGGATTTAGATATGAGAATGAATCAGCAAAGTGTTTTGTCTGCTTATGAAGTTATAAACAGTTATGAAGAGGAGGATTTGAAAAATGTTTTTCTTCAGTATGGAGAGCTAAGACAAGCGCCAGCAATGGCTAGAGTAATTATTGAGGCTAGAGAAAATGAAGATATAAAAACTAGTGAGCAGTTAAAGTCAGTATTAAAACGGTTTTTAAATCATAGAAAAGAAAATAAAGTACTAGCTCAAATTTATCAGGCTATACGAATTGAAGTTAACCAAGAAATAGAGGCGCTAAAAGAATTGCTTTTACAAATGCCTCAAATATTGAATACAGGAGGACGTATAAGCTTTATCTCTTACCATTCTTTAGAGGATAGGTTAGTTAAGCGTTTTATAAGAAATGGAATGTTTGAGGGAGAGCCTGAAAGAGACATGTTTGGCAATTTTGAAGTTCCCTTAAAAAAGGTAGGAGGTTTAATTGTACCTACGGCTGAGGAAATAAAAAAAAATAATAGAGCACGTAGTGCAAAACTAAGAATAGCAGAGAAGTTGTGAAGAAAAACATTTACAGCATACTAAGGGGTACTTTTCTAATCAGTGATGATTCGTTTAAAAATTGGCGGGTCATTATTTTTATTTCTGGTCTAGCCATAATTATGATTGCAAGTGCACATAGTGCTGATAAAAAAGTTTTTGAAATATCAAGAATGAGCAATGAAGTTAAAGAATTGCGTTCCGAATTTGTGGATAAAAGAGGAAAGCTTATGAGACTTAAAAAGGAATCTTATATAGAGTCAGAAATGAATAAAAAAGGGATAGAGATTTCTTTGAATCCGCCAGTAAAAATTAAAGTAAAACCACAACAGCAATAAGTTTTGGCAACAACAGAAACTAACATATTAAACAGGTTGTATTTCGTTGCAGGCTGCATGTTTGTCTTTGCGCTTGCTGTAGTTTTTAAGTTGTGTTCTATTCAATTTATAGACGGCGATAAGTATAGAGCAATGGCGCAAAAACGCTCCATAAAACCTTTCGAAATCCCTGCTAACCGTGGTAATGTTTATTCTGCTGACGGTAGTTTATTAGCAACTTCAATTCCTAAATATGATGTAGGGATTGATGCAGTTACCTCTTCTGAAAAAAACTTCAAAAAGTATATAAAACCTTTGTGCGATTCTCTTGCCATATTTACTGGTAAGACCTCTGGAAGCATAGAGCAAAAAATTAAAAAAGCACGCAACACAAAAGATCAGTATTTGTTGTTGCTTAAGAATCTGTCATACTCTGAGTTTATAAGAGTTAGGAATTTTCCACTATTTAAATTAGGCTCAATTCGTGGTGGGTTTGTTTATAGCCAAAAGACTAAGCGTGAGCATCCTTTGGGAGGAATAGCTGAGCGTTCTATAGGTTATGAGCGTAAAGATGAAAATGGCTATTATACTCGTGTTGGTATTGATGGCGCCTTTGGAGAAGACTACTTAAGAGGGGAAAACGGAAGACGTTTAAAGCAGCGTATTGGAAAAGGCGAATGGAAACCAATAAGAGACGCTAATGAAATTGAACCTAAAAACGGTTATGATATTTACACAACTATAGATGTTAATATACAGGATATTGCACACCATTCTTTATTAGGACAGCTAGAAAAGTATGAAGCTGAGCATGGATGCGTTGTTGTAATGGACGTAAAAACTGGTGAGATTAAAGCTATCTCAAATTTAGGAAGAAACAGAGAAGGCAATTATTATGAAAGGCTCAATTATGCAGTTGGTGAGAGTCATGAGCCTGGGTCAACGTTTAAAGTAATGGCAATGATGGCAGCTTTAGAAGATAAAGTTATTGATACATCTACTGTTGTCGATACAAAAAATGGACGTAAAATATTTTATGGAAGACCAATTAATGATTCTGGTCAAGGGCATGGTAAAATTTCTGCAGCAAAAGCTTTAGAAGTGTCTTCAAATATTGGCTTAGCAACTATTGTAGATGACCATTACTCAAAAGAGCCAGAGAAATTCTTAAAAAGACTACGAGATTGGCGATTAGATAAAGAGTTGGGTGTATCTATAATTGGAGAAGGAAAACCTGTAATCCCAAAGCCAGGCGATAAAATATGGAGTCGAAATGCTTTGCCGTCGATGGCTTACGGTTATAATATGCAGTTAACACCATTACAGACATTAGCTTTTTATAATGCAATAGCAAACAAAGGCGAGCTTATAAAACCTAGGTTTTTAAGAGCTGTAAAAGAATTTGATAGAGATGTCGAAGTTTTTGAAAAAGAAGTTTTAGTAGATAAAATTTGTTCGGATGAGACACTATCTAAAATAAAAGACATCCTTCAAAATATTGTAGCAAGAGGTACAGGTCAGAGTTTATATTCTGAAACCTTTTCAATGGCAGGAAAAACGGGCACAGCCCGAACAGATTACGCTGACATAGAAGCTTGGCAAAAAGACAGGAAGTATGTGTCTTCATTTGCAGGATATTTTCCGGCGGACAATCCTAAATATTCATGTATTGTAGTGATTCATAAGCCTAGTACAAAAGTTGGTTATTATGGCGCAGATGTTTCAGGTCCAGTTTTTAAACGCATAGCGCAAAAAATTTATACAGATACGCCATTAATTGATGAAATTAATTCAGTTGAGTTTCAAAACCCTCAGGTTGTTCAAGATTTTGAAAAATTCAATGACGTATCGAATAGGTATAAAACCATCATGCCAAACCTAATAGGAATGCCAGCAATGGATGCTCTTGCATTTCTTGAGAATATGGATGTAAATGTAAAAGTACAATTGAATGGTAATGGTGTTGTGAGAAAACAATCTGTTTCAACAAACATAAAATTGAAGTCTAACCAAACTATAGTTTTAGAAGCTTCGTGAGACCATTAAAAGACATACTATATAAGGTTACAATTGATGCAGTAGTAGGAAGCACAAGTATTGAAGTCAATAAAATTGAATTCGATTCTCGCGAGATTACTGATAATGATGTTTTTGTAGCAATAGTTGGTACTGTTTCAGATGGCCATGATTACATTTCAAAAGCTATAAGTGATGGCGCTAAAGCAATTATTTGTCAAAAATTACCAGAGCAACTTTTAGATAATGTCACTTACATAGAAGTAGAAAATTCTAATAGCGCATTGGCATTTATGGCAGCCAATTATTATAACAACCCTTCCGAAAATTTAAAGTTAGTCGGTACTACGGGAACTAATGGTAAAACAACTGTGAGTTCCCTTCTGTATCAATTATTTAAAAAAGCAGGTTATAAAGTAGGTCTGTTGTCTACTGTAAAAATTATGGTAGACAACAAAGAGTATAAAGCTTCGCATACAACGCCAGACTCTTTAACTATAAACAAATATTTACAGTTAATGAATGAAGAAGGTGTGGAGTTTTGTTTTATGGAAGTTAGCTCACATGGTATTCATCAAGGTAGGACAGAAGGTTTGCGTTTTACTGGTGGAATTTTCACCAATCTCTCTCACGACCATTTAGATTATCATAACTCATTTGCAGAATATAGAGATGTAAAGAAAACGTTTTTTGACGGTTTGCCTAAAACAGCATTTTGTTTGGTAAATACTGATGATAAAAACGGTCTGGTAATGATGCAAAATACCAGTGCAAAAAAATACACTTACGCTTTAAAAACGTATGCAGATTACAAGGCTCAAATCTTAGAAAATCAGTTTGGTGGATTGCTTTTAAAGTTGAATGATAACGAAGTTTGGACAAAACTAATTGGAAATTTTAATGCCTATAATTTATTGGCAATTTATGCTACTTCAGAATTATTAGGTCTCAAAAGCGAAGAAAGTTTAAGGTACATAAGCGAGTTAGAAAGCGTAAGCGGACGTTTCGAATATTTTGTGTCAGAAGAAAAAATAACAGCTATTGTCGATTACGCACATACACCCGACGCGTTAAAGAATGTACTAGAAACTATCAATGCTATTAGAACTAAAAACGAAGAATTAATTACAGTTGTGGGTTGTGGTGGAGATAGAGACGCTGAGAAAAGACCAAAAATGGGACACATTGCTTCGGCTTTAAGTACAAAGGTCATTTTTACAAGTGATAATCCTAGAACTGAAAATCCACAAATAATCATAGAGAATATTGAGACTGGAGTAGAGCCTCAAAACTTCAAAAAAGTAGTTTCAATATTAGACAGAAAACAAGCGATAAAGACAGCCTGCCAGATGGCGCAACCCAATGATATTATTCTTATTGCTGGTAAAGGTCACGAAACCTATCAAGAGATAAATGGAGAGCGTACAGATTTTGATGATTATAAAGTTGTAGCAAAATTATTAAAGCAATTGCAAAAGTAAAACTATGTTATACTACCTATTTGATTATTTAGAAAAGCAGTTTCAGTTTCCTGGCGCAACACTCTTTGGGTTTTTAACATTTAGGGCTGCAATCGCTATGATTCTGTCTTTGTTGATTTCTATCGTTTATGGAAAAAGAATCATCAAATTTCTCCAGAAAAAACAAGTCGGAGAAACAATTAGAGATTTAGGTTTAGAAGGTCAGGCCGAAAAAGCTGGTACGCCAACAATGGGTGGTTTAATAATAATCTTAGCAACACTAATCCCAGTTTTACTCCTGGCTAAACTAGCAAACATATACATCATACTTCTAATTGTAACTACAGTTTGGATGGGAGCAATTGGTTTTATTGATGATTACATTAAGAAATTTAAAAATAATAAAGAAGGTTTAAAGGGAAGATTTAAAGTGCTTGGCCAAGTTGGTTTAGGTATCATCGTTGGAGCTACGCTTTATTTTCATGAAGATGTAACCATGAGGGAGAAATTGCCTATTGAGCAGCAAAAAATATTGTTGGCCGAAAACCCAGATATAGAACCTTTTAAGTTATTTGAAGCCGAAGCAAAGTCAACTAAGTCAACTATTCCTTTTGTAAAAAACAATGAATTCGATTATGCAGATTTAATCACTTGGATTAGTCCAAGTTTAGAAAAATATGCGTGGCTTATTTTCATTTTAGCAGCGATTATAATCATTACTGCGGTTTCTAATGGTGCTAATTTAACAGACGGAATCGATGGTTTAGCTGCTGGTACTTCAGCAATAATTGTACTCACTTTAGGGATTTTTGCTTGGGTTTCTGGTAATATTATTTTTTCAGAATATCTAGATATTATGTTTATCCCAAGAGTGTCTGAAATTACAATATATATCGCAGCTTTTGTTGGTGCATTAATTGGATTTCTGTGGTACAATACATATCCAGCACAAGTGTTTATGGGCGATACTGGGAGTTTAACCATCGGCGGAATTATAGCGGTTATTGCAATTGCAATTCGTAAAGAATGGTTAATTCCAATTCTATGCGGAATTTTTCTTGCAGAAAATCTATCAGTAATCATGCAAGTGAGCTACTTCAAATACACTAGAAAGAAATTTGGTGAAGGCAGACGAATTTTTAAGATGTCGCCTTTACATCATCATTATCAAAAATCAGGATATCACGAAAGTAAAATAGTTACACGGTTTTGGATTATAGGAATCCTATTGGCTATTCTAACCATTGTGACGTTGAAAATTAGATAGATGAAAAGGCTTGTGATTCTTGGTGGTGGTGAAAGCGGTGTAGGTACAGCACTGTTAGGAAAAGCAAAAGGATACGATGTTTTTGTTTCGGATAGTGGCGAAATAAAAAAGAAATATAAGGACGTTCTTATACATAATGAGATTACATGGGAAGATAAAAAGCATACTGAATCTAAAATCCTGAATGCAGACATCATAATGAAAAGCCCTGGAATTCCTGACAAAGTTGCGCTAATTCAAAAAATTAGAGCAGCTAGAATTAGAATTGTTTCAGAGATTGAATTCGCTTCGGAATATACAGACGCGACTTTAGTTGCAATTACAGGAAGTAACGGAAAAACAACAACAGCGAGTTTAACGTATCACATTCTTAAACAAGAATTAAATGTCGGACTTGCAGGTAACATAGGCGACAGTTTTGCAAAGCAAATATTAGAAGAGAATTTTAAAAACTATGTGTTAGAGGTGAGTAGTTTTCAATTAGATGACATTGAAGATTTTAAACCAAAAATTGCAATTCTTACAAACATAACTCCCGACCATTTGGACCGCTATGATTATAAGTTTGAAAATTATATCGCTTCAAAATTTAGAATTATAGAAAACCAAACTGAGAACGATTTTTTCATCTACGATGCAGATGATCCTGTTATAGAGGACTGGATGAAATCTAACATCATTAAATCTCAAAAATTACCGTTTTCATTAACTAAGGTTATTGAAAATGGTGCATATATAAACGATAAAGAACTAATAATAACAATAGATAACAACCAAATAATTATGCCAATAAAAAAACTAGCATTAGACGGAAAACACAACGTTAAAAATGCAATGGCTGCCTCAACAGCGGCTCATCTGCTTAAAATAAGAAAGCAGACGATTAGAGAAAGTTTAGAAAATTTTCAGGGCGTTGAGCATCGTTTAGAAAATGTACTACGAATTAACAAAGTGCAATACATAAATGACTCCAAGGCTACTAATGTTAACGCAACTTATTTTGCTTTAGAAAGTATGCAAGCGCCTACGGTGTGGATAGTAGGTGGTGAAGATAAAGGGAATGACTATCGCGAATTGTTTTCGTTTGTTAATGAAAAGGTGAAAGCAATTATCTGTCTAGGTGTAGATAATGCAAAACTTATGGACGCTTTTGGAAACATGGTGGATATCATAATTGAAACTGAATACATGAGTGAAGCTGTGAAAATTGCATATAAAGTTGCTGATGCGGGAGATAATGTATTGTTATCACCTGCTTGCGCAAGTTTTGATTTGTTTGAAAATTACGAAGATAGAGGTCGTCAATTTAAAGAAGCTGTACGTAAGTTATAATAGTTGATGCAAAACCTGTTTCAAAACATAAAAGGAGATCGATTAATTTGGGCAATAGCTACATTGCTAGCTATTTTTTCATTCTTGCCTGTGTATTCTGCTGCGAGTAATTTGGCATATACTGGTGGTACAGGTAATACGTTTGGGTACTTGGTCAAACATTTTATGCATTTGTTTTTAGGGTTTAGTATTATGTATGCTGTACATCGCATACCGTATCGCTATTTCAGAGGGTTATCAATGGTTATGATTCCTGTTGTTTTAGTTTTATTAATTGTTACAGTCTTACAAGGAACAACCGTTGATGGCGCTAATGCTAGTCGTTGGATTAATATTCCAATTGTGAATATGTCGTTTCAGACATCAACTTTGGCATCTGTTGTAGTGATGGTTTACGTTGCAAGATATCTTTCGAAGATTAAAGACAAAAAAGTATCATTTAAAGAAACTATTTTACCGCTTTGGACGCCTGTCTTTTTTGTTTTAATATTAATTCTTCCTGCCAATTTTTCTACCACAGCAATAATATTTTCAATGGTTGTATTGCTCACTTTTTTAGGTGGTTATCCCATTAGATATTTATTAGTGATTATTGGTTCAGGGGTTATGGCACTAGTGTTATTTGTTCTAGTAGCAAAGTCTTTTCCAGATGTAATGCCTAACCGTGTAGATACATGGATGAGTAGAATAGAAAATTTTGCTAACGGAGAAGATACTGAAGAAGACTATCAGATAGAAAATGCTAAAATCGCTATAGCTACAGGGATAACGCCGCTTGGGCCAGGAAAAAGCATACAGAAAAATGTGCTTCCGCAATCATCCTCAGATTTCATATTTGCGATTATTATCGAAGAATATGGTTTGTTTGGAGGGTTGTTTTTGCTAACAATGTATTCGTGGTTGCTGTTTAGAATTGTAATAGTGTCTCAAAAAGCAGATACGGTTTTCGGAAAGCTTTTGGTGCTTGGCGTAGGTTTGCCAATTGTGTTTCAGGCATTAATAAATATGGCTGTAGCTGTTGAGCTATTTCCTGTAACAGGACAGACTTTACCACTTATAAGTAGTGGCGGAACATCGATTTGGATGACTTGCATGGCTATAGGAATCATATTAAGCGTTAGTGCAAAGCGAGAAGAAATAAAAGCGCAAGAAGGTCAAGAAATAGAAGATAATCCATTAGATATTTTATC
>CAZBMY010000012.1:13255-20332 GCA_964492855.1 uncultured Flavobacteriaceae bacterium
GAATTAAAGCTGCGTTATACAAATGCAGAAATTTTATTTGTAGGCGCAAAAGATCGTATGGAAATGGAAAAGGTGCCACAAGCAGGTTATGATATTGAGGGGCTTTGGATTTCTGGAATACAACGAAAGTTAACTCTGAGAAACCTAATGTTTCCATTTAAACTTATTTCAAGTTTGCTGAAGTCTAGAAAAATTATAAAAAAATTTAAGCCTAGCGTTGTTATTGGTACAGGAGGTTTTGCAAGCGGACCATTATTGCAAGCTGCAAATTCAAGTGGTATTCCTACATTGATTCAAGAACAAAATTCTTACCCAGGTATCACCAATAAATTATTGAGTAAAAAAGCAAATTCTATATGTGTCGCTTATGAAGGTTTAGAGCGGTTTTTTCCCAAAGAAAAAATTAAACTAACGGGTAATCCAATAAGAAAAGACTTAACTCAGATTGAGAGTAAAAGTTCAGAATCTTTAAATGCGTTTAAACTTCAAAAAGAGAAGTTAACACTGCTTGTTTTAGGAGGAAGTTTGGGTGCTAGACGAATAAATCAATTGATTGAAAGTAAGTTGGACCTCTTCAAAACACATAATATTCAACTTATATGGCAATGTGGGAAGTTGTATCACGAGCAATATCATAATTATAATGATTTAGAAAACGTACAAGTTCATGCATTTATTAACCGTATGGATTGGGCGTATGCTGCTGCAGACATTATTATTTCTAGAGCTGGAGCAAGTTCAGTATCAGAATTGTGTGTCGTAGGTAAGCCTGTGATTTTTATTCCTTCGCCAAATGTTGCTGAAGATCATCAAACTAAAAACGCGAAAGCAATCACTGATAAAAGCGCTGCTGTGTTGATAAAAGAGTCTGAATTAGAGTCAGATTTTGATAAGGAGTTTAACGACATAGTTGAATCAGAAGAAAGAAGACATAAACTCGGAATTAATATTAAAGAATTGGCATTGGTAGATGCAACAAAAGATATAGTAGACGAAGTTGAAAAGCTTTTAACGTAAATGAATAACAGCAAAAAAAATATTTATTTTATTGGTATCGGTGGCATCGGTATGAGTGCCTTGGCACGTTATTTTGTAGCTAAAGGGGATAAAGTGGCTGGCTATGATAAAACACCTACTGCAATAACAAAGGATTTAGAAAATTTAGGTGTTGTAATTCATTTTAATGATAATGTAAAAAGTATTCCTTTAAAGTTTTTAGACAAGAATAATACACTAGTAGTTTATACGCCTGCAATACCAAATTCGCATACAGAATTAAATCATTTTTTAAACAATGAATTTGAAGTAAAGAAGCGTTCTGAAGTATTAGGTGCTATTACAAAAGACACATTCTGTTTTGCGGTTGCTGGTACTCACGGTAAAACGACAACGACAAGTATTTTGGGACATTTATTAAATGAATGTGATGTTAGTATGACCGCTTTTCTTGGTGGGATTAGTGAAAACTATAACTCTAATTTAATAATAAATGGAACTGATAATACTGTAGTAGAAGCAGATGAATTTGATCGTTCTTTTTTAACCTTGTCACCAGATTTTGCGTGTATCACATCTATGGATGCCGATCACTTAGATATTTATGGTGATGCTAATGCGCTTATTAAATCTTTTAAAGATTTTACTCAAAAGATAAAACCAAACGGAAAACTTTTTGTAAAAAACGGTTTGCCTATAGAAGGAATAACCTATGGTATTGAAGATGATTCAGATTATACCGCACATAATATTAGAATAGAAAGGGGGACTTATGTTTTTGATGTAAGAACACCTAATTCTACGCTTAAAAATTTCAAATTTAACCTACCTGGTAGACACAATTTGTCTAATGCATTAATAGCCTTGGCGATGTCTGTAGAATTTGGTCTTCCCCACCAACAGCTCGCCAATGCTTTAGCGTCTTACAAAGGCGTAAAGCGCAGATTTACATACCAGATTAAAACGGATGATTTAGTTTTTGTAGATGATTATGCACACCATCCCGAAGAAATAAATGCAGTACATCAGGCTGTTAGAGAAATGTATCCTAAGGATGAAGTTTTGGCCGTATTTCAGCCTCATTTATTTTCTAGAACTCAAGATTTTGCAGATGAATTTGCAAAAGCTTTAAGTCAGTTTGAAGAGATTTTGTTATTAGATATATATCCTGCAAGAGAGTTGCCTATCAAAGGGATTAATTCAAAATGGTTATTAGATAAAATAAATAATCCAAAAAAGAAATTAGTAACAAAAAAAGACTTGATTTCTGAAATAAAGAAAAGTTCAGCTAGGATAGTTCTGACTATTGGAGCAGGTGATATAGGAGAAGAGGTTAAAAATATAAAAAAAGCATTGAGCATTGCGAGTTAATTGGGGATACATAAAAGTGTTGGTTTTGCTAGTGTTAGTAGTGTTTTTGTATGCCTTTACAAATACTAGAAATACACATAGAGTTATAGATAAGCCTATTGTGGAATTTACTGGCGCAAACAATCTATTTCTAACGCATGAAAATGTTAGTAAATTGTTAATACAAAATCCGAAAGGCCTTCAAAATGACAACAAAGAAATTATAGATTTGAATGAATTAGAATCCGCCCTAAATTCTAATCCTATGATTAAAAATGCTGAGGTATATATGTCTGTAAATGGGCAGCTTTCAGCTGAAATCGAGCAAAAAAGACCTATTGCAAGAGTGCATACAAACGCTTCATACTATATTGATGATGATGGTGTTTACATGCCATTGTCGGCTAATTATTCAGCCAGAGTGCCGCTAGTAACAGGTACGGTTTATAAAACTAAACTAAATAAGGTTTATAAAATCGCTAAAAAGATTGATGAAGATGAATTTCTTAAACACCACGTCATAGAAATACATCAAAGTGCAGATAAGAGTATTAGATTAAGATTACGTAAGTATGACTTTAGTGTTCAACTTGGTGATTTGAATACGTTAGAAAAAAAGATAAATAATTTTAAAGCTTTTTATAAAAAGGCTATAAAAGATAAGACACTAAATACATTTAGTAGTGTAAACTTAAGGTTTGATAACCAGGTGATATGCACCAAAAAATAAATTATGGAACAGCATAATATTTCGGTAGGACTTGATATAGGAACCACAAAAATTGTGGCTATGATTGGCCGTAAAAATGAGTATGGAAAAGTTGAAATTTTAGGCGTTGGTAAATCTAAAAGTTTAGGTGTACATCGTGGTGTAGTTAATAATATTACGCAAACCATTCAGTCAATTCAACAGGCTGTTCAAGAAGCAGAAGCTGCAGCCTCAGAAAAAATAGAAGGCGTTACTGTTGGTATTGCAGGTCAGCATATTAGAAGTTTACAACACAGTGATTATATCACACGTGCAAATTCAGAATTGGTTATAGACGAGGGAGATATAGACCGTTTAATTAATCAGGTGCATAAATTGGTAATGCTTCCAGGAGAAGAAATCATACATGTGCTTCCTCAGGAATTTAAGGTTGATGGTCAAGCCGAGATTACCGAGCCAATAGGTATGTACGGAGGTCGATTAGAGGCTAACTTTCATGTGGTTGTCGGTCAGGTTTCATCAATTAGAAATATAGGTCGCTGCGTTAAAAGTTCAGATTTAGAATTAGAAGGTATAACACTAGAACCTTTAGCATCAGCAAATGCTGTTTTAAGTCAAGAAGAAAAAGAAGCTGGTGTCGCGTTGATTGATATAGGTGGTGGAACCACAGATTTAGCTGTATTTAAAGACGGCATTATTCGTCATACGGCTGTAATTCCATTTGGCGGAAATGTGATTACTGAAGATATCAAAGAAGGCTGTTCAATTATTGAAAAGCAAGCTGAATTGTTAAAAATGAAATTTGGTTCTGCTTGGCCAGGAGAGAATAAGGATAACGAAATTGTTTCAATTCCAGGTTTACGAGGTCGCGACCCTAAAGAAATAACATTAAAAAACTTGTCTAAAATAATCCATGCTAGAGTAGTGGAGATTATTGAGCAGGTCTATGTTGAAATTAAAAATTACGGTCACGAAGAGCAAAAGAAAAAATTAATTGCAGGTATTGTTTTAACAGGTGGTGGAAGTCAATTAAAACATCTAAAGCAATTGGTAGAATATATTACAGGAATGGATACCAGAATAGGGTATCCTAATGAGCATTTGGCAGGAGGAAGTGATGAGGAAATTGCAAGTCCTTTGTTTGCAACAGCAGTTGGTTTGGTTATGGATGGATTAAAACGTCAAGACCGAAAAATTGCCGAAGAAGCGGAAGAGCAAATAGAAGCGGAAACAAATACAAATGAAGAACAAGAGGCGGTAAGAGAAGAACCAAAAAAAGAGCGCCGTTCATTTTTAGATAAATTAACGGAACGTGTCAAAGATTTTTTAGACAACGCTGAGTAAATAATAGTATAATTAATTAATCAAAAATATATAACACCCATAACAAAGTTACTATGAGCAACAACAACGAATTTGGGAACATTTCTTTCGATATGCCAAAGAACCAATCTAATGTCATCAAGGTTATTGGAGTTGGTGGAGGCGGGAGCAATGCAATAAATCATATGTTTCAACAAGGCATCAAAGGTGTAGATTTTGTCATCTGCAATACTGATGCACAAGCACTTCAAAGCAGTGGAGTGCCTAATAAAATTCAACTAGGTGTTCATCTTACAGAAGGGCTAGGTGCAGGTGCTAATCCAGATGTAGGAGAACAATCAGCTGTAGAGAGTTTAGAAGACATCCGCCGCATGTTAGATACCAATACAAAGATGGTATTTATTACCGCTGGAATGGGTGGCGGAACAGGAACAGGTGCTGCTCCTATAATAGCTAAAATGGCGCGTGAGTTAGACATTTTAACTGTTGGGATTGTAACGATGCCGTTTCAATTTGAAGGAAAAATGCGTAACGAACAAGCGCAACGTGGAGTGGAGCGTTTACGCGAACACGTAGACTCTTTAATAGTCATCAATAATAATAAGCTAAGAGAAGTATATGGAAATCTTGGATTTAAAGCTGGATTCTCAAAAGCTGATGAAGTATTGTCTACAGCTTCGAGAGGAATAGCAGAAGTCATTACACACCATTATACTCAAAATATAGATTTACGTGATGCTAAAACCGTATTAAGTAAAAGTGGAACGGCAATTATGGGTTCTGCAACAGCTTCAGGGCAAACAAGGGCACAAGAAGCGATAATGAAAGCTTTAGACTCACCATTACTTAATGATAATAAAATTACAGGTGCCAAAAACGTATTGTTGCTTATCGTTTCTGGGTCACAAGAAATTACTATTGATGAAATAGGTGAGATTAATGATCATATCCAAGATGAAGCAGGGCATGGCGCAAATATTATCATGGGTGTTGGAGAAGACGAATCCTTACAAGAGTCGATATCTGTAACTATCATTGCTACAGGATTTGATATTGATCAGCAATACGAGATTTCTAATACTGAAGTTAAGAAAGTTATTCATGCTTTAGAAGATGATAGTAGAGGTGATGAGGTAGAGGTTCAAAGTCTAGAACCTGCGATTATTTCTCCAGATATTGTATTAGAACAAGAGGATGCTGAAGCACCAATTGTACACACATTAACCGAAGATGATTTTGAAGAAGAGGTTTCTGTAATTGGTAATGATTTAATAAAGACAACAGAAGCTATTAAAAACATTAATGTTATTTATGACGAAGTCTTAGATGCAAAGCCAGTAACTGATGAGGATTTTATAATTACACCTATTCAGCAAGTAGAAGAAATTGAAGTTGAAGATAAAGAAGAAGAGCAAATCACCTTAACTTTTGATTTGCCACTTTCTAATTTAGAAGGAGAAAAAATTGAAGAGCCAGAGAGTGCAGATGAGAAAATGCTATTTCAGGTAGAAGAAGAAGTTAAAGATATTGATGTTACAGATCCTATTGAATTAATTTCTGTAACAGAAGTAAACGAAGAAGGCGAAAAGCGATATGCATTAGATGATTTTGCAGCCGAAACAGAAACGTCTACAAAAGCAAAAACAGAAGTTAAAGAAGAAATAGTTTTTGAAAAGAAAACACTTCCTGTTGAAGAGTTAGAGGAAGATACATCAGGTGAGATTGATCCTATGAATAGTCCAATTTCTGAAATCTTAAAAGCAAGAGCAGACGAGAGACGCAAGAAGATGAAAGACTTTAACTATAAGTTTAATAATGCAAAGATTGATGAAATAGAAAAAGAACCGGCTTACAAAAGACAAGGCGTTAATTTAGAAGATGTACAACATTCTTCTGAGACTAATGCATCACGTATGTCAGTAGGTACAGACGATAATGACGATATACAATTAAGAAGTAATAATTCTTTCTTACACGATAATGTTGATTAATTATTAATCTGTTGAAGTACTAATTAAGTACGACATTTAACCCGAAAAGTCCCTCGCTTTTCGGGTTTGTAGTTTTTATTTGTTTAGTATCTTCGCAGTTCAATTAATGCCAAAGAAATGAGTTTACAGAAAGATATAATGACTGCCATGAAAGCAGCCATGAAAGAAAAAAACCAAACAGCCTTAGCTGCGTTAAGAGCTGTTAAGTCTGAAATTTTATTAGCCCAAACATCTGGTGGAGGTGATGGTGAATTAACAAAAGACGATGAGATTAAAATATTATCTAAGTTAGTAAAGCAACGTAAAGATAGTGCTAGTATTTTTACAGAACAAAACAGAAATGATTTAGCTGAACCAGAAATAGCACAAGCAGAAGTAATTAGTCAATTTCTACCAGCACAATTAGATGAAGAGGCTATAACACAGTTTGTAGAAAAAGCAATTGCTGATACAGGAGCTCAAGGCATGAAAGATATGGGCAAAGTTATGGGAATTGTAAACAAGCAGTTAGCAGGCCAAGCAGATGGGAAAACTATTTCTACTATTGTAAAAGCTAAGTTAATGTCTTAATCGCTTTTTAGTGAGATGTCACCTTGAGCGCAGTCGAAAGGTTACTCATTAATCTATGGCCTCGTAGTTCAACTGGATAGAATATCAGATTTCGGCTCTGAGGGTTGGGGGTTCGAATCCCTTCGAGGTCACGAATAA
>CAZBMY010000013.1:0-2934 GCA_964492855.1 uncultured Flavobacteriaceae bacterium
GGATATGCGCCTCTTGGTGTTACTACGTTTCCTGCGGAAGCAGGAATCTCATCTTTTGTATTGCTCATAATTTTTATTTTGTCTGGTCGAGCGCAGTCGAGACCTAAATTTGAAACCTCTCGACTGCGCTCGAGGTGACACTGTATTATAAATTAACTCAATCCAGCAATTTTATCATCTTCTAAAATCGCCTCTGTTTCTGTTTTGACTTTGTCTAAAATGTCTTTGATGTCGTCTTCTGTAGAAATTACACCATCAGACAACATATTTAAAATGGCTTTATCTTGCGCACGACCTCTTAACATGGCATCTCTATATCCAATATGCTCATTAAAAGTAACCAAACTATATTTAGATGAATAAGCGTTTGGGAACTCCTTTTCGAGTGCCATTTCTATTTTTCGTTTTTCTTGAAAAATGACTTGACCAACATGGTCTTTCATTTCATGAAAATTATCTATCGCCAAATCAGCAATGGCATCGGTGTCTTTTTTTCTAGTTTTTCCGTATTCACTAAAAATTGTTTCCCAATCACCTTCGTGCTTATCTAAAATGGTATCAAATTCTACGACATCTTCAAAAGAAGCATTCATGCCTTGTCCATAAAAAGGGACAATCGCATGTGCAGAATCGCCCATTAATAGAGTGTTGCCTTTGTAATGCCAAGGCGAACATTTTACCGTGCCTAATGGTGCTGTAGGGTTTTCAAAGAAATCTTTAACCAAATTTGGCATGAGTTTTAAAGCATCGGGGAATTCTTTTTGGAAGAATTCTGTGACGAGCTCTGGCGTTGTCAAATTATTAAAATTGTATTCGCCTTCTGCATAACTTAAGAAGAGTGTTACTGTAAAACTACCATCTAAATTTGGTAATGCAATGATCATAAAATCACCACGAGGCCAAATGTGAAGCGCATTTTTATAGGTTTTATAATCGCCACTCTCTGTTGGAAGAATTGTTAATTCTTTGTAACCATGTGTTAGGTATTCTTGAGAAAAACTAAATAGAAATTTACGTTCGAGATAATAACTTCGTCGTAATGCCGAACCAGCGCCATCCGTAGCTATAATGCAATCGGCATCTTCGATGAATTTTTTTTTAGTGGTGTAATCTTGAAAAAGAGCAGTGGTATTTTCAAAATCTACAGACAGACATTTTTTGTTGAAGTGAATCTTTACGTTTTCATGCTTTTCGGCTTCATCTAAAAGCATAGCGTTTAAACCTTCTCTAGAAATGGAGTTGATATACTCCTGGTCTCGTCCGCTATAATTAGACAAAAACGTATTGCCTTCTCTGTCATGAAGCATACGGCCATTCATAGGAATGCAGAGTTCTTTTACTTTCTCCTCAAGACCAACGAGTTTCATGCCTTTATTGCCACGGTCAGAAAATGCTAAGTTGATAGAGCGGCCAGCAGAAATATCTGTTTTACGTAAATCTGGACGCATTTCGTAAACATTGACATTGTAGCCACGTTGTCCCATGCGTAATGCGAGAAGACTTCCGCATAATCCTGCGCCAATGATAAGTATGTTTTGTTGGTTATTATTCATAATTATTATGTCTGGTCGAGCGCAGACGAAACCTTATTGATCTCTCGACTGCGCTCGAGGTGACATTTAGTTGTTATTTAATATTACCTTCATTTTTTCAACCATTAAATACACATCCATAAACGAATTATATAATGGTACTGGTGCACATCGTATGACATCTGGTTCTCTCCAATCTGTAATAATGCCAGCATCAGTTAGTTTTTTATGTAAGGATTTGTCTGCGTTTTTAACTTGTATCGATAATTGACAACCACGCTCATCAGGGTTTGAAGGTGTTATAATTTTAATATCAGAATTTTTTAATGCGTTGATTAAAAATTCAAAATAGCCTGTTAGTGATTTAGATTTTAGGCATAGTTTATCAAATCCTGCTTCCTTAAAAACATCTAGGGATGCTCTAATGGCTGCCATAGATAAAATAGGAGGATTGCTTAATTGCCATCCTTCAGCGCCTGGGAGTTGGTCAAACTCATCACGCATCTTAAATCGTGTTTCTTTATTATGGCTCCACCAACCTGTAAAGCGGTTGAGGTCTTTTCGGTTGGCATGACGTTCATGCACAAAGGCACCAGACAAGCTTCCTGGCCCAGAATTTAAATATTTATAGGTACACCAAACGGCAAAATCTGCTCCTGAGTTGTGCAAATTAAGCTGCACATTTCCTGCGCCGTGTGCGCAATCAAAGCCAACAGTGCAACCGTGACTGTGACCTAGCTCAGTGATGTGTTTTAAATCAAAAAATTGCCCTGTATAATAGTTAACACCACCAATCATAATTAAGGCAATTTCTTCGCCTTGTTCTTCTAGTATGGCTTCTAAATCTTCGTAATTGGCTAATTCTTGGCCATCTCTAGCTTTCCATAGTATTAATCCATCTTTATCATCATAACCATGATGCCTTAATTGTGATTCTACAGCATACTTATCACTAGGGAAAGCATCTGCTTCTATTAAAATTTTGTATCGCTTAGATGTAGGCTTATAAAAACTTACCATCATTAAATGCAAATTGGCGGTAAGCGAGTTCATAACTATAACTTCAAGAGGTTTAGCACCAACGATTTCTGCCATAGTTTCAGTCAAAAACTCGTGATAGTGTAACCAAGGGTTTTGACCTTCGGTATGACCTTCGACACCAAGATTTGCCCAATCTTCAAGTTCTTGATTAATATATGATTTTGTAATTTTTGGTTGAAGCCCTAAAGAATTCCCAGTCATATAAATCAATTCATTTCCGTTTTTATCTTTTGGGATGTGAAATTGATTTCGGTATGCTGCTAATTGGTCGTTTTGGTCTTGCTGTTTTGCAAAATCGAGACCTAGTTTGTAGTTAGACAATTTGTGATTGCGTTTTGGTGTCTAACAAAAATAAGGATTT
>CAZBMY010000013.1:3034-13586 GCA_964492855.1 uncultured Flavobacteriaceae bacterium
TAAAAAAAGCGCCTTGAAAACAAAGCGCTAGAGAATATATATAGACGCCCAAGGGCGGAAAATGTAAGATATACGAATTAAGTCGAAACCTAAGCGCTAACCTTACATTATGAGCTACAATAAATTAGTTGTTTATTGTAACCTTTACGTTTTTGAAATTTAAATTCCAGCTAGCATCTTCTTGCTTATGGTCAATAGCAATCTTAATACCATTAAAATCTTTATAGTTTTCAAAAGTGGTACTTAATGAAGGTTCAGGAGAGTTTCCTTTTCTGAATGTCCATTCCTTAATCATGTAATCACTGTCATAATAAATATCATAAGCATCACCAGGTGTATAACCACCTTCGCTAGGATATAGAATGGTAATCATATCCATTTCAGCTTCACTTATTGGCGCCTTTGCTTTTTTAACTTCCGAGATTGTAGCAGATGTATCCCATACCAATTGAAAAGGCACAAATACCCAATACTTATCATTAATAAAAGCACGGTCTACATTTTTTGGAATGCTGTCAATATTTTTTCTAATATATTTTATATTTTGAACGCCAGCTTGCATATAAACACTATCCTTTTTTGGAAGCCATATCCAAGAACGGCCGTTTCCTTTAATGGTATCTCTGTCAACTGCAAAAGTAAATTGGACTTCAGTAACGTTTTTCCAGTTTTCAAAACCATGAGCATTGGCAATTTTTTCTGCAATGGTCAGTTCTTTTGTAACTTCGGCTGGAGTTTCCGATTTATCAGATTTACAACTTACTGAAAAAACGAAAAGTAACAGAATGGCATATAAAGGTTTCATATTAAAAAAGATAAATTATTTTAGTTGTAAAATTACACAACCATGAACGAGAATGCTAATTATTTTGAAACCAATAAAGCAACTTGGAATAAAAAAGTTGCCATACATGCCCAGAGTGAGATGTATGATATGGAAGGTTTTAAATCAGGGAAGACCTCGTTAATGCCATATGAATTAAAGGCTCTGGGAGATGTAAAAGGAAAGTCTTTATTGCATTTGCAGTGTCATTTTGGTCAAGACACGTTAAGCTGGAGCCGAATGGGAGCTAAATGTACTGCTGTAGATTTAAGTGATGAAGCTATCAATTTGGCTAAGACGTTAAATACAGATTTAGGTCTTGATGCTGAGTTTGTGTGTTGTAATGTTTTGGATACCTCAAAACATGTTTCCGAAACTTTTGATATTGTTTTTACAAGTTACGGTACTATTGGTTGGTTGCCAGATTTAAAACCTTGGGCAAAAATGATAGCTGAGCGACTTAAACCAGGAGGTGTTTTTTACATTGTTGAATTTCATCCTATATTATGGATGTTTGATTATAATGAAGGTAAAGCTGAAATGAAATACCATTATAACCAAGATGAAGTCATTTATGATGAGTACGAAGGTACTTACGCCGATCAATCTTCAAAAATGGTGAGTAAAGAATATGGCTGGAATCATGGTTTGGGAGAAGTCGTAAACGCATTGATTGAGGCTGGTTTGCAAATTGACTATTTAAATGAACATGATGAAAGTCCGTACGATGTTTTTCCAGATTTAATTAAAACAAATGATGGACTATATAAAATGAAAGACCAGTTGTTTCCAATGTTATTTGAGATTAAGGCGAGGAAAGGTTTAGGTTAGTTTATCCTTGGCGTAAAATTTTCTCCATTTTACGACCTTTTGCCAATTCGTCAATTAGCTTTTCTAGTTGCCTACATTGTTTATACAATTCAAACTCATCTTCTATTTCTTCAATTCTATAACCACAAACCACGCCTTTAATAAGGTGCTCGTTAGGATGTATTTTGGCTTCTTTAAAAAATGTGCCGAAAGTTACTTTATCGTCAATGAGTTCTTGTAATTTTTTCTCGTTATAGCCAGTGAACCATTCTATAACTTGATTTAATTCTTCTTTTGTTCTACCATTCTTCACTAGTCTATTTAGGTAAAGTGGATAAATGGAAGCAAATACCATATTAGCGACTTTTTCATTTTTTTCTGCTGTGACTTTCATCATCTCGTTATTTTATCGGTTTAAGCCAAAATACTAAAAATAAAAAACCCGTTAGAAATTCTAACGGGTTTATGTTTTAATGCTTTGCACTTTCCTTTAATAATTGAGGAAACTTTGATTTAAAACGATTCAATCTAGGTATTGAAACAGCTCTAATATAGCTTTGATTAGGATGCAAACGCTCATAGTTTTGATGATAATCTTCTGCTACCCAAAACTTTTGAAAAGGATATACTTCTGCAGCTATATCAAAATTTAATGCTTTAGCTAAAGCAGCTTTTTTAGTTTCAATAATCTCTTTTTGCTCATCATTTTGGTAAAAGATAATAGAACGGTACTGCGAACCTCTATCTGGTCCTTGTCCATTAACCTGTGTTGGATTTTGCGATGCGAAATAGACATCTACAAGTGTAGCAAAGCTTACCACATTTGGGTCGTAAATAATTTCTACAGCCTCTGCATGACCAGTTCTGCCAGTATTACTAGCTTCATAAGTTGGGTTATTTGTATAACCACCAGAGTAACCACTGATAGATTCTTCTACACCTTCTATGCTTTCATAAATAGCTTCGACACACCAAAAACAACCACTTGCAAAATAGGCACGTGCTTTTCCGTTTTTTATTGGTACAACAACTGGGTCTGCATCAATAACAGCTTGTTGTTTTTTATTAATGTTTTGTGCAGAATTATTACAACTGAATAATACAGCGATTGCTAAGAAAGTAATTAGTTTTTTCATGTTTTTAGTTTTCTTTTTCAATAGTCGTACAAAGTTAATTATCCTTAATGCTAATAATTTTAAAATTTTATTAAATAAAAAAGCCTCTGAGATTTCAGAGGCTTTGTAAAATATGGTTGTTGTAAAAATTTATTTACTCAATTTAGCAAATAACTTATGCATCTTTACTTTTTCTTCTTCAGCTAAAACAGCGTCTACTAAGATACGGCCACTGTGCTCATCTGTAATTACTTTTTTACGAGCAGCTATTTCTACTTGTACTTGCGGTGGAATTGTAAAGAATGACCCTCCTGAAGCTCCTCTTTCTATCGCTACAACGGCTAATCCGTTTTTTACATTATTTCTAATACGATTATAAGCAATTACTAAACGCTCTTCGATTTTCTTTTGGTACTTTTCAGACTCGCTTAAAAGTGCGTTTTCTTCTTTCTCAGTTTCTTTAAGAATTTCATCTAACTCACCTTTTTTGTGTTTTAAATGTTCAGTACGATCCTTAAGTTTGTCTTTTGTCTCAGAAATAACTTCTTTCTTCTGCTCTATTTGAACTTTATATTCTTTTATGTGCTTCTCAGCTAATTGAATTTCTAATTCTTGAAACTCAATTTCTTTACTTAGAGAATTAAATTCTCTGTTATTTCTAACGTTATTCTGTTGTTCAGAGTACTTTTTAATAAGCGTTTTAGACTCTTCGATTTGATTTTTCTTAGACTTAATTTCTTCGTCTATAGTGTTAAGGCTATCGTTAAGCTTTTCTAATCTTGTATTTAGACCAGCAACATCGTCTTCTAAATCTCTAACTTCTAAAGGAAGCTCGCCTCTGATGTTTCTTATTTCATCTACTCTAGAGTCG
The DNA here is from genome assembly GCA_964492855.1 of uncultured Flavobacteriaceae bacterium. Taxonomy (GTDB): domain Bacteria; phylum Bacteroidota; class Bacteroidia; order Flavobacteriales; family Flavobacteriaceae; genus Winogradskyella. The sequence continues at coordinate 6,654 of CAZBMY010000013.1, forward strand.
ATTAATTGTAAATCGTATAACGCTCTTAATCGTTCTTCAACAGTAGCTTCAGCTTTTTTTGCCATAATTATAAATACTTTACCGGATTTGTATTTGTGTTTGATAAAATGATTGCAAAATTAGTAATTTTTTTTGAGAGATAGTCTACTAAAAACGTTTTTGTGAACTGCTCACTTTCATAATGGCCAATGTCTGCGACTACAATATCATTTTCTGCAGAAAAAAAGTCGTGATATTTAAGGTCTGCAGTTATAAAAATATCTGCTCCTGCAGCTTTTGCAGCACCTATAGCAAAAGCACCAGAGCCACCAAGTATGGCTACTTTTTGTATGGGTTTGTTTAATAATTTTGAATGTCTCACTGAAGAGGCTTTCATTCTGGTTTTTACAAAATTTAAAAAGTCTTCTTCTGACTGTGACCTTTCTAGTTCTGCAACCATTCCCATACCTATTTGTTGATTGGTATTACTTAGGGTTGTAATTTCATAGGCTACTTCTTCATATGGATGCGTTTCAAATAGTGTTTTTAAAATCACTGGTTCTAGGTGTTTATGAAACGTGATATTTATTTGTGTTTCATCTTCTTGTTGTAGCTTGCCTTTCTCTCCAATAACAGGATTTGAGTTATCATTACCTCTAAACGTTCCTATACCTTCTGAGCTAAAACTACAATTATCATAATTACCAATATTGCCAGCGCCAACCTTAAAAAGATTTTCTTTTAAGTCGACTGCATTTGCTTTTGGGACATAGGTTGTTAATTTTTTGATAGTGCTTTTTTGAGGCATTAAAATGCGTTTATTCTTCAGTCCCAGTTGGTCACAAATTATAGCATTGACACCTTGATACGCATTGTCTAATGCTGTATGAATTGCAAAGATGGCAATATTATGCTGTATCGCTTTTATAACAACACGTTCTACATAGGTTTTTCCTGTAATTTTTTTTAAGCCTTTAAAAATAATAGGGTGGAAGCTAACTATGAGGTTACAATTGTTTTTTATTGCTTCATCAACTACGGCTTCAATAGTGTCTAACGTAACTAAAACACCAGAAACGGTTTGGCTTTTATTTCCAACTAAAAGCCCTACATTATCAAAATCTTCGGCATAGGCCAAAGGGGCTAAATTGTGTAAATGATTAATAACATCTTGTACAACCATTGCGTCCTGTTTTTTTCAAATATAAATATATATTACTTTCGTTCTTATGAAAATACTCAGAATCCTATTATTTCCTATCGTGCCGATTTACTTTTTTGTGACTTGGCTACGAAATCGATTATATGATTCTGGGATTAAATCGTCTAAGTCGTATGACTTTCCTGTGATTTGTGTTGGTAATTTAAGTACTGGCGGTACTGGTAAGACACCAATGATTGAATATCTAATAAGACTTTTATCAAATAAAGATAAAGTAGCGACTTTGAGCCGTGGTTATAAACGTGTCACAAAAGGATTTATTTTAGCCGATAAAACTTCTAATGTAGATACTATTGGCGATGAGCCTTTTCAGTTTTATAATAAGTTTTCTGAGATTTATGTTGCTGTAGATGAAAATCGGCAACATGGAATTTCTAAATTACTAGAGTTACAACCACAGGCGAATGTTGTTTTACTTGATGATGCATATCAGCATCGAAAAGTAAAGGCAGGATTTAATATTCTGCTAACATCATTTAACAATTTATATGTTAATGATATGGTATTACCTACCGGTAATTTACGAGAGCCAAAATTAGGAGCTAAGCGAGCAGATGTTATTGTGGTTACTAAATGCCCTGCTGATTTAAGTGAAGTAAAAAAACAATCAATTATAAAACGCGTACGTAAGAAGTCAAACCAACACGTATTTTTTAGCTCAATAAAGTATAGTGATAGTGTGTTTTCTGCAACCCAACAAAATCCCTTAGAAAAGCTGTCAAGTTTTACTTTGGTTACAGGTATTGCAAATGCAACTCCATTAGTTGCGTTTTTAAACTCTAAACAATTAAAATTTGAACATTTAGAATACGGAGACCACTATAATTTTACGATAAAAGATATAGAGAAGTTGGAGAAAAAGTCATGCATTTTAACGACCGAAAAAGATTTTATGCGATTAAATACGGTAGAAAGTTTACAGTCTAAATTGTATTATATACCCATAGAAGTAGTTATTGATAACGCTCAGGGATTTGATAAGTTGATTACAGAATTTGTTAGTTAAGTCGTCGCTTCTGTTTTACCAGATAATGCAATATAAAGTTTCTTTTCAAATGTCTCTTGTTTGAATGGTTTTGAGATAATATCGTCGAAACCTGCTTCGTCAAACTCATGCATTTTATCTTCTAATGTTACGGCTGTTAATGCAAAAATAGTAAGTTCTTTATTAAAAACACGGATACGTCTAGTTGCTTCTAAACCACTTATGCCAGGCATATGAATATCCATTAATACCACACTATATTCCGTATTTTTAACCATTTCTACAGCGTCTTCACCATTGTCTACTATTTCACAGGTGAGGCCCATTTTGGTGAGGATTTTTTTAGTAATCATTTGATTAATCTTATTATCCTCAACGACTAATATTTTAATATTTTCTAAATCTAGAGCCTTTATATTTTCTATATGTTTGCTTTCTACTTTAACTACCTTCTTCTTTGGTTCTACATGTTTTAATGGTAATTCAAAGAAGAAACTTGTGCCTTTTCCGAGCTGGCTTTTTAATGAGATTTTACCATTTAGGATTTTTATAAGCCCTTTAACAATGGATAGCCCTAAACCAGTACCACCATATTTTCTGTTAATTTGGATGGAGCCTTGTGAGAAGCTCTCGAACATTTGTTCTTGCTTTTCTTTAGATATACCTATACCATTATCTTTAATTTCAAACTGTAAAGTATATAGGTTGTTTTTAACTGCTTTTTGATTTACATTAACCCAAATATCACCATCTTTTGTGAATTTTATGGCATTACCTAATAAGTTGATTAAGATTTGAGAAATCTTAAGTTGATCACCGATATAGGTTACTGGTAAGTTAGATTCGTAATCAAAATGTATTTTTGTACCATTATCATTTGCAGAGTTGTTTAATGCTGCAATAACATTTTCAATTTTAGTTCTTAGGTTGAAATCTTCAGGGTCTAACTCGACCTTATTAGCTTCAATTTTATTGATCTGAAGAATGTCATTAATAAATGTTAAAAGGTAATCACCAGAAAACTTTAAGGATTTTAAATGTGGTATTTGTTTTTCCTTAGGTTCCTCATCTAGTAATAAGTTGGTTAAGCCAGTAACTGCATACAAAGGTGTACGTAGCTCGTGCGTAACTGTTGATAAAAAGTTTGCTTTTGTTCTCGAGGCTAATTCTGCTTTTTCTTTTGCAACAACGAGTTCATCATTCTTTTCTTGCAACATGTTATTTGTGCGTAATCTAATATTATTGTTTTTGTATAACGACAGCGTGAGTAAAGACAGAATAGTAATCAAGGAAATACTTAAAATAGTTGTAATCCTGGCCAAACTTACATCCGTATCTGCTTCGGTACTCTGTTCTAATAACTGGTCATCTTCTGCATTAAGTAAATTAGCTGTGGATTTGTAATTACTTTGCAAAGGCATAGATTGTAGCTTAACATTTAAAATAGAATCTGATAATATTAAATGTTTATTCAAATATAGGTGAGCAGATTTGTATTGATTCTTACTTTGATAAATCTCACTGAGTATTTTAAAGGCTTCGTTTCGTTGTGTTGTAAAGTTATATTCAACAGCTGTATCTAAGCCATTTTTAGCTTGGTCTAATGCTAAATTATATTCTTTATTGCTAAAGTAGGCACTTGCATTTTTCAGATAACTATTGCTTAATACTCTAAAGAGCTCATGTTTTTTAGCAATAAAAATAGAACGTTCTAAACTTCGCTGCGCATCTTCTATTTGGTCTAACTTGAGGTAAACTATAGCTTGGTTTAAAAAAACTTCAGCCTGATATTTTTCGGAATTAAGATTCTCAAAATTTAGTAGCGCGCTTTTATAATAGTCTAGAGCAGTCTTATATTCTTTAAGATTACTATGAATAACACCTCTAATATTATAAGTTAGTCCAAGATTGATATTATCTTCGTTTTCCCTCTGTATAGCTACTGCTTTATTTAAAGACGAAATGGCTTTATCAGGTTCGTTAACTAAATACTGTAGCTTGCCAATTTTAGTATATATAATTCCTTCATTAGTTTTATCATTGCCCTCAATAGCAAGATTAAGCGCTTCTTTTAGAAAGTCTTTTGCTTTTAGATAGTCACCACGTTCAGTATATATTTGAGCTTGACTAAGTTTCTGTTTTAAGGATATTTCTATATCACCTTCATTAGCTTCACTCGAATTTTGAGTATAACTGACTAGGCAAAAGAGTAGTAAATAAAGGTTTATAAAGTGTTTCATTTGGGGCTTTAAAACATATTTCACAAACAAATATAATTATTTATTCGATAAAAGTACATTTTTTTCCGATATATTACACAAAAGGTCAATTAATCGTTGACTATATCCTGTTTCATTATCATACCATCCAATGATTTTTACCATATTTCCTATTACGGATGTCATTTGCGAATCAAAGACGCAAGAATGCGTATTACCAACAATATCAATTGATACTATCGGGTCTTCAGTGTATTGTAAAATTCCTTTAAGATAAGTTGTTGCAGCATCTTTGAAAGCAGAATTAATACCTTCTATAGTTACTTCTTTTTCAACATTAAAAGTAATGTCTGTCAATGAACCGTTAGCAACAGGGACTCGTATACCACAACCTCCAATGACATTTGCTAAATCTGGAAAAATTTTTGTCAATGCTTTTGCAGCTCCTGTTGTAGTAGGAACAATGGATTGGGCTGCTGCTCTTGCTCTGCGAAGGTCACGATGTGGTTGATCGTGCAGACTTTGGTCTGTTGTATAGCTATGAACGGTTGTGATATAGGCTTGTTTAACACCAAAATTTTTATGAATTATATCAATCATCGGTGCCGCATTATTTGTTGTGCATGAGGCATTAGAAATAATGCGTTCATCTCCATTAATAGTATTATCATTAACACCAAGTACAATGGTTTTTATGGAGTCGTCAATTGCAGGTACAGATAGGATAACACGCTTTGCACCATTAGTAATATGGTGTTGAAGTTGTTCTTTCTGTTTAAATTTACCTGTGGCTTCTATAACAATATCTGGTTGAATAGTAGACCAATTGATAGTTGAAATATCCTTTTGGTTAAAGAGCGGTATAAGGTCCTTATTAACAATAATTCCGTCTTTTGAAAAACTTATATCCTCGTTAAGGACACCGTGTATGCTGTCATACTTTAAAAGATGGCTTAGCGTGCGCGCATCTGCCAAATCATTGATGGCAACAATTTTAATAGAAGGGTGGTGAAGTGCCAGTCTAAAAACACGACGGCCGATACGACCAAAGCCGTTAATAGCAACCCTAATCATTAATTAATATGCTTTTGCGCTTTGTAAGAAGAGCGTACAAGTGCACTACTTTCAACATGTCTAAACCCTAGATTTAGCCCTATTTCCTTATATTCATCAAACTCATCTGGGTTAACAAAACGTTGTACAGGGAGATGTTTTTTGCTTGGCTGCAAATATTGACCTATGGTAACAACATCTACATCATTGTCTCTTAAATCGTGAAGTGTTTGTATTACTTCTTCTCTAGCTTCTCCTAATCCTAGCATAATGCCAGATTTTGTTCGGCGTTGTCCCTGAGATTTTAAATATTTAAGAACACCCATACTACGGTCATATTTGGCTTGTATTCTAACTTCGCGTGTTAAGCGTCTTACAGTTTCTATATTGTGAGATACGACCTCTGGTGCAACTTCTATAATGCGGTCGATATGTCGTTCTACACCTTGAAAATCTGGAATGAGAGTCTCTAGTGTTGTTTCAGGATTCATACGCCTAACGGCTTTAACAGTTTCTGCCCACATAATACTGCCCATATCTTTCAAATCATCACGGTCAACACTGGTTAAAACAGCATGTTTAATGCTCATTAGTTTTATGGAGCGCGCTACTTTTTCCGGCTCGTCCCAATCCACAGTTTCTGGGCGGCCTGTTTTTACACCACAAAATCCACATGAGCGTGTACATACATTACCTAAAATCATAAATGTAGCAGTACCTTCTCCCCAACATTCACCCATATTAGGGCAACTTCCAGATGTGCAAATTGTATTTAATTTATACTTATCAACTAAGCTTCTGAGTTCTGTGTATTTCTTACCAGTTGGCAGTTTTACTCTAAGCCATTTGGGCTTACGCTCAGGAAGAATGTTAGATGCAGTTGTAGTCTCCATTTATTTCTTTTTCAACAAAGCAAAGATACGAAGTAAAAACTAAAATAAACACTAGAGAATTGTTATAAACCAAACACCAAAACCGATAAGAAATAAAATACCTAACCAACTTAGAATATGTATTATTGGTTTTGGTCTATGTTCTGATGGTACATGCTTTGAGCACATCAGTTTATAATTGGCGATAGCATAGAAAGGTGCGGTTAAAAATGAAAGAATCGTAGCAATTTCTACCAATTTACCCAGATTGGAACTTAGAAAGAAAAATATACCTAAAGTCCCTAGAAGTAATATGCTAAGCCATAGCCCGTAACTGTTTTTAAACTTAAAATTAGATAATAATGTTGTTGTACGTTCTAAGACTCTAGGTGAACCATCAAGTGTTGTGAGTGTTGTACTAAACATAGTCGTAATTGCAGCAATACCAATAATGATATATGCCCAATTGCCTAAGCTATTAGTATACATTTGAATAAGCTGCGACGAAAAGCCTGCTGCCGATGTTTTTAGGGCTTCACCAGAATTATAAAGGACTAAAGCGCCTAAAATCAAAAACCCTAAGCCTAAAATAATGGTTGTTAT
>CAZBMY010000013.1:13686-20204 GCA_964492855.1 uncultured Flavobacteriaceae bacterium
GTCCAAATTTGAACACTTGTAAATTGTAAACTTCCTAAAGCTATCGGTTGAAATTCATAAATTACATATGATGTTAAACTTGCTGTTACGATAGTTACAGCAGTTTGTATTGTAAACATTGTAGCTATGGTAAATATGAAATAAATGACTAAGACCCATTTTCCAAGTCTTTTATAACCGTCAATTAAACTTTCCTTAGTCGCCATAGCATATTGCGGTCCGAATCTAAAAAAAGGATATTTAAATAAATTAACTAATAGCAAAGCCCAAATAAGACCGAATCCAAAATCAGCACCAGCACGCGTAGATTGTACCAAATGGGAAACGCCAATTGCAGCTCCTGCAAAAAGTAATCCTGGGCCAAGTTTTTTTATGCTATTTAGCATTGGGATTGATAAGTATTTGAGCTAATAATTTTTTTGCTCTTAATAGTTTTACCTTCACGTTATTCATAGGTTCATCTAGTTCCTTAGAAATATCTTTATAACTTAATTCTTGGAAATATCTTAAATTAATTACCTCTTGATAATGAGGCTTTAATTTTTTGATGTCTTTAAGTAATTTGGCTAAATTTTGTTCCCTGATAATTTTATCTTCAGGAGTAGGAGATTCATCTGGTATAGCATAAATGGTGTCATCTTCTTTGTTATTAATCTTACTATTTATAGATGATTTATGCTTTCTAATCAAATCAATATGTATGTTTTTAGAAATGGCAATTAGCCATGTTTTAAACACATATTTTTCATCGTAAGTGTGGATTTTGTCAAAAGCTTTTGAAAACGTTTGTATGGTAATATCTTCAGCATCATTCTCATTCTCTGTGCGTTTTAGCTGAAAACCATAAACATCATTCCAAAACGTGTCGAGCAAAAATTTAAATGCAGATTGCTTATTGTTTTTGGCAAGTTCAATAGCGTTTTTTACTTCCAATGTTTAGGTTTTGAAATAAGATTAGCACTAAATATAAGTAATTGAAAGCTAATTAAGAAAATATCTAGAAACGGAACAGCAAAGATTAAATCTTTAGATTCTAGTTTTGCTGCAGAGCGCCCAAGAGCTATCCATTGTACTAAAATTCTAAAAGATAGAATTCCTAAAACAATTTCCCATTGAAATAAAAGTGAAAGTAGAATACTTGCTAAAATCCAAAATGTTAATTGGCTAAAGTAAAAAAGGCCAAGAAGAAATTTGTGAGATGCTTTATAATGTTTAGAGGTACTGATATGTCTTCTTTTCTGAATTATCCAATCTTTAAAGGATTGCTTAGGTTGTGATAATGTAAAACTGTCTTTAGTAAAGCAAGTACTTGTGTTCTTATGATCAGCGATTTGATTTATAAATAAATCGTCGTCACCAGACTTTACTTGCATATGGTTTTTAAAACCGCCATTATTAAAAAAAAGTTCTTTTCTATAAGCCAGATTTCGCCCAACACCCATATAAGGTAATCCAGCATTTGCATAGGAGAAGTATTGTACGGCTGTCATTAAAGTTTCAAACCTAATAAGTGCATTTAAGAATGAATACTTAACTTTTTTATAAGCACCATAACCTAAAACTATTGATTTTTGATTACTAAAATGACTACTTAATTCTCTTAGCCAGTATTTTGAAGATGGTTGACAATCCGCATCTGTAAAAATGAGAAACTCATTTTTAGTTGCTTTTATACCCAGAGTTAAAGCGTATTTTTTATTTCCCCAAAACTGCTCAATAGATTTTACATCAACAACTGTAATGTTGCTATGTTTATCAGCAAAGTCTTCAATAACTTCTAGCGTATCATCGGAAGAACTATCATTAATAAGAACAATTTCAAAGTCTTTATAGTCTTGCGAAATTATTTTTGGAAGATTCTGTGTTAAATTTTCCGCTTCGTTTTTTGCACAAATAATGACAGAAAGCGGAATGTTTCTAGCTCTTTTTGATTCAGACTTCTGAAAAGAGAAAAAGTTAATAAAGACTAAGTAATATACAATTTGAATGACTGAAATTGCAATAAAAGCGTAAAAAACAATATCTAGAATCGTCATTTACTGACTAAGAATGTTGAGGTTCTGAGCAATTGTCAAATTGGTCTGGTGTTTTTCCGCAAAAGCCACAGGCTTCCCCATCTTGATTAAGCATTGGGTTCTGGCTAGCACAAGTGCCAGCAAATTTACCATCCTTTTTTGCCCATATTTTTATAGCAATTCCTGCAACAGCAAGTAATAAAAGACCTAGTGTTATGAGTAGAAGTTTCATTTCGGATAAATAAAATGATTAAATTTAGTACAAAGATAAGGCTTTTCAATGAGTTACAAATTTAACTGTGGTGACTTTTAAACCTAGAGTTGTGTCTTAAATATATTACTAACTAATTATAATAAATCATGAAAAAATTATTTGCAGAATTTTTTGGAACATTTTGGCTTGTTTTTGGAGGTTGTGGTAGTGCAGTTTTTGCGGCTGCTTACCCAGATTTAGGTATTGGATTTGTTGGAGTCTCATTGGCTTTTGGTCTTACTGTTTTAACTATGGCATATGCTGTGGGACATATTTCAGGTGGTCATTTTAACCCAGCAGTATCTCTTGGCTTATGGGCTGGAGGAAAGTTTGAAGGTAAATCGCTACCTGGCTATATAGTAGCACAACTTGTTGGAGCAGTAGTTGCTGCATCGGCATTATATTTTATTTTAAGCGGAAAATCTGATTTTGTAGATATTGGAGGCTTTGCTTCAAATGGATATGGAGATTTATCGCCAGATGGATATGGAATGATGCCAGTTTTAGTTGCAGAATTTTTACTTACGTTATTCTTTTTGTTGATAATTTTAGGAAGTACAAATAGTAGAGCACCTAAGGGTTTTGCACCTATAGCAATTGGTTTAGGCTTAACATTAATTCATTTAATAAGTATACCGATTTCTAACACTTCAGTTAACCCAGCACGTTCTACAAGTCAAGCATTGTTTGCGGGTGGAGATTATACGTCGCAATTATGGTTGTTTTGGTTAGCGCCAATAGCTGGTGCACTTGTTGCAGGCTTTATACATAAGGCATTATTTGATAAAGAATAAATAGAATACGCTTTAGAATTAAAAGAGCACTTATTTTAATAAGTGCTCTTTTTTTAATTATTTTTTAATGAGATCTCGGCAACCTCTTGCTCTTCTAATGGATTGTTTCCATTTTTATTTTTTATAGTTATGCTTAAAGCTAAAGCATCTTCCATGTAAGGTATAGGTTTTAGACTACGCTGATAATTCTCTAGGATACCTAGGTTAACCATTTTGTCTTCGAGCTCAGCTCTTATTTGGTAGTATTGGTCTTCGGGTAATTTTGGTAAAGACACTACATCTATCATAGAGGTTTTGTCAACAGGATTAATATAAGCTACTGTTTTTAAATCTCTAGCGCGTTCATTTCCTCTTAAGACATACTTTTGAGCATCAGGATTATTTAATTTTTGAAGCTGAATAGCTAACGCATCTAGCTTAGAGTTGTTTTTTTCGATATCTTCTCTTAAATCAAAAATTTCATCAACAACAACATTGTTTTCGCTATTTAAAGCTTCGTTCTTTTGATATAAGTAAAGGCTAGAGCTAGCAAATATAAAAGCAGCAACACTGGCAGCAATGCTGTACCAAGGTGTTTTGTTTTTGGTAATAGGAATAACTTTAGCATCTTTTTTTGTAGCTAATAAAATTTTATTAAGTACGCCAAGAGGTGCTTCTACAGCATTAGCTTTGACTACAATTTCTAAGTCTTCTTGTAGCTTCAAGTAAGCGTCCTTAATTTTAAGGTTTGCGTTTATTTGATGCTCTACTTCCAGATTTTCAGCAATGGAAGTGTCACCTACTAAATAACGCTCTAGCAGACCAGATTGTAAAAATGAATGTAATTTTTCTTCCATAATATATGTGTTTAAAAATCGTAAACTTTTCTGAGTTCTCGTAAACCAATTTTAAGTCTAGATTTAACTGTGCCAAGAGGAATTTCTAATTCTTCACTAGCTTCTTGTTGCGTCATGCCCTCAAAAAAAAGAGCATTTAACACTGCCTGATATTTGTTTTCTAATCGAGATACATGCGCTTTGATGTCGATAACATCTTGATTAAGCTTTGTACCTGGAAATATATATACGTTAGACTTATCTATTTGGACTTCTTTGTGAAATCTGTTATTAAAGCTACGGAGCTTGTCTATGGCTGTGTTTCTGGCAATTCTAAATAACCATGTAAATAGCTTTGCTTTTTTAGGGTCATATTTCTGGGCGTTCTTCCATACTTTTATGAAGGTTTCTTGTAAAGCATCTTCAGCAATTTCTTCGTTTTTAGTCACTTTGAGTATGGCACCGTAAAGACTATCAGAGTAGTTTTCATATAGCAAGTTTAGCGCATACTGGTCGTTGCGTTTTAATAACTGAATAATTCTTTGCTCTACGTTTTTACTCAATGTTTATTAATTTAGTTTAATGCGTTAGGGTACTACATTATTACAATTAAATAATATTCACTTCAGTTTCTATAGTTATATCAAATAGCCTTAATACTGTGCTTTGAATAAGCTTAGCTAGTTTATAAATATCGTCTCCTAAGGCGTTTCCATAGTTAACGAGTACCAATGCTTGCTTATTATGTACGCCATAATTACCAAAGCGTTTACCTTTAAAACCAGAGGTTTCAATAAGCCAACCTGCAGGAATTTTCACTTCAGTTTCAGAAATTATATAGTGCGGGGCATTGGGGAAGTTAATCTTAATCTTATCAAACTGTGCTTTAGAAATTATAGGGTTTTTAAAGAAACTCCCACTATTGCCAATTTCTTTTGGGTCTGGCAACTTGCTTTGTCTTATGTTAATTACAGCCTTAGAAATATCTTTTATTTTTGGTTGAGAAACCTGAAGGCGCTCCAACTCCGAAGTGATAGCGCCATAATCCATATGAAGATTGTGGCTGTTTTTTGTAAGCTGAAGACAAACACTTGTTATAATATATTGGTTCTTTAATTCCTGTTTAAAAATAGACTCACGGTAGCCAAATTTGCAATCTGATTTATTAAATGTTTTTATCTCTTGAGTTTTTACATTCATGGCTTTGCAAGAATGAAAAACATCTTTTAACTCAACACCATAAGCGCCAATATTTTGAATAGGTGCTGTTCCTATATTTCCTGGGATTAGCGAAAGGTTTTCAACTCCACCAAAATCATGGTCTAAACACCAAAGTACAAAGTCATGCCAGTTTTCACCAGCTTGTGCCTCGACGACTACATAATTCTCAGTGTCATTGATGATATCAATACCTTTATTATTAATATGAAGTACTAAGGCGTCAATGTCTTTAGTAAGTAGCATGTTACTGCCCCCACCAAGAATAAATATAGGCTTAGCGATTTCAGTTTTTAAAATGTATTTTAAATCATTTACAGTTTTAATATTAGCATAGCGGTTTGCTTTGGCATCAATACCAAACGTATTAAAATCTTTTAAGGATACATTTTTTTCTAAAGTCATTTAATCTTTGTAGACTTTTAAAGCTTCAGCAATAATTTTAACAGCTTTTTTTAGACTGTCTTCATTAAGTACGTACGCAATTCGGATTTGGTTTAGACCAACATTAGGTGACGAGTAAAAACCTGCAGCAGGAGCAACCATAACAGTCTCATTTTCAAAAGAAAAATGTTCTAAAAGCCATTGCGCAAAATTATCTGAATTTTTTATAGGAAGTTCTGCAATACAATAAAAAGCGCCGTTTGGTTTTGCAACTTTTACACCTTTGATTTTCTCTAATTCAGAAATTAAAGTATCCCTTCTCCCAACATATTCATTAATGACTTCTGTAAAATAAGATTCTGGTGTATTAAGTGCTGCTTCACTTGCAATTTGAGCCAAAGTAGGTGGGCTTAACCTGGCTTGAGCATATTTTAAGGCAGTTTTAATAAACTCTTTATTTTTTGAAACTAAATACCCTATTCTTGCTCCACACATACTATAGCGTTTAGATACGGAATCTATGACTATTGCATGGTCTTCTAGACCTAGCTCTTGTAAAATTGAATAATGGCTGATACCATCATATACAAACTCTCTGTAGACTTCGTCAGCGAGTAAAAATAAATCATGCTTTTTTACTAATTCAGCAAGTTTCTTAATCTCTTCTTTTGAATATAAATAGCCAGTTGGATTTCCTGGATTACATATTAGAATGGCTTTAGTTTTTGGTGTGATTAGTTTTTCAAAATCTTCAATAGGTGGTAATGCAAAATTATCTTCTATTTTAGAAATTACTGGAACTACATTAACACCAGACGCTGTAGAAAATCCATTATAATTAGCATAAAATGGTTCTGGAATAATAATTTCATCATCCTTATCCATGATACTTCCGAAGGCAAATAAAAGTGCTTCACTACCACCAGTGGTTACGATAATATCTTCATGATTTACATGAATATCATTTTTGATGTAATATTCTGCAATTTTCTTTCTGTAATTTTCAGAACCTTCAGAGCGACTGTAAGCTAATATATCT
>CAZBMY010000014.1:0-20193 GCA_964492855.1 uncultured Flavobacteriaceae bacterium
AGGTGTTAGGTGTTAGGTGTTAGGTGTTAGGTGTTAGGTGTTAGGTGAAAAAACAATTTAATTGTAAAACTTTAAAGTTTATAACTCGCACTTTCAACTTCTCACTTATAACTCATAACTTTACATTTTTAATTTCGAAAAATGAAAGTCTACACAAAAACTGGAGATAAAGGAACAACAGCCCTTTTTGGTGGTACTCGAGTACCAAAACATCATATCCGTATTGAAAGTTATGGTACCATTGATGAACTTAACTCATATATAGGCCTTATTCGTGATCAAAGTATAGATCCCATTCACAAAACTGTGCTAATGGAGATCCAAGACCGCTTATTTACGGTTGGTGCTATACTAGCTACTGATCCAGAAAAGGCAACATTAAAAAACGGTAAAGACCGCTTGAATATTCCTAAAATCTCCGAAACAGACATTACATTACTTGAAGATAGTATGGATAGTATGAATAATGCTTTACCACCTATGACGCACTTCGTTTTACCTGGTGGACATCAAACGGTGTCATTCTGTCACATTGCTCGGACCGTATGTCGTCGTGCCGAGCGTTTAGCAAGTCATCTTAATGATTTGGAGCCATTTCAACCAGAAACTTTAATGTATATCAACCGACTATCTGACTATCTTTTTGTGTTGGCACGGAAGTTGTCTCATGAATTACAGGCTGAAGAAATTAAATGGATACCTAAAAAGGAGTCATAATCATTTCAGTTTAAGATTGGGCAATGCAAAATACCAATCTAGAAGTTATAAGATTACACGTTCTTTTTATTAATGGTGAAACATTTATGAATGTACTTAAAACACTTATAGGACTATGAATTTATGATTTAATCCTATTGTTTTTAATAAAATTCGCAACCAAAGCTAAATAATCTAGTTTTTTCTTGACTTTTTAAACTAAAAAATTATTTTTGCAAAAAATTAAACACAATAATAAATGTATTGGACATTAGAATTAGCATCGTATTTAAGTGATGCACCTTGGCCAGCAACTAAAGATGAATTAATCGATTACGCGATTAGAACGGGTGCACCTTTAGAAGTTGTAGAAAACTTACAAGCTATAGAAGATGAAGGCGACTCTTACGATTCTATAGAAGAAATTTGGCCAGATTATCCAACTGATGAAGATTACCTCTGGAACGAGGACGAATATTAATACAACAAAACAACACTAAAAAAGTCTCTTTCGTTATTACGACAATGAGACTTTTTTTGTTTATAAAGGTTTCTATATACTTTTTACAAAGTGTATATTTGAAATCCTTTTGAACCAAAATAAAAATTAACTCAAAGCCCTATTATTTATAGGCTTTTGAAAAAAAATACATAACCAAATGGGATTACTAGATTCTGTACTTAAAGTTTTTGTTGGAGACAAATCCAAACAAGACGTTAAGTCCATAATGCCTATCGTAGATAAGATAAAAACTTTTGAGAAAGCTCTCGAAGCTTTATCTCATGACGAATTAAGAGCAAAAACAACTGATTTCAAAGCGCAGTTAGAAGAAGCACGTCAACCTTTTAACACACGCATAGAGGAGTTAAGCACAAAAGCTGAAGCTACTGAAGACATTGACGAACGTGAAGATATCTACCAAGAAATTGATAAAATCAAGGATGAAATCTACACAATTTCAGAAGACGTCTTAAACGATATTCTTCCTGAAGCATTTGCTGTGGTAAAAGAAACAGCAAAGCGTTTTGTGAATAATACTGAAATTGAAGTTACTGCAAATGCTTATGATAGAGAAATTTCAGGAGAGAACGATTACGTGAGTCTTGACGGCGATAAAGCCTTTTGGGCAAATTCTTGGGATGCAGCTGGTAAAGCCATCACATGGGATATGGTACATTATGACGTACAGCTTATCGGTGGTATCGCCATGCACCAAGGTAAAATTGCAGAGATGCAAACTGGTGAAGGTAAAACACTTGTAGCAACATTACCTGTTTATCTAAATGCCTTAGCGGGTCGTGGTGTTCACTTAGTAACCGTAAATGACTACTTAGCAAAACGAGATAGTGCTTGGATGGCACCAATATTTCAGTTTCATGGCTTGAGCGTCGATTGTATTGATTACCACAGACCAAATTCTGATGCACGTCGCAAAGCATATAACGCGGACATTACGTACGGAACTAATAACGAATTTGGCTTCGATTACTTGCGTGATAACATGTCACATTCACCTGACGATTTGGTACAACGTCCACACCACTATGCTATTGTAGATGAGGTAGATTCTGTATTAATTGATGATGCACGTACACCTTTAATAATATCTGGTCCTATCCCAAAAGGTGATGAACATGAGTTTGATGAACTAAAACCTAAAGTTCAGCAAATAGAAGAAGTACAACGTAAATATTTAGTTGGTGTTTTAGCAGAAGCTAAAAAACTAATTGCAGCAGGTGATACTAAAGAAGGTGGTTTCAAATTGCTACGAGTTTACAGAGGTATTCCAAAAAACAAAGCTTTAATTAAGTTTTTGAGTGAAGAAGGTATTAAACAATTGCTTCAGAAAACGGAGAACTTCTACATGCAAGATAATAATAGAGAAATGCCAAAAGTAGATGCAGAACTCTATTACGTTATTGACGAAAAAAACAATCAGGTTGAATTATCTGATAAAGGTGTTGAATTCCTATCTGGAAAAGATGACCCAAATTTCTTCGTCATGCCAGAAATGGGAACCGAAATCGCAAAGATTGAAGCAAAAGGTTTAACATCTGAAGATGAAGCTGCAGAAAAGGAAGACTTATTCCGAGATTTCTCAGTAAAGTCTGAACGTATTCATACTTTAAATCAACTTCTTAAAGCCTATGCTTTATTTGAAAAAGATACACAGTATGTGGTTATGGACAATAAAGTAATGATTGTCGATGAGCAAACTGGTCGTATTATGGATGGACGTCGTTATAGCGATGGTTTACACCAAGCGATTGAAGCCAAAGAAAATGTAAAGATTGAAGATGCCACGCAAACTTTTGCCACAGTAACGCTTCAGAATTATTTTAGAATGTACCGCAAACTGTCTGGTATGACAGGTACAGCTGTAACTGAAGCTGGTGAGCTTTGGGAAATCTACAAATTAGATGTTGTAGAAATTCCTACAAACAGACCAATTGCTCGTGATGATCGTGAAGATTTAGTTTATAAAACCAAACGTGAAAAATATAATGCTGTTGTTGATGAAGTTACTAAATTATCACAACAGGGCAGACCTGTTTTAATTGGTACAACATCAGTAGATATTTCGGAATTATTAGGAAAGATTTTAGCACAACGTAAGATTTCGCATAACGTACTTAATGCCAAGCAGCACAAGCGCGAGGCAGATATTGTTGCAGAAGCAGGTAATGCAGGTCAAGTAACGATAGCCACTAACATGGCTGGTCGTGGTACAGATATTAAACTATCGGATGAAGTAAAAGCTGCTGGTGGTTTAGCTATTGTTGGTACTGAGCGCCATGACTCACGTCGTGTAGACAGACAGTTACGTGGTCGTGCTGGTCGTCAAGGAGACCCAGGAAGCTCACAATTCTACGTGTCTTTAGAAGATAACTTAATGCGTTTATTTGGTAGTGAGCGTATTGCTAAGATGATGGATAAAATGGGACTTAAAGAAGGCGAAGTTATTCAGCATTCTATGATCTCTAAATCTATTGAGCGTGCTCAGAAAAAAGTTGAAGAAAACCAATTTGGTGTTCGTAAACGTTTGTTAGAATATGATGATGTGATGAACGCTCAGCGTGAGGTTGTATACAAGCGTCGTAGACATGCTTTACATGGGGAACGACTTCGTGTAGATTTAGCTAATATGATTTTTGATACCTCAGAAATTATTACAGAAGCGAATAAAGAAGCTAACGATTACAAGAATTTTGAATTTGAATTAATCCGATATTTCTCTATGTCATCTCCTATTACTGAAGATGAATTTGGGAAAATGGATCCTCAAAAAATTGCCGGCATTGTTTATAAAGAAGCTTTTAAGCATTACAGAGCAAAAATGCAGCGTGCAGCAGATTTGGCCTATCCGGTTATTGAAAATGTATACAAAACGCAACGCGATAAATTTAAACGTATTGTAGTACCATTTACAGATGGAACAAAGACCTTACAAGTCGTCACCGATTTAGAAAAAGCTTACGAATCTAAAGGCACGCAACTTATTAATGATTTTGAAAAGAACATTTCATTAGCTATTGTTGATGATGCATGGAAAACGCATTTGCGTAAAATGGATGAATTAAAACAATCTGTACAACTTGCCGTTCATGAGCAGAAAGACCCTTTATTAATTTATAAGTTTGAAGCTTTTGAATTATTTAAAGTGATGATTGATAAAGTGAATAAAGAGGTTATTTCTTTCTTATTTAAAGGCGAAATACCTCAAGAAACAGCCAATACAATTCAAGAGGCAGGCACACGTCGTCAAGAACAAACACGCGAACAAAAAGAAGAAATCCAGAACCTAGATGAACGTGCTGCTCAAAGCCGCTCTGTTGGTGAAGGTGCTTCTCGTCGTCAACAACAAGTGGTGGAGACTATTGTACGTGAGCAACCAAAAATTGGACGTAATGATCGTGTAACGATTAAACATGTTATGAATGGTGAAAGTAAAGTTGTTAAATACAAACAAGCTATTCCGTTAATTGAAAAAGGCGAATGGGTTTTAGTGAATGACTAAACGTATATATACGCTTAGTATATAAAGAAACCCAATGCGAATGCATTGGGTTTTTCTGTTACAAAGTTTATTGTTACAACCTACGATATTGCATCTTTAACTTTTTCTTCTTTTGTGATTTTCGACAAGTTTATAGCTGTTTCTATTAATGCTAAATGAGAATACGCTTGCGGAAAATTACCTAGTAATCGTTTAGTTTTAAAGTCTAAATCTTCGCTAAACAATCCTAAGTGGTTGCTGTAGGACAATAGTTTTTCAAATTGTTTTACTGCCTTTTCCTCCTCTCCTATTTTAAAGAGACTATTAATAAACCAAAATGTACAAATAGTAAATGATGACGATGGTAAACCAAAATCATCTTTATTCTTATATCTGTACAACAAGCCATCATTAGAAAGCTCACGCTCAATAGCTTTTACTGTACTTACGTATTTTGGATGCTTAGCTTCAATAAAACCATAGGGTTCCATTAATAATACAGAAGCATCCAAATCATCTGAACCATAAGCTTGTGTAAATGCTTGCACTTTATCACTCCAAGCATGTTCCATAATATCGTTTCTAATCGCTTCTTCTAATAATTTCCAGCGTGCCAACTTAGATGTTTTTCCTAGCATTTTCGACACTTTGATGGCTTTGTCAACAGCTGTCCAACACAATACTTTTGAAAAGGTAAAATGTTGATCTTCGGATCTAAATTCCCATATGCCTTTATCTGGCTCTTGCCAATGCTTGTTTACCACCCAAACAATGCCTTTTGTTATACTCCAAAGTTCTTCACCATATTCAATATCATTACTAAAATTGAGTAATAATTGATGAACCATATCCATCAAAATTCCATAAATATCATTTTGTTTTTGCTTATAAGCTGCATTCCCTATTCGCACAGGATTAGAATCCTTATAACCAGATAAGTGCTCTAGAAATTCTTCGGTCAATTTTTTTTCTCCATTTATACCGTACATAATCTGAAGCTTTTCATCTTTGTCTGGCATAAGGCTAATAATAAATTTAAGATAACGTTTTGCCATATTTTTATGCCCCAACTTAGACATCACCTTGATAACCATTGATGCATCACGTATCCAACAAAATCTGTAATCCCAGTTTCTAACCTCTCCTATTGTTTCAGGTAATGATGTCGTTGCAGCTGCCAAAACGGCTCCTGTTTTATCATAGCTCAATAACTTTAGTGTCATTGCACTACGAGCAATCTGCTTATTATAGCGTTTATATGAAGGCGTACGTTCCATCCAATTCATCCAATAAACTTTGGTACGCTCGCATTCTAAGAAAGCTGTGTTTAGCGAAGGCACAAATAATTTTTCGTTATACCCTACTAAAAAGAAGTGGTCAGATGTTAATGTAATTGGTTGACTATTAATTACTGCTTCTTTACTAATATCTGTGTATAAAAAAAGTGTATCAAAAGCATCTTTATTAGTTAAACTAACTATAAAATCATTTTTTATGTATGTGTTAGTTTCTCCAATAGCATACTCTAGCTTTGGGTCATATACAACACTTAACGTAGGCCTGCCTGAGATATGTTTGATATATCTTATGAACTCTGGAGGCGAGTGATATGTTCCGTCTTCTTTATGATACCTAGGCATAAAATCTCGGACTTCGAAGGCATCTAAGCCATTACTAAAAGCCGTGACTAATATGACTGTATTATCTATATAGTATTGCTTAATGGTATAACTATCATCAACTTTGACTGCAAATGAACCACCTATTTTATCATCTAATAATTTACCAAAAACTGATGGTGAATCAAATTGTGGTAAACAACACCAATCTATCGAACCTTCTTTAGAAACTAAAGCAGCACTTCGACAATTTCCTATAATTCCGTAATCTAAATTATTCATTAAACTCTGTGATTTTTTGATAGAAAACTCTGTAATTTTCTTAAATTAACGAAATACTATCTATTCCAACAAATTCTGTCTATGAATAAAACCATAATTGTATCTAATCGCCTGCCGTTGCAAGTATCTATTAATGATAATTCTTTTGAAATAAATCCTAGTGTTGGAGGTCTAGCTACAGGGATGAAATCTGTACATGCCGATGGTGATGGTATTTGGGTTGGGTGGTCTGGCATACCTGAAGACAATTTAAGTCCCTCTCTTTCAGAAAAAATAAATCGAGAAATTAAAAAGGCCAAATGCTTAGCTGTAGGTTTAAATAACAAAGATATTGAAGATTACTATGAAGGTTTTAGCAACAAAGCCTTATGGCCCCTCTTCCATTATTTTATGGAATACACCAATTTTGAGCAACAGGAATGGGAAGCTTATAAACGTGTTAATCAAAAATTCGCAGATGTAGTTTTAGATACTATTGAAGATGGCGATACGGTTTGGATACACGATTATCAGCTTTTGTTATTACCTCAAATGATAAAAAACAAGAAACCCAATACCACTATTGGTTTCTTTTTACATATTCCCTTTCCGTCTTATGAAATTTTCAGAACGTTCCCTTGGCGAAAAGAAATACTTAAAGGCATGCTTGGTGCTGATTTATTAGGGTTTCATACGTACGATTACGAACGCCATTTTTTAAGTTCCATTAAACGAATTTTAAGGTTAGATGTTAATTTCAACCTTATAAACTATAAAGACAGACGTATAAAAGTAGATTCTTTTCCTATGGGAATTGATTATGATAAATTTTATAGCGCAGCTACAGAACAAAGTGGTAAACCAAAAGAAAAGTCGGAGTTATACCAGAGATTACAAACTCATAATAATGAAAACAAAAAATTAATATTATCTATTGACCGAATGGATTATACCAAAGGTATTCCTAACCGAATAAAAGCCTTTGAATATTTTTTGGACAAATACCCGCAGTATAAGGAGAATGTAAGACTAATAATGCTAGCTGTTCCTTCGCGCTCAAATGTACCACAATACAAAAAACTTAAGCGTGAGACTGATGAATTGGTTGGCCGTGTTAATGGTAAATTCTCTACCGTAAGCTGGACACCTATTTGGTATTTTTATAGAGCTTTGCCTTTTTCTGGGTTAATTGATTTATACACCTCTTCAAAAGTAGCACTAATAACCCCTATAAGAGATGGAATGAATTTAGTAGCCAAAGAATACGTTGCAACTAGAATTAATAAAGACGGTGTCTTAATTTTAAGTGAAATGGCTGGTGCCTCCAAAGAGATGAACGGTGCTTTATTAATTAATCCTAATAGTTTTGAAGATTTTGCTAATAATTTAGATCGTGCGTTATCTATGCCCATTGAAGAGCAACAAAAACGTATGACTTCATTACAAAAACGAGTCAAACGTTATAATGTAGAAAAATGGGCTACAGAATTTTTAAAATCACTTGAAGAAACTAAAGCACTTAAAAGTTCCTTTTTAGCTAAAAAACTAGTTGGGGAATATGAGCAGAATTTTGTAACTGATTATTCTCAAAAAAAGAACAAACTTATACTACTAGATTATGACGGCACACTAGTTGGTTTTAAAGATAATCCTCAAGACGCAAAACCTAATACTGAACTCTATGAGCTATTAGATAAAATAAACGCTCAAAAAAATACGACGTTGGTTTTAATTAGTGGTCGCGATAGAGAAACTTTTCAAAAATGGTTTGGCCATAAAGATTATAATTTAGTAACAGATCATGGCGTATGGCTTTATCAAAATAATGAGTGGATAGCTTTAGAACGATTAAAGACGGATTGGATGGAGAGTATCTATCCTATATTAGAGACATTTGTTGATAGAACGCCTGGAACATTTATTGAACGTAAAAACTTTTCATTAGCATGGCACTATAGGATTGCCGACCCTGAGCTTGCCAAAATTCGTACTATTGAGTTAAACACTGTGTTAACTAGTATGGTCTCTAATAATGATTTATCGGTATTAAAAGGCAACAAGGTTATAGAAATAAAAAGCAGTAATGTAAACAAAGGTAGAGCTACAAGCCGCATAATATTGCAGCAAGACTTTGATTTTATAGCAGTTATCGGTGATGATTGGACAGATGAATATATGTTTGAAGAAGTGCCTGAATCTGCTTATACTATAAAAGTAGGTATAGATAAAACCAGTGCAAAATATAGGATAGACAATCCAGAAAGTGTACTACAACTGCTTGCTAAGCTAGTTGATTAATCTGCGATATAGACAACAATATGATGTCTAATAATTTTAATTTAACTGTAAAATTAAATTTGGATTCGGACAATTCGTTTTATAAAAATTCAATTCTTTAACATTAGAAACACCCGGATAATCGCCCTTGTGATTCTGCATATCCTTAATTATTTGAAAATGCAAATGTGGTGCATAATCACCATTGACCTCAGCTGTTCCTAGTGTCGCTATTTGCTCTCCTTTTTTTATAGTTTGTCCAATTACTTTACCATCGAGAGATGCTAAACTTAAGTGTCCATAAAGTGAATAAAACTCTATAGCATCAATACTATGCTTTAAGATAAGTGTTGGTCCATAGTCTCCATAATTGGTATTGTTTTTAAAACTATGTATCTCAGCATCCAGAGGAGAATAAATTGGAGACTCAGCCTCTATCCATAAATCTATGCCCAAATGAATATTACGCTCAGTATCTGGGTCCTCTTGATTAAAATGTAAACTACGATTATAGATGCCTCGTTTTTCGAGATAACCACCAAAAGCTACTCTAGCGTTATTAGTTTTTATATGATTCCAAATATATCTTTCCAATGCATTTGCATCGGATACATTTACACCTTTCAAACTTTCATTTTCTACTGATAAGTCTAACCGTACAAAGTCATTCTTTTGGTATATCTCACCTAATACAGGGCATATATCTAGAGACTGCAAAATAGATTCAAGTTTTGAAAGTGTCATAAACTAAAAATTTTCCACAAAAATAACGAATGTATCTATGGAAAATAAAGGTAAGAGAAGAAATACAATTGCCGTCTATTTCATATCTACTAATAAAATTAATCGGCTATATCTATAACATTAGTATGACCCATTTATGGTTTGTAATGGGATTTAAACGTAATTTTTAATTCATAATCACACTACTATACTTAGCATTAACAATGATATTCTTGTTAGAACTTTGTCCATTATCATCTTTTCTCACTGTCTTCTGCGTTGTTGGTGTATTATTGTATTTAGAACGATTGCCTTTAAAATACAAGTTATAATCTACACCCTTAGGCAAACTGATTAATGCATCACTGTTTTCTAATATCAGATTCAAATTTTTAAAACTATCAGCTAGGCTAGATATGGTTAAATCCCCAAAACTCCCATCTATAATTCCTGTATCTGTTAAATTATCTATTGCAATATTTGATGATTTAGAATTTAAAACCAGATTAGTCGCATTCTTTATTTGAGCTTTTTCAACAAAGTTGAGATTAAGTGTCCCTAAACTCCAATTATTAATAACCAT
Organism: uncultured Flavobacteriaceae bacterium; assembly: GCA_964492855.1. Classification (GTDB taxonomy): domain Bacteria; phylum Bacteroidota; class Bacteroidia; order Flavobacteriales; family Flavobacteriaceae; genus Winogradskyella. The sequence goes on from CAZBMY010000014.1 coordinate 10,158, forward strand.
TGGTGAATAAGACACATTGATGGAAGTGTCACTTCCATCAATGTGTTCTGCTACTAAAAATGTATGCGAAACATCACCTTTTATATTATTTAATAACGATGCTATTTTAAGTTCACCGTGTCTTACATTAAGCTTTAATTTTGCATTTTTAGGGATTCTAATTTTTATAACACGTTTTACTTTACTATTATTTCCTGAACTATAGAAAGATGCTTTTCTATGTTCCATAGCTTCTTTTCGTGCTGCTAACTGTTCTGCTCTAGCAACTCGCTCTTCATTAATAGCTTCTCTTCTTTCCTCCATAGCTTCAGCACGTTCTTCCATTATTTTAGCACGCTTTTCTATGGCTTTGGCGCGTTTTTCTATAGCTTTACCTTGTTTTTCCATCTGCTTACCAAAACGTTCTCCCCAAGCTTCCATTTTTTTCTCCCAATCTTTTCCAAAACTTTTACCAAACTCTTCGCCCCATTTTTCCATGTCTTTACCAAACTTCTCTCCAAATTTCTCTCCCCATTTTTCCATGTCTTTGGCCCATTTACCTTCGAAACGTTTGCCATACTCCTCGCCCCATTTTGCCATTTTTTCTTGATATCCGGATTCACTAAATTTCTTAGCCCACTCTTCCATACGCTTTTGCAACTCTTTACCTCCTTCTTTTTCATACTTCTTACTCCACTCTGACAAATAGCTTTCGCCTTCTTTTTGATATCTATCATAATCAAACGATATTGTTTTTATGCCCTCTGGTAATTCTGGTAATTCAGGAAACTCAGGCATTTCTGGTAATTCTGGCATTTCTGGCAGGTCTTTTAAACTAATTATAGTTGGTAAATTTGAAAGATTTGAAAGTCCGGAAATCTCAGGAATTTCTGGCAAATCGGCTAAACTAAACTCTAACTCTTTTAAGATATCGTCGTAAGATTCCTCAGAGAAGAATGCAAAACTTCTACCTCCTTCAGAAGAAATATGTACCTTATCTGCGCTAGCATCTATATTAAGATTCCATGCTTTAACTGCTTTTTTAAGTTCTTCTTCTGAGAGTTTGCTACTCTCTAAATAAGCTTCTATTTCTACAACATCTTTATTCCAGGTATCAACTTCGATTTCTACATAATTGGTGTTTAGGTCAACCACCACATCCTTATTAACTTTGATGTCCTGTGATACTTTAGTTTCTTTTTTTTGTGCAAAACTCATTGTGGTGATTAAGCACAAGGTTAAAATTCTTAGTGTGTTCATGTTTTTTGTTTTTTTAAACTGTTCGTTTTTTGATTAATAATTGGTTAAATAGTTACTTCTTCAAAAGTGTCGTTATTAAATTCTTGCAACTTTTCTTTTAAACGCATTACAAGATTTAGTCTAAATTTTAGATTATCGATTAATGCATCTAAAGTTTCTGTGTTTGGTCCATTTTCGTTAAGCTCAATAGTTAAATTATCATATTCTGTATTTAACTCTTTAAGTCTTTCTATATAGCCATCAACTAAATCTTTATTATCTGGTGTTAGATTTACTTTAGATAATTCTAGATTAATGCTTGCCAAGTAATAATCTTCTACCTTTTTTAAATCAGGAGAAATATCACCCATAGTTTTAATTTTTGTGGTAGATGCTACCTCTTCTTTTGGTATTACAACATCTTCAGGTGAATTAAAAAACTGAAACGCACCGTAACTCAACCCTAATAATACAATAACACTTGCTGCAATATTTAAAAACCCGAAGTGGCTAGATTTTTTATGTTGTGGCAGTGCTTTATCTAACTTTTCTAAAAAGCGTGCTTCATGACCTTGAGACATTTTTATGCTCTCATCTTGTGGTTGATTTTTAAATAGGTCTTTAAGATTCTGTCCCATTTTTCTCTGTATTTAATAATTCTTTTAATTTTCTTTTTCCTCTAGACAATTGCGTTCTTGACGCCACTTCAGAGATATTCAATATGTCTGCTATTTCTTGATGGTCATAACCTTCTACTAAATATAGCATTACAACATATTTATACTTTTCTGGCAATTCTTGTATTGCGCGTTTTACATCCTCTATAGTGAGGCTATCGTCTGCCGACCAATCGTCATTATAATCTTCGTCAACAATTTTTAATTGCACCTCTTGTAAATCTACCAAACGTTGCTTTTTTGACTTTAATAAATCTATACTCTTGTTAATAACAATACGCTTTAACCAAGCTCCAAATGTCACTTCTGCTTTATACTGTTCTAATTTTGAAAAGGCTTTTATAAATGACTCTTGTACAACATCTTCGGCCTCCATCGTATTTTTTATAAAACGTTGTGCTACGATTAACATACCATCACAATACTGGTTGTACAATTTCAGTTGCGACTTTCTGTCGTTTTGGCGGCATTTTTCAATAATGTCTACTTGAAACATCCTTGGTTGCTTTTGGTTGTTTTTGATTGGTTTGTCTTAAAGACGATACAAAAAAGTGAGTGTGGCAAAATCAAAGAAAAAAATATTTTTCCGCATTTAAATTAATTTTAAATCACCTTAGACTATAAATTTAGGGATTTCGTTATATATTTAGTTTTTATAATTAAAATTGCTATCCTTTAAGAATTTATGTTAAAACGCATCCTCATTTTCCTATCCATTGTTGCTATTGCTTTGTTATTATATTCTGTTTTTGTAGAAAATATATTTTCTACAAGATTAAGTCCTAAAGATTCTGCAGCAATTACTTTAAATGATTTAAAACTTAAGGTTGAATATAATCGCCCTTCTAAAAGAGAGCGCGATATATTTGGTGCCTTAGTTCCTTTTGATAAAGTTTGGCGAACTGGTGCTAACGAAGCAACGACGTTCTCTACCAACAAAGATTTAAATATAGAAGGCATGGTATTGCCTAAAGGGAAATATACGTTATGGACAGTACCTATGGAAAACTCCTGGAAAGTAATGTTTAATTCTGGTCTTTATCAATGGGGTGTTAATGAAAAAATGGAGCCGATGTGGGATCCCAATTATGATGTGATAGAATTACAAGCACCGACACAAAAACTAGAAACAACTGTAGAAAAATTTACTATCGCTTTTGATAATACTACTGGGCATCTAAAACTCACAATGGCTTGGGACGACACTCTAGTTGTCGTACCTATTAACCAATTGAGTTTAGGCAAAGAAGATAAGCTTGGTAAAAAAAACTAACAAAGTATTGTGGCTAAATCTGATAACACAAATAAATCAGCATTACATGAAAAAGACGGTATAAAAGACCCTAAAAGTCTTAATGCAATTTCTGCAAAAGCCATAAAATCTAAACGACAAAAGCAACCTACAATACATGATTTGGTTAATGGTATCACTTCTGGTAATATTACTGCGCTAAGTAGAGCTATTACACTTGTCGAAAGCACCAACCCTAAGCATACTAAAAAAGCTAACGCAATTATTACAAAATGCTTACCCTTTGCTAACAACTCTATACGTGTTGGTATTACAGGTGTCCCTGGTGTTGGAAAAAGCACTTTTATTGAAGCTTTAGGAAAATACCTTACCGATAAAAGCAAGAAAGTTGCTGTATTGGCCGTAGACCCTAGTAGTTCTTTAAGTAAAGGTAGCATTCTAGGTGACAAAACCCGAATGGAAGATTTGGTAAAAAACCAAAATGCATTTATTAGACCTTCGCCTTCTGGTGATTCTTTAGGCGGTGTTGCTCGTAAAACTCGTGAAACCATTATACTTTGTGAAGCTGCAGGTTTTGATACTATTTTAATTGAAACTGTAGGTGTTGGACAAAGTGAAACTGCTGTACATAGTATGGTAGACTTCTTTTTATTATTAAAATTAGCTGGGGCTGGTGATGAACTTCAGGGTATAAAACGCGGTATTATAGAAATGGCTGACGCTATTGTTATTAATAAAGCGGATGGTGAAAACATAAAAGCTGCCAAATCTGCCAGATTAGAATTTAATCGGGCATTGCATTTATATCCTGAAAAAACTTCAGGATGGACACCAAAAACCACCCTTTGTAGTGCATTATATAATGAAGGTATTTCTGATGTTTGGGAGATGATTACTGATTATGTATCACACTCTAAATCTTTAAACTATTTTGAAACGCATCGTACTGACCAAAATAAATTTTGGTTATTACAAACCATTGAAGAACGTTTAAAGTCTAGTTTTTATAATAGGGTCGAAATTCAATCAGAATTGTATAAACAAATTCAGCTCATGGAAAGTGGTAAAACTACACCTTTTAATGCAGCGGAGTATCTTCTATCTCTCTAAGCAATTTTCTTTATACCACGTTACTTGTTTTTCAACACTTTCTATTAACGTTGTTTTTGGATTGTAATCTAATAAACGTCTTGCTTTATCAATGTTTGCTTTTGTGCGTAATTGATCTCCAGTACGTTTTGGTTTTATTTCTAACTTTATGGTTTTGCCAATCGCTTTTTCTACAGCTTCAATACCTTGTTTGGTAGTATACTCTGCTTCTGTGCCTAGATTAATAATCTCATTTGCTACAATGTCTTCTTTTCCAATTACACTTATAACTCCATCAATAATATCACCAACATAGGTAAAGCTTCGAAGGTGCTTATCACTGCCTTCGAATAAAGGAAACGATTCTCCTTTAAGCCCTAAATCAATAAGTTTAGTATACATCTTTTCGGGACGTTCGCGTGGCCCAATAACTGAATATAAACGCAAAGAGCAGGCTTTAAAAACTTTAGCATTACTGTTCTCTAAAACTAATTGCTCAGCTTTCAACTTAGTAATACCATAATCTGATGCTGGTTTTGGTTCTGCCGTTTCTGAGAATGTAGCTTGCAAACCATAAACCGAAGAAGTAGAGATATTTACAAAAAGTCTCAGATTTGGATTGAGCTTAGCAAAACGAATTAAGTTTTCTGTTCCTACAACATTGTTAGAATAATAGTCCTCATAAGTCGCTGTTTTTGACAAGCCAGGTTGTGCTGCAAAATGAAAAATATAATCAAAATCGGTAGTTAATTTTTTTAAGGCAACTGTTTCTCGGAGATCTAATGTTATAATTTGTCCGCCTTTAGCTCTTAAAGCTTTTGCATTTTTTTTCTTTAGATTAATATTATAATAGTCTGAAAAATTATCTACTCCGACAACAACATGCCCCATTTGCAATAAACGTTCTGCACAATGCGATCCAATAAAACCAGCTGCTCCTGTAACTAATATTTTCATTCTAACTAATAAAACCTATAACACAAATAAACAGTATTTTTTCAATTTTACCTATGACAAACTAAGTTATGTAAAAACTATACTTTTGTTAGGACAATTTCAACTCTCTTATGCATAAATCCTTAACCATCATTGTACCTGTTTATAACGAAGAAGATAATCTGTTTCGTGTTGAGGAAGCGCTTTCTAAATTTGTAAAAAACACATTGATTAAGACCTCAGTTCTATTTGTAAATGATGGGTCTTCTGATGAAAGTTTACATCATATTAAGAGTATTTGTCAAAGGCAAGATATCTTCAATTTTATCTCACTAAAAGAAAATAATGGTTTAAGCACTGCGCTTAAAGCTGGTTTTGATTATGTAACAAGTGATCTAATAGGTTATATCGATGCGGATTTGCAAACATCCCCAGAAGATTTTAATTTACTTTTAGAACATATTGACGATTATCAATTGGTTACTGGTGTAAGAGCCAATAGAAAAGATAGTGTTATAAAAAATAGGTCTTCAAAAATCGCTAATTCTATACGAAGAGCTTTTACTAAAGATGGTATGGATGATACCGGTTGTCCATTAAAAATAATACATACAGATTATGCAAAGCGTATTCCTATGTTTAAAGGCTTACATCGATTTTTACCTGCTATGGTAATGCTTCAAAACGGAAACGTAAAGCAAGTTTCTGTACAACACTTTCCACGTTTGGCAGGTAAAGCAAAATACGGTTTACGAAACAGAATCTTTGGTCCGCTTATGGATTGTTTTGCCTTTTTATGGATGAAAAGAACCTATATTAATTATGATCTAAATAAGCAGTCTTAGGATTTTATAAACTTTTTGGATAAAACGCCAAATAGCTTATAAAACATAAAACCTGATAGTGCGCCAAACGTCATTCCGCATAAAATATCTAAAGGATAATGTACTCCAATATAAATTCTACTATATGCCATTGCAAAAGACCATACTAATAATATATAAATAAGATTTCTATATTTATTTAATAACATTAAACCTACAAAAACGGCTACAGCCATTGAATTAGACGCATGGCCAGAGAAAAATCCAAAGCGTCCACCACAACCCTTTTTAACTATTCGCATAACACCATTAATATCTTCGTTATGACAGGGACGATAACGCTCAAACCCATATTTGAATGCATTGGTAATCTGATCTGTAAACGCAACCATTGCAACAACAACCAACAGTAATATCAAACTCTTTTGCTTACCAATGTGCTTATATATTAAAAATAGTAAAAAGGCATAAAACGGAATCCAGTTGAACTTGTGCGTGTAAAACATCCAAAAACTATCCCAGGTCTCAGAACCTAGATTGTTCAAAAATAAAAAGAGTTCTGTATCGTATTCTAGTAGTTGTTCTAACATTAGTCTTCGTATCGTTCTACTTCTCTATCGTAAAATTCTGTAGCCAAACGAATGTAGCTTTCCGTTTCTGTGGCTAATTCTTTCTCGTCATGTTGGTCAAATTCTTCAAACCATTCAACTTCATCATTTTCAAGATTAATAATAAATCTCGGAAACTCAGTATGAATAATAAAAATGGCTTCAGGATAATCAGTATTATCTCCTAAAATGAATTTTGGTAATTCCATGTATTAGTTTTCGTTTTTTAAAATTAAACGCTTAGTCAAATATACAAACCTTATATATAATAGAATTGCTGCTGAACTTAATCCTGCCAGTAGACCTAGCCAAATACCTAAACTTCCATAATATTCTGGTCTTCCTAAATAATAACTAACAGGGAAACCTATTAACCAATAGGCAATAAATGTAATGAGGGTTGGTATATAGACATCTTGTAGTCCTCGTAATGCACCTAGTACAATAACTTGTAAGCTATCTGTTATTTGAAATACTGCTGCAGCCAATAACAATGTTGCTGCAATTTTCACAACCTCAGCTGTATCTAATGCATTTGCTGGGTTATCGTAGTCTACATATAAGTTAGGTAGTACTTTATGAAAGACAACAAAGGTTAATGCAAAAATTACAGCAAGGATAAACCCTAGAAAAAAGATAGACTCCGCAATACGCTTTAAAGCTTTAAAGTCTTTTAGTCCTTTTTGATTACCTACACGTATCATAGCTGCTACACTTAATCCCATAGCTACCATAAATGTCATGGATGACAAATTTAGTGCAATTTGATTTGCTGCTTGCGCATTACGCCCTAATGTACCACTTAACCAAATTGCTGCAGTAAAAATACCTACTTCAAAAAACATTTGCATGGCACTAGGCAAGCCCAAGTTTATAATTTTTTTTAAGGCTTTCTTAGATAATTTTAAAAATTGTATTCCTGTGACATAAGCCTTTGATTTTTGTTTTTTAGACAATAAAAACCATAGATAAAACAGCATTACAAATCGAGATACTAAAGTACCTACTGCTGCTCCAACAATTCCCATTTCTGGAAAACCAAATTTTCCAAAAATAAGAACATAGTTAATGAGTACATTTAAAACATTAGCTATAATCGTTGCATACATCGGGTATTTGGTCAGTGATAAGCCATCACTAAACTGTTTAAATGCTTGAAATACAATAAGCGGCACTAAAGAAAAAGCGACTAAATCTAGATACGGAATTGCTAAAACAACCACTTCTTCAGGTTGTTGCATTATATACATCAGAGGTTTAGCTAACAATAACAAACCAAAAAGGATAAGTGCTAATACAGTACATAAAAATAATCCATGTTTAAAAGCAGATTTACCCTTACCAAAATTACCTTCGCCGTCTGCTTCAGCAACTAATGGTGTAATTGCGGTAGAGAAGCCAATACCTATAGACATTGCTATAAAAATAAAGCTATTACCTAGTGATACTGCGGCTAATTCGGCTGCACCTAATTGACCTACCATTACATTATCTACAAAACTTACAAACGTATGACCGAGCATCCCCAAAATAACAGGGTAGGCTAATTTTATGTTATAGGAAAACTCTCTGGTATAGTTTCTAAGAATCATACCGCAAAAATAGAAGATAAACTTCACGTTATAGTATTTGTTATCATTTTAAATCACAAAAAAGGCACTTTTAAAAAAGTGCCTTTTAGAATCAAATTGATAAACTTAAACTTAGTACTAAGTTAGTTAATTCTCTCAACTATTACTTCTATTAAGTTATATCCCCCTCTCGATTCTCTGTGTTGCGTTACTCCAGCTGAAGAACTTATTACACCCTTCCCAAACTGTACATCATTCAGCGCTGAAACACGTCTCACAGTTGTATTACTATCTTCAGCAACATTAACGTTACCTAACATTGGCTGTCCATCACCTAAACCGACTTCTTGGTCAAACTCTGTTCCTGAATCGTATAAGTAATTTTTGCTGATATCAAATTCAGATTTTGGAGTACCATCTTCGTTAAATAATTCGATACCTGCTTGATTATTTGAGATAAACCAATCATTAGTAGCCACTAACATTGTTGCAAAATTTAAACGTTGACCAGGTATAGCTTCAACAGTAAATGTTATTAATTCTCCAGGAGCAGCTCCTGCATCACTTCTGTAGGCAGTAACATTCTCCATAGCATTAAGATATTCATATGCTAATTGTGGATCTCCATCTTCTGCTAACTCTTCTAGTCCATTATCCGTAGAGATTGCTTCTCCATTAGTAAATAATGGTGTTTGATTTCCTTCGTGTACATAGGCTACTGATGGTGATAAAACTGACATTGAAGATGATAAGCGTAAAGGTGCTCCTGTACTTCCTTCTTCATTAAACCACTCGTATATTGCAGCTGGTGTACCATCTTCTGCTAAGCTTTCAAATCCGTTAGCTTTCACTGGCTCTCCAACTTCATAGAGGGCATTATCCTGTGTGTGCACAACTAATATACCTGGAGTTACAAAGCCTGGGTTTGGTAACGCCTCTCGGTTAGCTTTTACAATTGTTAACTTAAACTCTCTACTGCTTGCATCATAAGATAAACTAGCAGATAAATAGTTTAAGATGTTACGCCCTGTATCTCTTACTAAGTTATTATCATCGGCAGGTCCAGTATTTGGAGCAGCTTGTCTTGGGGCTGTGTAAATTGTGTTACCAAAATCGTTTAAGAAATTTTCATCAATCTCTGTGCCTGCGTCATAAACATTGATGTAACTAGAAATATCTCCTGTCTTTGGCGTGTCACCATCCCATAACCTAATGCCCTGACTATCTGTCCCAAAAAACCAATCGTTACTTTGTGCAAACATGTTTGCAAAACTTAAATACGTTCCTTTTGTAGCTTTAAAAGGGACTTCAAATGTTTGACCTGTAGTTGTTAAAGGTCCATCACCTATTCGCTGTACATTTACATAGTTAATAGCATTTCTAAGTGTTAATCTAAAACTTGTAGTTTCTACCTCAGGTATCTCTTGTTGTGTTTCCTCTACTTCATTATAGTCATATCGTCACTACATGATGTAAATGCAATAAATGCTAATAAGGCGATTGATAAGATTTTCTTTTTCATTTTTAAAATATTTTTTTGTTTTTGATTTGAAATTTTATGTCGTTTTGACCGTGCAAATAAACAATCCAAAAATGCCTACTATCAACAGAAACCTGTTGAAGCGGAAAAAAAAGCTTTAAAAGTGAAATGCTAGTTTATATTGATTTTACTGGGATTAAAATAGCAAAAGCCTTAAACAACTTATGTTATTAAGTTATCTAAGGCTTTTGTTGATATTAAAATTTCCAAAATGGAAGTCTGAAAATTATCGAGCAATACTACCTACTCGTGCTGAGTATTTACATTTATTAAGGTTTAATATTCTTTTTTAATTATGGTCATTATGCATTTATATATAGT
>CAZBMY010000015.1:0-13703 GCA_964492855.1 uncultured Flavobacteriaceae bacterium
ACACAACTTATAGTCGAGAACTAAAATAGAGCGTACAAAAAAACCATTCTTAAAAAAGAATGGTTTTTGATTTATTTTAGACTTGAATAGATAAATTATTCTCCTAAAAATGGATATCTGTAATCTGTTGGTGTTACAAACGTTTCCTTAATCATGCGTGGAGAAACCCAACGTAATAAGTTTAGAGCACTACCAGCTTTATCATTTGTGCCTGAAGCTCTTGCGCCTCCGAATGGTTGTTGTCCTACAACAGCGCCAGTTGGCTTATCATTGATGTAAAAGTTACCAGCAGCGTTCTGTAAAATATTAGTGGCTTCTTGTATAGCATATCTGTCAGCTGATAGAATAGCGCCTGTCAGTGCGTATTCACTAGTTTCATCGACTAATTTTAAGGTTTCTGTATAGTTGTTTTCATCATAAACAAAAATCGTCATTACAGGTCCAAAAAGTTCCGTACACATTGTTGTGTATTTTGGATTTGATGTAACTATAACTGTAGGTTCAATAAAATAACCTTTAGATTTATCGTGTCCACCACCGACTATAACTTCTGCATCATTATCAGCTTTAGCAGCATCTATATACTTTGCTAATTTATCAAAAGATCCTTCGTGGATTACAGCAGTAATAAAGTTACTCATGTCTTGTGGGGATCCTATTTTAAAAGATTTAACATCTTCTATAACAGAAGCCTTAACTTCTGGCCATATGTTAGAAGGAATATATGCTCTAGATGCAGCACTACATTTTTGACCTTGAAACTCAAAAGCACCACGAGAAATTGCTGTAGCGACTTGTTTTGCATTTGCAGATTTGTGTGCAATGATAAAATCCTTACCACCAGTTTCGCCTACAATTCTTGGATATGTTTTATAGTTGTGTATGTTTTGTCCTATTTGCTTCCATAGTTCTTTAAAGATAAATGTAGAACCTGTAAAATGTAAACCAGAAAAATCTGGGCTTGCTAAAACAGTATCAGTAATCATAACAGGGTCGCCAAAAACTACATTAATTACACCGTCAGGGACACCGGCTTCTTTAAAGACATCCATTATAACTTTTGCAGAAAATATTTGACTATCACTCGGTTTCCAAACAACAACATTACCCATCATCGCCATACAAGCCGGTAAATTAGCAGCAATAGCGGTAAAGTTGAAAGGCGTAACTGCATAGGTAAATCCTTCAAGAGGTCTATATTCTAAACGGTTCCAAGCATCAGATGTGCTTTCTGGCTGTTCATGATAAATATCTGTCATAAACTGCACGTTATAACGTAAAAAATCAATCAACTCACAAGCGGCATCAATTTCTGCTTGATGGATTGTTTTTGACTGCGCAATCATAGTAGCTGCGTTAATTTTGGCACGGTAAGGACCAGCAATGAGTTCGGCAGCTTTTAAAAAGATGCCAGCACGCTGTTCCCAAGGGAGTTGAGACCATGTTTTACGAGCTTCTAGAGCTGTAGAAATAGCGTCATCAATATTTGATTTTTCTGCTAAATGGTATTCTCCAACAATATGCTTATGGTCGTGAGGAGGCGACATAGTTCTTGTGTTTCCTGTAGTAATGTCTTTACCATTTATGTACATAGGCACTTCTGTATGGCTGTTAAACATTGCTTCATAAGCTTTTGATACAGCTTCTCTTTCAGGAGAACCTGGTGCATAAGACTTTACAGGCTCATTAGCAGCTATTGGTACATTGAAGAATCCTTTTCCCATTTTATTATATATTTTTGTTTGATATTTTTAAAAATGCAAAGTTACGATTTTCTTCAGATCATTTTGAATTATGACTCTTAAGGAAAACATAATTTCAAATTAATGTTGTAAGTTACTTCTTATTTAAAAGACTATTAAAACTCAAAAATCACCACGCTTTATATGCCTAAGAATGATGCTTTTATTTTAACGCTTGCTTACCCAGAAACCATTGTAACCCACGCAGAAGAATGGTACTCAAAATTACTACGTCTTATAGGTATAGGTAATAAAAAACATGTAAGAGCAGGCCATGCCGCCATGGTTCTAATAGATAAAAACACAGGTGTTTTAGAATATCATGATTTTGGTCGTTACATAACAACATCTCCAAATGGAAGAGTTAGAGGACATAAAACAGATTTTGAACTTAATTTTCCGCTTAAAGCAGAGATTAATAACGACTCAATAGAAAACTTAGAAGATATTTTAAAATTTTTAGCGACTAATCCTAAGTTAACCCATGGTGACGGCGATTTATATGCTTCGGTTTGTAATGCTGTAGATTATAAGGTAGCTCAAGATTATGTAGCTAGTTTGCAAGATGAAGGTTTTATTACTTATGCAGCTTTTAAACAAAATGCCTGTAACTGTGCACGGTTTGTAACGGACACTTTAATAACCTCAGTAACAGATTTAAAGCTGAAAGAGAAACTCATAAAATCAAAATGGTTTACACCAAGTACAATAGGTAATGTTGTTCTGGCAGATACTGAGAATTTTGTGTATCGTGTTACAGAGAAGAAAGAGATTTTTGAATTTACATCTTCTGTAGGCAAAGAAAATCGCCGCTTATTCTTAGATGTTTTAAAAGGTTATAACCCAAGTCTAGAAGGTACACTTATGCCTAAGCATAATGATGTGAAAAGTGAAAATGCACAATGGCTTGGCGGTATTGGCTCAGGAGCTTGGTTTGAAATACATGCTTTAGAGCGTGAAGGTAGTTATCGTTGTAGACGAATTTCTCCCTATGGAAATATAGACTGTGACGGTATTTATAATATTAAAAAAAAAGATTTTAATATAGGGTTAGATTACAAATTTCTTCACAAATCTAATTGTATGTCCTTTTGTATAGAGCAGGCTGGTAGAGAATTTAAGTTTGAATATCAGAAAGATTACACGTCTAATTCAAAGAAAAAGGCGCACTTAGTTTAAAAGAAGGAATAAAAACTTTAAATCGTTTAGAGTTAGAAAAATTGACCATATTGTAATAACCTTCCATACTACCAAAAGGAGAAGTTAGTAAACATCCTGAATTATAAACATGTGATTCTCCTGGTTGAAGAATGGGTTTTTCACCTATTACACCTTCGCCTCTTACAACTTCCATATTATTTAAAGCATCTTTAATTTTCCAGAAACGAGAGTTTAGTTGTACCACATCTCGACTTTGGTTTTCGATTGTAACTTTGTAGCCAAAGGCATAGTTTATTTTATAATTCTTATAAAATGTGCCTTCAAAGTTAGTCTCTACCGAAATTTTAATTCCGCTTGTGACTAGTTGAACCATTATTTTTCTTTTTCAAAACGAAGATAACGTATTTTTTAATATTAATTAAAGCTTTTAGATATCACTTTTGTTGATAGGTGTTGATTTGCATAAGCTTCTAAAGTCTTAAAAAAGTTTAGAATGTCTTCTTTTTCTAAAACCGTATTTATAGTAACCATGCGTACAAATTCAGTTTCATTGAACTTGCCGAAGCCAACCATAAGTTGTGAGTCTTCATATAATGCAGTGCAAAGTTTATTTGCAGGGATGTCTTTATAATTGAAGCAGACAGAAATAGAATCATCAAAACTATAGAGTGTATAGTCAGGATGACTACTTATGTATTCCCTTGCGATTTCTGCTAATTCAAACTGTTGGTCGACAATTTTTTCGAGACCTTTTGTACCAACCGATTTCCAAAGCGTCCATAGTTTTAATGCGTCGTTTCGTCTTCCGCATTGTAATGATATTTTGCCTAAGTTAAAGTCATCACCGTCAGTTTGGTAGAGGTAATCTGCTTCGTTAGAAAAAGAATGATGCAATTGCGATTTGTGTTTTGTAATTATTATAGAGCAGCCTAATGGTGTTCCTAGCATCTTGTGTGCATTAAGACTAAAGGAGTCTGATAGATGTATGCCATTAACTAAGTGCTTATATGTTTTGCTAAATACAACGCTTCCACAATAGGCGCCATCTACATGTAGCCATAAATTATGAGCTTTACATACAGCGCTAATTTTAACAATATCATCAAAAGCGCCAAGAACTGTTGTTCCTGCTGTAGCATTTACAAAAAACGGTTGGTAGCCATTTGCTATGTCTCTTCTAATAACCTCATCCAAATGAGATGCGCTCATTTCACCCTTGGAATTTGTGTCTATTAATCTAACATTATTTCTACCTATACCAGATAAAACAGCATTTTTTGATATTGAATAATGAGAAGACTCAGAGGTATATAATGTTAGCTTTTTTGTTACGCCTTCAGTTCGTATTTCTGGAAACTTAAAATCTCTTGCCATTAATAGACCCATAAAATTTGTCATGGAACCTCCTGCAGCTAATGTACCGCTACTATTGCTTGGGTAACCCGATAGTTTACAGATATTATCAATAATTTCTTTTTCTAAACCAACTTGAGGACCAGCAACTTTGTAAGTATACATACTGTTATTTAGCATAACAGCAAGCATATCGCCAATGGCAGCTTTGCCAATTCGCCCTCCAAAAAGTTGATTGAAAAACGATTTTGACGCCGTTTTAGGTGTATGAGCTATAATAGATTTTAGAGATGATAATAAATGCTCATCTACAATACCTTCGTCTTCTAGAGATAAATCTAATTTTTCAAATAATTCTGCGGTAGGAATAGGTTTTGCAACAGGATTGTTCTTTTCATCTTCAATAAGAAAATCACATAATTCTGAAAATAACTTAAGGTCTTGCTGCATTGTAATAATTTAAGATTGTTGGAAATTCTGTCTGTAAGCTACTAAGATACTTACAATAAAGTTTTAAAAGAAATAAGAGGTTCTAATTTGTTATACGCTCTGTGTTAGCTTCGCCAAAACCAATAAGTCTATCAAATCGGGCACCTAAATCACGATAATACACTAGGACTTTGTAGTTGTTTTCAGTTTGCCAAAAATTTCCGCTAATAGAGCCTTCATCTAGATTGCCATTACTATCAACAGTAACAAATTTGTAGTTGTAGAATCCTTGTTTTAGTTTCATTATGCATTCATAATCTCCGCTTTCTCTATTGTAAATCATACGGGTCATATCTTCTAGTGCAAAATTATTGAAGTTGCCAAAAACATGGACGTCTTTGTCAAGCATTTCTTGAGCACGTAGTCTAAAATGAACAAACGTGTAATCGGCTTGCGTATCTATATTGTTTACACCGACGGCATTAATCAAAAAGTTGCCATTAACATCAGGATTCCATGTGTAAGGTCTATCTTTTCTGCTAATTTGTCTAAAAAGATAACTGTGATATAAATCATCTAACTCTATAAATTGAATACCCAAATTCGCAGAACGAACATTTTTAGTTTCAAAATTTAAATATTCATTCCCTGCCCAAAAAGAGGCTTCTTTATCATAACGGTAAATCAACTCGTTACCAACAGTAAATTGTGGTTTTAGATTTGAAATTGAGGTGTTTAAATTATTATTCTGAATGATAAGTGTTTTGACCGTTTCAAGAGGGTTATTAAGATTTGTACCTCCAGAGTTGATTTTGATATTTACGATCTGCTTTTTGTTTATGGTTTCAAAATTACGTGTGCGCTTTGGTTGAACACCCACTGAAACAATATTTTCAACAAGCATAAATTTTCTAGAAAACATAA
Organism: uncultured Flavobacteriaceae bacterium; assembly: GCA_964492855.1. Lineage (GTDB taxonomy): Bacteria > Bacteroidota > Bacteroidia > Flavobacteriales > Flavobacteriaceae > Winogradskyella. The sequence continues at coordinate 5,610 of CAZBMY010000015.1, forward strand.
CTTCATCATAATCATCGTATACGGTAATCATATAATTCCCAGATTTTAGAAGCCCTCGCGTTTGTTGATTAGGTATGGTTAAATCATAATGCGAATACATCTGGTAGGTGTTGAGTGAGTTAAGATAATTGATGATTCTAACATTATCCACACCACTCAAATATTCACCTTTAACAAGTTGGGAAGGTTGCCAGTCAAAATCAAAATGCTCAATCTTATAATAAAAATCCTCTTCATTTCCTGTAAGCGCATCAAACTCTAAACTAAATGGTTCTCCGAGATTTAATATGGGGAGTTGAGCCTCATTAGTACTTCCTTTAAAAGTTATGGTTTTGATAAAGTCAGGAGGGAGAATTTCTTCAACTTGAGAAAAGCTTAATACTGAAATAAAAAGTGTGATTATTAAGACTAGATATGATTTTGTCATTTTATGTTTCTTGTATTACAAAGATAATCAAAATCTATGCCTTAAACTTTATAATAAATGAAACAGATTGTTTAACTAAATAGTCTGAAGAAGTCTAAAAGGGAGTAGATTGTTGAACAAAATACTCATGTAGCTTTTATGAGGTTGATAATTAACTAAAAATTTTGAGTTTGCTCTAAGTTTATTTAAGCTTAATTCGTATTTTTGCAGCGATTTTTAGATAACTAATCTTAAGACATATGTCAAAGGACATTAGAATAAAAAAAGGCTTAGATATTAAATTGGTTGGGGAAGCCGAAAAAACAACCGAAAACGCTATTATTAGCAATACTTACTCAGTTAGGCCAGAAGATTTTCATAGTATTACACCTAAACTAGTCGCTAAAGAAGGAACCAAAGTAAAAGCTGGTGAAACTTTATTTTTTAATAAAGATATTGAAGACATGAAGTTTGTGTCTCCTGTATCAGGAGAAGTGACAGAAGTTTCTCGTGGAGACAGACGTCGCATTATGGGAATTAAAGTAACGGCAGACAAGGAACAAACTTATGTAGAGCATGGCAAATTTGATGAATCAGCTAACGCAGACGCACTAAAATCACATTTGTTAGCTTCAGGATGTTGGGCTTTTATAAAACAGCGTCCTTACGATGTTGTCGCTAATCCTAACAATACACCTAAGGCTATTTTTATTTCGGGTTATGCATCAGCACCATTAGCCGCTGATTTAGATTTTACTTTAGCTGGCAAAGAAGCAGAATTACAAGTAGCGGTTACCGCACTTTCCAAATTAACAGATGGTGGTGTTCATGTTTCGGTTGGTAAAGGCTCAAATTCGCCTTTAGCTAATTTAGATAATGCATCTACTTATATTGTTTCTGGTCCTCACCCTGCAGGTAATGTAGGTACTTTAATTAACAAAATTAATCCTGTTAATAAAGGTGAAGTAGTTTGGACTGTTAATGCTCAAGATTTAGTAATTATTGGAGAGTTACTTTTAACAGGTAAGTTTAACGCCGAAAGAACAGTTGCACTTGCGGGTTCTTCAGTTAAGAAACCACGTTATTTTAAAACTAAAATCGGTGCAGAGGTTGCAACTATGATTTATGATAATGGTGTTGATAAAGACGGAAATGATAGAATTATCTCTGGAAATGTATTAAGCGGAAAACAAGTAAGTCCTGATGGTAATTTAGATTATTATAGCAATGTAATTACTGTAATTCCTGAAGGTGACGATTACGAATTTTTCGGATGGAATAAGCCTGTGTTTAATAAAGTTTCGCCATCAAGAGCGCTTACTTTTTCTTGGTTAACACCTAATAAAAAGTATGATTTAAATACAAATACTAATGGAGAGCATCGCGCATTTGTGGTTACAGGTAACTATGAACAAGTATTTCCCTTAGATATTTATCCAATGCAAATTTTAAAGGCGTGTATGTATAAAGATTTAGACGAAATGGAAGCTTTAGGTATGTACGAAGTTGCGCCAGAAGATTTTGCTTTGACTGAGTTTGTTTGTGTATCTAAACAGCCACATCAAAAAATAATAAGAGAAGGATTAGACTTAATGCTTAAAGAAATTGGATAATTATTCATTGAGGAACGAAATGAAAAATATTACAAGATGGGTTTAAAACAAAAATTACATGATTTTAAAGTTAAAAATCAGGATAAGAAATGGCTTCCTGGATTTAACGCATTATTTACGTTTTTATACATGCCAAATGAAACAACTCATAATGGTACTCATATAAAAGCAGCAGATGATTTAAAGCGAACAATGAATACTGTAATCATGGCTTTAGTACCATGTTTAGTGTTCGGAATGTTTAATGCAGGTTACCAACATTATTTAGCACAAGGTCTAATTGAGTCTGCAGAAGGATTCTTAGGAGCATCTTTTTGGACTTGGGACAATTTTGTTATCGGGCTTTGGAAAGTATTACCACTAGTTATAGTGTCTTACGGTGTAGGTTTGGCAGTAGAATTTGTCTTTGCTATTATAAAAGGACATGAGGTTGAAGAAGGGTACTTAGTAACAGGTATGTTAGTGCCTTTAATTGTACCTGTAGATATCCCATTATGGATGTTGTCAGTAGCAGTTATTTTTGGTGTTGTTATAGGAAAAGAAGTGTTTGGAGGAACCGGAATGAATATTCTTAATCCAGCATTAACAATTCGTGCATTCTTATTCTTTGCATATCCTACTTGGATGTCAGGCGATAAAGTTTGGGTTCATGGCGCAACTGCAGCAGCAGGAACACCAGATGCTTACTCAGGAGAAACATTATTAGGTGCTTATGCGCAAAACACATCGTTAGCTGGTATTGATTATTGGGACATGTTTTGGGGAATTATTCCTGGTTCAGTAGGAGAGACTTCTAAATTCTTAATTATTATAGGTGCCTTATTCTTAATCTTTACTAAGATTGGAAGCTGGAGGATTATTGTTTCTACTTTGATAGGAGCTTTAACAATGGGATTAATATTTAATGGTGTTGTTTCTGCAGAGTGGATTAGTGAATCTAGTAAGTTCTACGGATTAATGAATGTACCTTTCTGGCAACACTTAATCATTGGTAGTATATTATTTGGTGCAGTTTACATGGCAACAGACCCAGTAACAGCATCGCAAACAAATAAAGGAAAATGGATTTACGGTTTCTTAATTGGTTTTATTTCAATTATGATTCGTGTATTTAATCCGGCTTATCCAGAAGGTGTATTCTTAGCAATCTTATTAATGAATGTTTTTGCACCAACTATTGACCATTATGTGGTTCAAGGAAATGTAAAACGAAGATTAAAACGTGTAAAAGTTAAAGCAGCATAATTATGGCAGTTAACACAGATAAAAATTCGTACACAATATTATTTGCAGTTGTAATGGTATTGGTTGTAGGCTCTTTACTAGCATTTACAGCATCAGCATTGAAGCCAAATATTAAAGAAAACGAGCGTATAGAGAAGCAACAAAACATCCTTTATGCCATGGGTATAAACGGAAATGAAGGCACTGGAGACATCACCTTTGTTGATGCTAAAAGCGCTGAAGCAGAATTTAAATCAAACGTTTCTGAACAAATTGTTTTAGAAGTAAAAGATGGTAAGATTATCAATCAAATGACTGGCGAAGAATTTGCAAATTCTAAAGATGCCGACAAAGGAATTGAGCCTTACCTAATCGATGTCAAAAAACAACAAACTAGAGTAAAAGAAGGTAAGTCTAGATATTTACCACTTTTTATCTCTAATAATAATGGTAAAAAAGTTTATGTGGCTCCAATTAGAGGAAAAGGACTTTGGGATGCCATTTGGGGGTACATTGCTATAGATGAAAAAATGGTTGTTCAAGGCGCGTTCTTTGATCACAAAGGAGAAACACCAGGTTTAGGAGCAAACATTAAGCAACGTTATTTTATGGATGATTTTGCTGGCGAAAAATTATTAACTGACGAAGGTGTCTTTAAAGGCATAAAGGTTGCAAAAGGAAATAACGATCCTACAAACAAAATTAAAGACGATTACGAGGTTGATGCTTTAGCCGGCGCAACTATCACAGGTGATGGTGTGTCTGCAATGATAAAGAAAGATTTAAAATTGTATTTACCTTACTTTAAAAATTTATAATAACTATGGGACTACTTTCAAAAAAAGACGCAAAGTTAATTACTGACCCATTAGCGGATAATAACCCAATTACAATACAAGTGTTAGGTATATGCTCTGCTTTAGCGATTACTGCTGAGCTTAAGGCATCTCTAGTAATGGGTATTGCTGTACTATTTGTTTTAGGTGTAGGTAACGTTGTAATTTCTTTATTACGTAATTTAATTCCTTCAAAAATTAGAATTATTGTTCAGTTAATCGTTGTTGCTTCTTTGGTAATTATAGTTGATCAAGTGTTAAAAGCATTTGCTTTTGAACTAAGTAAAACGCTTTCAGTATTTATTGGTCTAATTATCACCAACTGTATTATCATGGGTCGTTTTGAAGCTTTCGCTTTAGGAAACGGACCTTGGAAATCTTTCCTTGATGGCATAGGTAATGCATTAGGATATGCAGTAATCCTTATTATTGTTGGTTTCTTTAGAGAGTTATTAGGTTCTGGAACTTTATTTGGAATCCCTGTTTTAGGAGACCCTATTGAAAAAACTGGAGTTTATTCAATAGGTTATGAAAACAACGGTTTTATGTTAATGCCGCCAATGGCATTGATTATTGTTGGGCTAATCATTTGGGTACAACGTAGTAGAAATAAAGATTTAATAGAAGATTAGGCGCTTAGCGTTTCAGTATAAAAGTATAAGAAAATGATAGAGCATTTAGAATTATTTTTTAAGTCCATCTTTATAGATAATATGGTATTTGCCGTATTCTTAGGGATGTGTTCATACTTAGCCGTATCAAAAAAGGTAGCGACAGCAGTTGGTCTTGGAGCAGCAGTTATATTTGTATTGGCAATTACAGTGCCTTTAAACTGGTTGTTGGATCAATATTTATTGCAGCCAGGAGCATTAAAGTGGTTAGGAGCAGAATATGCTGATTACGATTTAGGCTTCCTGTCTTTTATAATGTTTATTGCAACGATTGCTACAATGGTACAATTAGTAGAAATTGTAGTAGAGAAATTCTCACCTTCATTATACAATTCATTAGGGATCTTTTTGCCACTTATCGCGGTTAACTGTGCAATTTTAGGTGGTTCGTTATTTATGCAATCTAGAGAAATCGAATCTTTTGGATTAGCACTCAACTACGGTGTTTCTTCGGGAATTGGATGGTTTTTAGCTATCCTAGCGATTGCAGCTATCCGTGAAAAAATCAGATACAGTGCTGTGCCTGCTCCATTGAGAGGATTAGGTATTACATTTATTATTACAGGTTTAATGGGTATTGGTTTCTTAAGCTTTGGAGGAATGCTAACTGGAGGAGATGAAGAAGAAGCTACAAAAACTGAGCAAGCAATAAATATTGAAAAAGTACAAACTGATTCTGATAAGAAATTAGCAGAAAACACTAAAACTATAGATTAAGTATGATTTTAGCAGCAGGAACATTAGGAACAGTATTAGCTACTGTCGCAGCGTTTTTATTAATTACGTTAGTGTTGGTAAGTCTATTGCTATTTGTGAAGCAAAAATTATCACCATCGGGTCCAGTTAAAATTTTGATAAATGGAGAGAGAGAGATAGAAGTGGCTTCAGGAGGAACGTTATTATCTACATTAGGAGGTAATAAAATTTTCTTACCATCAGCGTGTGGTGGTGGTGGAACTTGCATTCAATGCGAATGTCACGTACTTTCAGGAGGAGGAGAAGCATTGCCTACAGAAACGCCTCATTTTTCTAGAAAAGAGTTAAAGCATGGTGCACGTTTATCTTGCCAAGTTAAGGTAAAACAAGACATGGAAATAACCATACCAGAAGAAGTTTTTGGTATTAAAAAATGGGAAGCAACAGTTGTACGTAACTATAATGTAGCATCATTTATTAAAGAATTTGTTGTAGAGATTCCTGAAGATATGGGTTACAAAGCTGGTGGATATATTCAAATTGAAATCCCACCATGTGAGGTTAAGTTTGAAGACATGGACATCACTGCCCACCCAGAAGAACACGAAACAGCAGATAAATTTCAGGCTGAATGGGATAAGTTTGGTCTTTGGCCATTAGTAATGAAAAACACAGAGACTGTTGAGCGTGCGTATTCTATGGCTTCTTATCCTGCAGAAGGGCGTGAGATTATGCTTAATGTACGTATAGCAACACCACCATGGGATCGCTCCAAAAACCAATGGATGAGTGTTAATCCGGGTATAGCGTCTTCATATATTTTTAATCAAAAGGCAGGAGATAAAGTTGTTATTTCTGGGCCTTATGGAGAATTCTTCATCAATGAGTCCGAAAGCGAAATGTTATACGTTGGTGGTGGTGCAGGAATGGCACCAATGCGTTCGCACTTATATGAATTATTCAGAACCATTAAAACAGGACGTAAAGTAACCTATTGGTATGGTGGACGTTCTAAGCGTGAGTTATTCTATATAGAGCACTTTAGAAAATTAGAAAAAGATTTCCCGAATTTTAAATTCTATATGGCATTATCAGAGCCAATGGAAGAAGATAACTGGAAAGTGAAATCAGATATTAATGATGAAGCCGGAGATGGATTTGTAGGATTTATTCATAACTGTGTTATTGATAATTATCTTAACCATCATGATGCACCTGAAGATATAGAATTATATTTCTGTGGGCCTCCATTAATGAACCAAGCAGTTCAGAAAATGGGAGAAGATTTTGGAATCCCAGACGAGCATATTAGATTCGATGATTTCGGAGGATAGACATTTATAATAAAAAAGCCAACTTTTGTTTAAGTTGGCTTTTTTTTATGAAGCATCAGGCTATAAGTTAATATGTGTTTTACTTATTGTTCTTATACTCCATAATTAAAAACACTGCAGTACTGTCTCCAATGTTTAAAACTTCATGAGTAGAAAGTTGGTCTTTTGAGAACGAATATCCTGTTGGAACGTTTACCTCTCTAGTGCCCGTAGAGTCTGTAATTCTAAACCTACTTCCGTTAAGAGTATAACCAAAATGCGGATTATGATAATGTAGCTCATGTCCTATATTTGGAGGGAAAGTGCATTTTAAGACCCGTAAATTTGGATTGTCTTCAATGATTTCACAAACGGACTTGCCTTTCCATCCTGCTTCTAAAGGGTCAGGCAAATTAGGTTTTGATTTAACACAAGAAAAACCAGAAACAATCAAAATAAATAGAAGTATTTTGAAGGGTTTATGCATGTTTTTTATTGGTTTAATTCCTGAGTGATTATTTTCAAAATTTGTTCAATTTTAGTTCTACTTTTTTCACTTAATATAAGGCGCTCTTCAAAGGTACGCTTTAGTTGTAATAGTGTATTTTTATATAAATTATTTTTGGTTAGAGCTTTAAAATCAATAGGTTCGTATAAATCTGAATTTGCAGCATCAAGCTCTTTAAACTTTATAGTCATAGGCTTTACTTTAAATAGAGAATTGGTAAGCGGATACAGATGATTTTCTATTTTTTGATGCATTAATTCTTGACGCTTAAGAATATCAGGAAAGTCTTTTTCAAAAAGTTCTAATATAGATTTTAGTATAGTATCGTTAGATATTATAGAAGTAGAATTATTTAAAATAAGATTATAGCCAGTGTTAGAATTATTAAAATACCCTTTTCGATGAATCATATTTGTGTAAATAGGTAGAAGCTTATCATTGTTATTGTTTTTAAAGCGCGCTAGAAGACTATCTACCCCATTTTTATTTATAGAAAGGCGCTTTTCTAATTCTAAAATTTCGTTATTATTATCTACTAAATCTTGCTTTATTTGCCGAAGAAGTTTCACTTCTTCTTGTTTAAGTTTTCTTGCTTCATTCCAGTTGTTAATTTGCAATGCTATTATAATCCCAATAACCAAGAGTATAATTTCTCCGATAGCATATTTAAAGTACTTTTTTGAATTGTTTGCCATGAGGTTAGATTTTCGGATAGTTTTAAAAATATTTGACATGTGTTAGAATAATAAAGGCATTATGTATTGAAATAAAAGTATCAATAACCCAACAGAAATTAAATTCAAGATAATGCCTGCACGCGCCATTTG
>CAZBMY010000015.1:13803-20056 GCA_964492855.1 uncultured Flavobacteriaceae bacterium
AAGACATGCCTTTTGCCAGAGCTAAACCACCACCAAAAAGAATTAAAATACCCCAAGCTAGTTTTTGAGTATCGTTCCAATACAGTACAAAATCTCCTTTTTTTAGGTTATGCGGAATAGTAAATAAGGCAATTGCACCAAAAATACTAATCATAGTATCGTTAAGCCCAAGAGATGGAATAAGTTGATTGATCAAACTTCTAAAAATCCAGAGCGAAACAATGACTGCAAAAATAATGAGCACATGCTTTTCTTTTGAAGTGAGTTGTCCTAACTTTTTTAATTCGTCAGAAATTACAGAATTTGAAGCGCCAAAAACCAGCTCTTTAGACGGAAACAACACTTTTACTAATATTAAATACACAATAGTTACCAACAATACCGAAAATGGTAAACCAAAAGACATCCACTTTACAAAAGAGATTTGGGTATTGTACTCGTTTTCTAGCAAGCCAATTAATACCGAGTTTGGTGGTGTACCAATCACAGTCGCAATACCTCCTGCATTTGCAGAAAATGCAATCCCTAGCATAACACTAAGCGCAAAATTTTTGTCAGATTTTGTAAAGCCATCGTCATCATTAATAAGCAAGTTTATAACTGACATGGCAATGGGCAACATCACAACAGTACTCGCTGTATTACTTATCCACATACTCATAAAAGCTGTTGCAATCATAAAACCAAGTATCACTTTGTTAGGTGATGTTCCTGTGAGCTTTATTATAGTTAAAGCAATGCGTTTGTGGAGGTTTACCTTTTCTAAAGCCAAGGCTAATACAAAACCACCAAAAAATAAAAATACGATTGGACTTCCGTAATTAGCGCCAACGTCTGCCATTGGCATAATTTTGAATAACGGGAATAATAACAATGGTAAAAGTGCCGTGACAGATATTGAAATTGCTTCCGTAATCCACCAAATCACCATCCAAACGGCAACACCAATAACGGTATCGGCAGTTTCAGAAATAAAGTTAATAGATGTAAATTGAATAATTAAAAATAAAACTGGCCCCAAAAAAAGACCAATGCGTTTTGATAAGGGATGGTTTTTCATATCTCTAAAAATAAATATTTAATATGAAACAAATCATTAAGTCGAATAACAATAGACTTTTTTTATAAATATCGTTTTAGAATTAGCATATTTATATTCGGAAAACTCTTAGCAAGACTTACCTTTGTAATTATAAAGATTTGTAGATATATAATGCGAAAAGCGCTTTCAAAACAAGAATTACATAACCTTGCCATGAATCATGTGGGGAAGGATTTAGAATCCCGTGGTTTTGAATTTGTAGCAATAAATAGCAAATTAAAAAAACATCCGCAATTTGTTTGTATAGACAAGAACAGTCAGTATTTTTTTGTAATTGTTAGAGCTGTAATTTTACCAGAGAACCCAAACAATTATGATATTGTTTGGATGGAAACCTTTAAGCAACATGCTTATGATAAAGACGCAAAAGTCTTATATGCAGGTGTTGGTTTAGGAAATCCCGAAGGTAAAGATTTACCTATTTATCTTAATGAGGATTACTTAATTGAATATAATGGCATTCAGGTTATTGAAACTAATTTAAACTAACCAAAAATGAAAAAAATACTTTTAGTTATTAGTACTATTGCTCTTTTTATTTCTTGTGATAAAGCTGAACCAAAAACAATAAAACTAAATGGTCCTGTTTTTGGTACTGGTTATAATATTCAATATTATTCTAATAAAGGGATTAACTATCAAAAAGAGTTTGATAGTCTTTTTAATGTGATTAATACCTCGTTATCAACCTATATCCCAACTTCCGATATTTCTAAATGGAATAGAAACGAACCTATAGATGTTGATGCTCATTTTATGAAGGTGTTTAATGCATCAAAAAAGATTTATGAAGAATCTAAAGGTGCTTTTGATCCAACCATAGGAAATGTAGTTAATGCATGGAATTTTGGACCAGACGAAAATAAGTTTCTAACAGATAGTCTTACAATTAAAGAGTTAATGCAATATGTAGGCTTTGATAAGGTTATTAAAACCTCAGATGAATTTATCAGACAAGAAGGCACTTATTTAGATTTTAATGCGATTGCTAAGGGTTATGGAATAGATGTTATAGCTGATTTTTTGCAGTTTCAAGGCGTTACTAATTATTTGGTAGATATTGGTGGAGACATGCGAACATCAGGAATGAATAAAGAAAAAAATAAAGGTTGGACCGTAGGTGTAGAGGACCCTAATTTTGATGGGTCACAATCCTACTCAAAAGCTATAACGTTAGAGAATAAAGGTATGGCAACATCAGGTACTTATCGCAAGTTTAAAGTAGATGAAGACGGAAATCGTTATGCGCATATTATCAATACAAAAACAGGCTATCCTACCAAAACCAATGTGCTAAGTGTTTCGGTAATAGCACCCAACTGTATGTTAGCTGATGGATATGCTACAACGTTTCAAGCTATGGGTGTAGAAAAGACGACTGAATTTATAAAAATACATCCAGAGCTTCAGGTGTATTTTATTTATTTGGATAAGGACAATGAATTACAGACTTTAAGCCTAAATAACTTTCCTGAATAATAGCATTATTTAAAAACCACAGGAATAATCTCGCCTTCAGCTAATCGATACTTGTCGATTTCATCTTGAGAAAGTTGAGCTGTATAATCAACTTTTTCAACTTTAAAACCAATAGAACAAAGCTTATCAAAATAATCACGGCCATATACACGTACATGGTCGTATTGTCCAAAAATCTTAGCACGTTCTGTTTTGTCTGTTATTGAGTCGTCTTCAAAAGTGACGTCACGATTTAAATCTTGAGGAATTTGGAATATACCATAACCGCCAGTTTTCATAACACGATATAACTCTTGCATGGCTTTGGTATCGTCAGGAATGTGTTCTAAAACATGATTGCAAAGAATAATGTCGTAGCTGTTATCTTCAAACGGAAGATTACAGATATCAGCTTTTACATCAGCTATTGGAGATAATAAATCTGTAGTTGTATAATCGAGATTACCTAATTTTCTAAAACGTTTTAAAAAGCATTGCTCTGGCGCAAAATGTAAAACCTTTTTCTTGGCAGAGAAGAAATCAGTTTCATTTTTTAGGTATAACCACAATAATCTGTGACGTTCTAGGCTAAGAGTAGAAGGTGATAATACATTGTCACGTTGTTTTTCATAACCATAAGACAAAAAGCTTTTAAAGCTTTTTCCGTCAATTGGATCGGTAAATCTATTACCTTTTAAAAAGAAGGCTAAAATTGGACGAGCAATGTAACTCAACCTTATTAATAAAGGTCTAGGAATGATGTTTAGTATGAGTTTGAATAGACGTTTCATTAAAGCACTAAAGCCTTTTGTCTAAATTCGTTTTCCTCATTGCTCTCAATTCCTAGTGCATCGTAGATATAAGCAAAAGTCGATAATAATTCTGGTTTACCATCTACAATTGCTACATCATGTTCAAAGTGAGCACTTGGCTTATTGTCTAATGTGGTAATCGTCCAACCATCACGATGCTGTTTTATGCGTTGTGTTCCTAAATTTATCATTGGTTCAATAGCAACAACCATACCTTCAATAAATTTTTTACCACGCCCACGTCGTCCATAATTAGGCATTTCAGGGTCTTCATGCATTTTACGTCCTAATCCATGTCCTACTAGTTCTCTTACAACTCCATATCCATGGTCTTCACAATACTTTTGTATGGCATATCCAACATCACCAACACGATTTCCTAGTTTAAATTCTCTAATACCAACGTACAGAGATTGTTTAGTAACATCTAGAAGTTTCTTTGTTTCTGCTGCGATTTCACCAATCTCAAAAGTGTATGCGTGGTCACCATAAAAATCATTTTTTATAGCACCACAGTCAATAGAAATAATATCACCTTCAATTAATGGCGTGTTGTTAGGAATACCATGAACGACCTGTGAGTTTGGACTCATACAAAGCGTATTCGGGAAATCATATAATCCTAAAAACCCGGGTATAGCACCTTGGTCTCTAATACACTCTTCAGCAATCTTATCTAATTCTAGTGAAGTAACTCCTGGTTTTACAGCTTTAGCAACTTCTCCTAAAGTTTTAGAAACGACAAGAGCAGCTTCGCGCATTAATTCTATTTCTTCTTTTGTTTTTACAACAATCATTTTATAATGTATTGGTGCGCAAAGATACTAAAATAAGCATGTTAATATTATCTATTAAATAAGCCGAAGAAACCTTTCTTAGATTTTAGTTTTTCGATATTAGGGGTTTCGTTTGTAAGTGTTTGGTATACTTTTCCCCAGCCAACAAATCCTCCAATATTCCTATCATCAATAAAGAAATCTGCATGAATTTTTGGGCTCCTCTCTTTTGAAAATTGTTCTTCAGGAAAACTCTTGTTTACAGCATAAAATTCTATGCCATTATCTCTACAGAACGCCACTGCTTCTTCCAGTTTTTTACCGTCTCTGTAGGTCCAGAGTATTAGTCGGTGTCCATCATTCTGAAGGCGTTTAAGAGTTTCGAAAGCAAATAACTGAGGCTTACCTATACTTGGGTAAGCATCTTCTACGATGGTGCCATCAAAATCTATAGCTAATATGAGTTTTTCTTTAAAATTCATGGTTTATACTAAAGTATGTTGTGTCATAGCTTCAGGTTGTTCTATTCCTATTAAATGTAAGATTGTAGGCGCAATATCTCCGAGAATTCCATCTTTTATATGTTGTAATTCATTATCAATTAATATCACAGGAACAGGATTTGTAGTATGCGCTGTATGAGGTGTTCCATCTGGGTTAATCATAGTTTCACAATTGCCATGGTCAGCGATAAGAATAGTAGTGTAATCATTATCTAAGGCAGTCGTAATGACTTCTTTTACACATTCATCCACAGCCTCACAAGCTTTTATTGCAGCTGTCATAACACCTGTATGACCAACCATGTCTCCGTTTGCAAAGTTAAGACAAACAAAATCAATAGTTCCTTTTTCTAACTCTGGTACTAAGGCATCTTTTAATTCATATGCACTCATTTCTGGCTTTAGATCATAAGTAGCAACTTTAGGTGAGTTTCGTAATATTCGAGTCTCACCTTTAAAAGGGTCTTCTTGTCCTCCTGAGAAGAAAAATGTAACGTGAGGATACTTTTCTGTTTCAGCTATTCGGATTTGTGTTTTTCCATGTTTTGCTAAAACTTCACCTAATGTTTCAGTTAAATTATCTTTATTAAAAACAACATTGATGCCTTTAAAATTTTCATCATAATTAGTCATCGTTACATAATGCAAATTTAGTTTATGCATATTGTATTCATGAAAATCATTTTGAGATAATACCTCTGTTAATTGTCTACCACGATCGGTTCTAAAGTTAAAAAAGATAATAACATCACCTTCTTTAATAGTAGCTATAGGTTGATTCTGCGAATTTGTATTGATGATTGGTTTTATAAACTCATCCGTTACACCAGCTTCGTAGTTAGATTCTATAGTGTTAAGAATGGATTGCGTTTTCTGACCCTCACCATTAACTAAAGCGTCATAGGCTATCTTAACACGCTCCCAACGTTTGTCTCTGTCCATAGCATAGTAGCGGCCGGTTACAGTAGCTAGTTTTGCTTCACTCTCTGTAAGCTTATCTTCTAAATCTGAAATAAATCCGTAACCAGATTTTGGGTCTACATCTCTACCATCTGTAAAAGCGTGAACATATACATTGTCTAATTGCTTTTCTTTAGTAGCGTCTAGTAATCCAAATAAATGATTGATATGAGAATGGACACCTCCATTACTTACTAAACCAAGCAGATGAACAGCTTTATTATTAGTTTTCGCATAGTCAAATGCATTTTGAAGTACGGTCTCTTCTTGAAGCGTTTTATCTTTAACTGCAAGATTAATTTTCACCAAATCTTGGTAGACGATTCGTCCTGCGCCTAAATTCATATGGCCAACTTCGCTATTTCCCATTTGACCCTCAGGAAGTCCAACATGTAAACCATCAGTTCTTAATGTAGCGTGTGGGTAGTTGTTATAAAGTGAATCGATAAAAGGTGTTTCTGCATTATCAATTGCAGAAACTTTAGGGTCGGGAGACATGCCCCAACCATCTAATATCATCAAAATTACTTTTTTGTTCATTGGTATAGCGTTAGTTATTATCAAAGATAAGATATCAGTATTGATATCAAATTTCAATTTAAAAAAAATAACAAAATCACTTTTCTATGAGGTGAATAATAG
>CAZBMY010000016.1:0-2497 GCA_964492855.1 uncultured Flavobacteriaceae bacterium
GCTTGTATTGCTTTTTGATAATGTGCTCCCTCCATCTCTAAGCCAATAACATCCCAAGTCGATTTCTTAAAGAATTTTAAAATCTCTTTGTTTTGTAAAGACGTTCCTAATACTGTTATCATTGAGCCTTCATATACATCAACACCGCAATCTACCATATCTGATGAACATAACTCATTTTTAAATGGATAATTGTCCGCAGTGCCCTCAAAAATATGTGCTGAAGGAATCATTACATCTCCTTTACCGCCTTGTAAAATACCCGCCTTGCCCATTATAGAAATAGATTTTACATCCAAATGTAATTTCCCCCCATTAACTGCTACAGGTTTTAAAAGTTCATCCATAGTCTCGTATGCCTGTTCACCAAAGGCATAATCCATGACTATAATTACAGCTTTATCTTCCAGATTATCTACATTGTATGTAAAACTTGTCTTATTAAAGTCTGTTTTATGCGTATCAAAAATCTGAACATTAATATTAGTTCCTGAAGTGTCCTTAATGTAAAGCATACCGTTTTTAAAAGCAGAAGCCTCAACTTTTTCTCTAATAGCACTATTTTGTGGCTGACTCAAATCTTCATAAACATCAAAAATCCCTTTCTTTGATTTTGTGTTTTTAAGAGCCCATTCTGCAAAGAGAGAATTCATAACACTATGCATGTTAGCACTAATTACGTGTATTGGTCTTGCCAATAAATTATGTTCCTTTAGAACTGATTTTATATGGTCTGCCCAAATCTCCCCATGAATGTGATGGCCCAAACGCTCTCTTAATACTGGACTAAAGGTTACAGTGCGCTTATTGTTGTTTATAGTTTCTTCGATAGCCAGTTTACCTAACCAGTATACAATATTTAAAAACCGTTCTGGCTGATTTTTGGTTGCAAAATCTCCATAGACTTGTGATATCTCATTAAAAGTTCTCCCAAGAATATGTGCTGTATGGGTAATAGCTATTTCCCGTTCGTTTTGTGTTAACTTCTTATTTTTATTGACTGCAGTTTCTAGCTTTGCCCAATCTCTAATTGTAGCTCCGTTTTCATCTATCAAAACACGTTTACTAATTTTATGAGATTCTACAAATAAGAACGTAAGATGCGTAAGAATATCGTAAATCTCTGAACGACCTCTAGTGATTTCAATGTTCATTTGCTCCTCATCAATACGGTAGCAATTTCGTCTTCGCTTTGGTGGAATTATTGGTACGAAGTGAGAATCAGCATAACCCTCATCACTTGTTAGATTTATAAAAGTACACTCTTCTATGCCTTGAGGTAAGCGGTCTATGACATATAACAGACCTTCTAATTCTGCTTTTTCATCAGCAATAGAGCCATAAATTTCTGGTCTTAGAAGCAATAAGGCCTCCCTTAAGGTTTCCCCAGAAACACCCATTGGCTTATAAAACCCCCGATTAAAAAGATGACGCATTGTAATGTACATGCGTTCAATAGCGTTAGAACTTTGCTGTGCTCTTGTTCTTTTGTGTATTTTTTTTGAGTTATTCATACTTGAATTTCGCCTGCAAATATAAACTATTTAACGAATTTTCCTTCGTGTAAAACATCCGCAATTTTGCGGTCGTTTCCTAATCTAGGGATTTTATTTTGTCCTCCTAATTTACCAATTGATTTCATATACTCCTTAAAACCATCTGTTTTAATTTCAGAAACTTTTAAAGATTGAAGAACATTTCCTTGAATTAAATCTTTGTAGTAACTGTTTTGATTTTGAAGCGATTTATCAACCATTTCAGCAAAATCAACCATATTTAATGGCTCGTTTTCAAACTCTACCAACCACTCATGGTACGGCAAACCGTCAGCTGGATTTATCTGTGGCGCTACTGTAAATTCATTTATTGAAGCACCTGTTTTGGATAGTGCCTCATTCATTGCTTGTTCGACCTCCTTGCCAATAACATGTTCTCCAAAAGCTGAGATAAAATGTTTTATACGTCCCGAGACTATCACACGATATGGTTTTGTGCTCGTAAATTGAATGGTGTCACCAATATTATAAGCCCATAGACCTGCATTAGTAGATATTATCATGACATAATTAACTCCAATTTTTACATCTTTAATCGTGATGCGTTTTGGATTATCTTCAAAAAAATGGTCTGCTTCTATAAACTCATAAAACATACCCGAATTAAGTTGAAGCAACATTCCTTTTTCATTCTGCTTGTCTTGAAAAGCAAAAAAACCTTCGCTGGCAGGGTACAACTCTATGCTATCTACTTTTCTGCCTATTAAATTTTCAAACTTAGCACGATAAGGTTCATAATTAACACCACCAAAAATGAATAGATTGAAGTTTTTAAAGGTGTCACCTACTTTCCTATCGGTCTTTTCAATAAGTTTTTCAAAATACATTTGTACCCAAGATGGAATACCCGAAATGATAGTCATGTTTTCAGGCAGGGTCTCTTCAACAATAGCATCCACTTTTGTTTCCCAATCTTCTATACAATTTGTTTCCCAACTTGG
>CAZBMY010000016.1:2597-9441 GCA_964492855.1 uncultured Flavobacteriaceae bacterium
TTAATGCTTATAAAGTCGTGGTCTTTGCCAAAAGCTGTTCCTGCAGCATCTGCTATTAACTTTTGAAACACCTTTTCTTGGGTCTCAACCGGATTCGATGACCATTTTTTAATTTGCCATGCTACGACGCTTGCAAAGGGTTTTGCTAAAAGTGATTTTATAGATACCATTATTGAAAATCAATGAAATTAGTTGGGTCTATTGGGTAGCCTTTACTCCAAAGTTCAAAATGTAAATGTGGGCCAGTACTTAACTCTCCTGTGTTGCCTGATAAGGCTATCACTTCAGCCGCTTTCACTAAATCTCCTTGTTCTTTAGTTATAGAACTATTGTGTTTATATATGGAAATGAGCTCGTTGTTGTGTTCTAAAATAACTACATACCCAGTAGCAACTGTCCACTCTGCAAAAATTACGGTACCGTCAGCGGTTGCTTTTACAGGCGTAGTTTCGGGCACCACAACATCTACCGCAAAATGTTTGTCTTCGATATTATATCCTTCGGAAATAGTACCACTTACAGGAGGGAATAACACAAAATTAGAACTATTAGTTTCTGAATCAAACAGATTATATTTGTCTTCTTTATCTGCTCTTTCGCGTAATAAAGAATCTTCTTTATTGGGGTAGACATCCTCAATATCTTCAGCTTTAGCAGCATTAATAATTGAGTCTCTGTTAAAATCAGAACTCGCCACATCTCCTGTTAATACTTTTCTAATAGACGCATAATAACGGTCGTTAAACAGCAATTGTTGTTGTAACGAATCTACCTTGTATGTCAGTGTCGTCGCTTTCTTTTTTAGCGACGTTGAAGAATACCCCGGAATATACTCTCGTAAAGGTGTGTACGCAATTAAAAGTGTTGTAAACCCAACCAATAAAATTGCAGATAAGGCGGTTATAATAAAAACATTAAGTCTATTGAGTTTTATGGCGTAACGCTCCTCAAAAGTGTCTTCATTTAATACCACTAAACGGTATTTGTGAAGCAACTTCTTTCTGAATTTTTTTTTCTTTTTTTCTTTTTCTGCCATAAGTAAAACAAAAGTAACTAAAAACCCCTTATATGGTAGTGTTATTAAATCCTAAAATTATACGATTAGCGTTGCATTTAAAGTTTAATTACTAACTTTGCAATCTAATTTAATTATTATGATTTTAAATATTTTTCCTTTAGTTATAGGTCCTTGGCAATGGATTATTATAGGACTAGCTATTATTCTATTATTCGGTGGTAAGAAAATCCCTGAATTAATGAAGGGTTTAGGGAGCGGAATTAAAGAATTTAAAGACGCTAGCAAGGACGATTCTAAAGAAAACACTAAAGAATAAACGTCTTACATATAATAAAAAAGCCAACTCAATGAGTTGGCTTTTTTATTTGGTGAATACCCAAAGTCCTAATCTACTTAATCTTAATAGATTTAATAATCGATTCTAACTCAAACACATACTCTCGTTTATCTAACGATGGTGCGTAAACATATCCTTCTGCGACTAAATACCTGTTATTTACAGTATCTTCTATGGCATAATTAACAAAAGGGCCGCCCATATAAGCGCCTTCGATTTTCCATACGCCTCGAGTTTCAAAGGCTTTTTTGTTATCAATTATAGCATCATAAATAGATGGCGCGTAGGCATCTTCTGTTTTCATGATAATATCTTCTTCTCCAGGTATGCCTTCAGCTAACATCTTATCTCGCATAGAAATAATATCTATAACTGTACTGTCGTTTTTTCTAATACCATCTAGAGGATAACTATAAAACACCAAATCCATAGTCATTGTATTGGTCAAACTTTTTCTTACCCAATAAAAGTCGTCTTCGCTTTTAGCTATTCTGTATACCGAAGGAATATCTATAGTAAAGCCTAAGGCGTTTTCCATAGCTTCATCTTTAAGTAATGATTTGTTAATCCGTCTTAATTTTTCGGAAACTTCGCGCTTAGTAAAAGCATCAATTATCTTGGCAGAATTCTCATTAATTTGATTAATGATCTCTTGGTCTGTTTTTCCTCTAACAACAACAACTGTTTGTGGCTTGGCATACACGTCATCTTTAATAAAAACACCTGTGCTGTCTGTTTTTTCAATTTTTAAAATAATTCTACTTCTTGTTGCAAAATCAGTAAATACCGGAGTCGGAATTTGTTTTAATGAAAACATAGGCTCTTCTTGAGGCAACCCTTTTGCTGGGGCTGCTAAAACACGTCTAACTGCCTCACCAACGCTATCTTCCCAAAGGATATTATCTGCAACTACAGATATGGAATTAATGTTTCCTGATGACGCAGATAAATAACGAACATTATCATTTTTGTCGTTACAGCTTACTATTAGTATTAAACAAAAAATGGATACTAATCTTTTCATTTTTTTTAAATTTTATGTTGGTTTTACTGGGACACCACAAGAGTCATTCCAATCTTGAGTTTGTTACTACTAATATCGTTCCAATCTTTTAGATTTTGAACAGAAACTCCAGAAAATTTTTGCGAAATACTCCAAAGTGAATCTCCAGATTTTACTTTATAGGTCTTCTTCCCTTTAATGTTCACTACTTTTTTTGATTCGTTTTTTGACACTACTGGTTTTGAAACAGCAGTAGGGTTTCTTGGGTAAATAGTTAATCGTTGTCCTATTCTCAAATTGTTACTTCGTAGTCCATTCCAACGTTTTATCTGACTTACTCTAACGCCATACTTCCTGGCAATTTTACCTAAATAATCTCCACTACGTACTCTATATCTAACTTTAGTGTCATTATCAAAAAATTGTGGTAACGGCTTTTCACGCTTATCAAGTTCTACTTTTGCAAAAGCATATATCTTATCTTCATTAGCAACAAAACTTCCTATGGCATATCTCGGCAAACGTAATACATAATTTTCATCCTTGATAAAAGGAATAATATCTAATTTATACGAGGGATTTAGGTATTGTAACTCTTCGATATTAACGTCCGTAACCTCAGCAACTTGGTCTAAAGTAATCATTTGTTTTACCCTAATTGTATCTGTTTCTACATACTGATACTTTGGGCGTTCTGGTTTAAACCCATGTTCATCAGCATATTCAAAAATGTACATTGTGGCTAAAAACGCTGGTAAATATCCTGCGGTTTCACGCGGAAGATTTGGTCTTATATTCCAATAATTTGTATACCCTCCTGATCGTCTTATGGCTTTAGACACGTTGCCTGGGCCCGAATTATATGACGCTAGAGCTAAATCCCAATCGCCGAATATTTTATATAATCTCGCTAAATACTTTGCGGCTGCTTCTGTAGATTTTACAGGGTCGCGACGTTCGTCTACATAGCTACTAACATTAAGTCCATACTCTTTTCCTGTGCCAAACATAAATTGCCAAAGCCCTGTTGCTCCTACTCGCGAGCGCGCTCTTGGTTTTAAAGCTGACTCTACAATGGCCAAATATTTAACTTCTAGCGGTATATCTTCTTTATCCAAAGCCTCCTCAAACATGGGAAAATAAAAATGACTCAATCCCATGAGGCGCTCTAAAGATGTTCTTCTGTTTTTTAAATACCGTTTTATAACACTTTCTAAAGACGGATTATATGCAATATTAAATGGTGTTTTAGCATTTAAACGTTCGAGCCTTGCCTTTAAAGTATCTGTGGGTAATTCTGGAAAGTCGACAGGTTTGTAATCTAATTCGGTAACAGATTTATAGATAGTGTCAAATAGTGAATTGCCATATAACTCATCAAGCCATTTTTGGTCTAATTGAGAAGCGAATTCATTATCTAAAAGCGAATCTATTTTTGTAGAATCTACGACTGCTGGAATTTTTTTATCTATAAGTCTTTTGCCATCTAAGCTTTTACCCGGCGCAGTTTTGTAAAAGGTCTTGCCGTCAATTATTGTATCTATAATATAGGTCTTTCCTTTCTCAAACTCTTTTTCTGTAATTCGTTTTTTAACAGGTTGAATTGAATCTTGCGAAAAACCAAAAAGACTTACCAAAACTAGGACAGTAAAAAGAAAAACAGATTTGAATTTCATAATATTATTTAGGTTTCATACACCTATAACGTTACTAAACTATATTTATGCAATACTTAGCTTAAAATAGCTGCGATTCCTGGTAGGGTTTTTCCTTCTAGACTTTCTAACATAGCTCCTCCTCCAGTACTAACGTAGCTTACCTTATTTTCAAACCCAAATTGCTTAACAGCAGCAACTGAATCTCCGCCGCCTACAAGCGAGAATGCGCCTTCTTTTGTTGCTTCAGCAATCGAGTTTCCGAGTTCAATTGTTCCACTTGCAAAAGACGCCATTTCAAAAACACCTAATGGGCCGTTCCATAGTATTGTTTTGCATTGCATAACAACATCATGAAATAGTGCTTTAGATTTTGGACCCGCATCTAAGCCTTGCCAACCGTCTGGTATTGTTGTTACATCGATGACTTGAGTTTGTGCATCATTACTAAAGGCGTCTGCTGCCAAAACATCAACAGGTAAATGTATTTTTACATTTTTAGCTTCGGCTTGTTTTAAAATATCTAATGCTAATTCCATTTTATCATCTTCGCAAATAGAATCACCAATACTCCCGCCTTGGGCTTTTATAAATGTAAATGTCATTCCGCCACCAATAATTAAATGATCTACCTTGTCTAAAATGTTTTCAATAATTGTGATTTTTGAAGACACTTTTGCCCCTCCTAAAACTGCTAAAACAGGTTTTTCTCCTGTTGTCATTACTTTATCTATACTCTCTATTTCTTGAGCCAACAGATTTCCAAAACATTTTTTGTTTTCAAAGAATTGAGCTACAATCGTAGTAGATGCATGTGCCCGATGTGCTGTGCCAAAAGCATCATTAACATATATATCGCCTAATTTAGAAAGTTGTTCTGCAAATACTTTATCGCCTGATTTTTCTTCATCATGAAAACGTAAGTTTTCAAGAAGTAATACCTCTCCTGGTTTTAAATTAGAGGCAGCTTCTTCTGTGTTGTCGCCAATACAATTATCAACAAAATGCACTTCCACTCCTATAATATCTTCAATTTTACTTACGATATGTTTTAATGAAAACTCCTCTTGAACACCTTTTGGTCGGCCTAAATGCGACATCAACACACAACTGCCTCCATCTTCTAATATTTTGATTATAGTTGGCTTAGCAGATTGAATTCTAGTAGAGTCTGTAACCTGAAAATTGCCATCTAAAGGCACGTTAAAATCCACACGGATTAAAGCGCGCTTATTTTCAAAATTAAAGTCGTTTAATGTTTTCATAATAAAATTTTATATAACAAATATAAGTCGATACAATACGTTTGACAAAAACTAACATAACGCATTTTTCAAAACCTTTAGAAAACAACAATCTGTAAAAAGTAAAGTTTCGAAACGATAAAATATTGCATAGCTTTGCTCATATGCTATTTTCGGACATATTAGGGCAAACTCATATCAAAGCACACTTAACAAAAAGTGCTGACGCAGGTCGTATTCCGCACGCTCAACTATTTGTCGGCCCAGAAGGTTCTGGCACTCTAGCTATGGCAATTGCCTATGCTCAGTACATTTTGTGTGGTAATACCAATTCTGAAAATACAGAGGGTAATCAAGCCTGTAATCTAAAGTTTAAAAATTTATCGCATCCTGATCTACATTTTGCGTTTCCTGTCACTACAAATGACAAGGTAAAACGACACCCTGTCTCAAGTCACTTTTTAGAAGAGTGGCGTCAATTGATAGCTCAGCAACCTTATGGCAATCTATTTGATTGGTATAAACTACTTGGTGTCGATAATAAGCAAGGTCAAATTGGAGTTGATGAAGCCCAAGATATTGTAAAATCTTTGAGCCTTAAATCTTATGAAGGTGGTTACAAAGTGATGATTATTTGGATGGCTGAAAAGATGAATACTGCATCTGCAAATAAGTTGCTGAAGCTTATAGAAGAGCCTCCTGAAAAAACAGTCTTTATTTTAATTGCTGAAGATGAAGAACAAATTATAGGCACTATTCGTTCGCGTTGTCAAGTTTTACATTTTCCAAGATTGCCAGAAATTATTATTGCCGAAGCGTTGGTAAAAAAATATGACGTTGAAGAAGGTGTTGCCAACAAAATCGCTCAGCAGTCTAATGGAAACTTCAACAAAGCTTGTGATCTTATTTATCAGGATAGTGAAGACATTCAGTTTGAGAAATGGTTTATTATTTGGGTGCGTTCTGCATTTAAAGCTAAAGGAAATAAATCGGCTATTAGAGATTTAATAGCTTGGTCAGAAACTATTGCTAAAACAGGTCGCGAAACTCAGAAGCAATTTTTACATTTCTGTATTAACTATTTTAGACAGGCTGTGTTGCTTAATTATAAGGCGGATGAATTAGTGTATTTAGAACCGAAATCAGAAAGTTTTAAATTAGAAAAGTTTGCCCCTTTTGTACACGACGGTAATGTTATGGAGATTACTAAAGAACTTCAAGACGCCATCTATCACATAGAACGCAATGGGAATTCTAAAATAATTCTAACCGATCTATCTATTAAATTAACACGGTTACTTCATAAAAAAAGCCAAGCAAATGCTTGACTTTTAGTTATTTATAAACAATTTACAACTACTTCTCTTCTTCTGTAGAACTAGGTGTTTTCTCTTCGTCTTCCGAATTGTACTTTGCATTTAAAGCATCTATAACAATCTTAGTTAAATCGCTAGATTCTTGTCCGTACATCACACTACCAGCTTCATTTTTACCTAGAATAAATACATAACCGTTTTTCTTACCGTAATCTTCTACAAACGCTTTAACCGTTTTTACTACAGAGTCAATTTCTTTATTAAATCCTTG
>CAZBMY010000016.1:9541-19335 GCA_964492855.1 uncultured Flavobacteriaceae bacterium
AAGCCTATTTTCTGTTGTTGTTGACAAGAAGAAAATAATACCACAATGGCTAAAACTCTAAATATACTTTTCATAATTATTTTGAAATTAAATTTTGGCAAATGTATAAAAGTTAAGCTGTTTATTTCATTTTTTATTTACTATTGACATTATTTATCGTACCGATGCGCTTTGATAATTTTTTTGAATAAAAAATGAATTGATTCTGTTTGTTTTAATGCCTTTTCGGTGCAATAGCCTCTAAACAATATGTCTCATTAAAGATTATGCTCTTAAAACGCTTTATTTTACGTTTTAGCTCTTTTTAAAGGTGTAAACTAAAGATGAATACTCTCCAGAGCGTTTTGCTTTAAGGTTCGATTTCAAACCTATCCAAAATGCCATAAACGGATTCATAAACCCTCTTTTGTATTTTTCTGAAAGTAGACTAACATAAAAAGCATCAAAAAGCATTGGTGCTGTTTTTTGAAAAGTAAATCCGAAGTTCTCTACCAGTCGTTTTATTCCGTTTTGAGAAAAGTGCCACAAGTGTCTTGGCACGTCGTAAGCTGCCCAAAACGAGTTATAATATTCTGCATCGTAGCTTTTATAATTTGGCACAGCAATTACCAAGTGTCCATTTGGTTTTAATAGGCGATTAAAGATTTGGATATGTTCTTCTAAATTTGGCAAATGCTCCAGAACATGCCATAGCGTAATAACATTAAAACTATTAGGTTCAAATTCTAAAAGTTGGGGAATATCAAAAACAGAATTATTGGTTTTTGCGTTTGCAATTTTACGTGCGTCAGGATTAGGCTCTACTCCTGAAATGCTCCAACTATTCTCTATTGCTGTTCTTAAAAAATCTCCTGTGCCGCAACCTACATCAAGTAGTTTTCTTTCTTCTTTTACAAAAGAATTTATCAAGTTCAGCTTCTTTTTTAAAGCACGCTTTCTGATAATGTGATAAATCTGTTCTAATAAATTTCTTCGCGAGTCTGTGTGCGAAATGTAGTCATCACTTTTATAATATTCCGATAGTTTTTCTTCTTTTGGCTGAGGTGATGTTTCTAGAATATCTTTGTACTTATTGTAAACTAAACCAAATACCTCTCCAGAAACAGAATGGTCTTTTACTTCTAAATAAGACGTTTTGTTTTTCATTTTTAAGAGGCGTTTCTCTTGTGATTATTGTAACATGCCGTTGCAAGGTGCTAAATGTTCCACGTGGAACATGCTTCTGTTTTATCGTCCCAAATATACCAACAAGACTGATATATCTGCTGGAGATACGCCACTAATTCGTGATGCCTGAGAGACGGTTACGGGCTGAATATCTTTTAATTTACCTCTTGCCTCTAAACTCATGGATTGCAATTTTGAATAATCAAAATTAGCTGGGATTTTTACATTTTCTAATCGTTGTAACTTATCAGCATTATTCTTTTCTTTCTCAATATAGCCAGCATATTTAACTTGTATTTCTGCTTGCTCTAAGACTTCAGTATCAAGTTCGTGTTCTATTACATAGGAATTCACAGAGGCTACCTTTCGCATATCATCTATTGTAATATTTGGCCTTGCAAATAGTTTAAACATTTTATCCTGTTGTTTAACTTGAGAAGAGTTTTTTGCCTCAAGCACAGGATTAATCTCTGCTGGTTTAACGCTTGTATCTTTAAAAAACTGAACAAAGTTATCTGACTTAGTTTGTTTTTCTTCCATGCGTTTAAGTCTGCTCTCTGATGCCAAACCTAAATCATAACCTTTTGGTGTTAACCTGAAGTCTGCATTATCCTGCCTAAGCAATGTTCTGTATTCTGCTCTTGATGTAAACATACGATAAGGTTCTTCTGTTCCTTTAGTGATTAAATCATCTATAAGAACTCCTATATAAGCCTCATCTCTTCGCAATGTAAATGGGTCTTTTTCTTCAACCTGTAAGCTCGCATTAATACCTGCCATTAATCCTTGAGAAGCAGCTTCTTCATAACCCGTTGTTCCGTTTATTTGACCAGCGAAGAATAGTCCATCTACCAACTTGGTTTCTAATGTGTGCTTTAATTGTGTTGGCGGAAAATAGTCATATTCTATAGCATATCCTGGTCTGAAAAACTTCACATTCTCAAAACCAACTACAGACCGCAAAGCTTTAAATTGAACATCTTCTGGTAATGATGTAGAAAATCCGTTTACATAAACCTCAACTGTATTCCATCCTTCTGGCTCAACGAATAATTGGTGCCTGTCTTTGTCTGCAAAACGATTAATTTTGTCTTCTATTGATGGACAATATCTAGGTCCAACACTTTTAATCCTTCCATTAAACATTGGTGACCTTTCAAAGCCTTCGCGAAGCAAATCATGAACCTCTTCGCTTGTGTATGTCATATGACATGAGCGTTGATTTTGAAGTGGTTTTGTAATATCTAAGTATGAGAATTTATCAGGATTCTTATCTCCTGGTTGTTCGGTCATTTTAGAAAAATCTAACGAACGTCCGTCAACTCTTGGTGGTGTGCCAGTTTTCATACGTCCTGAGTCAAAACCTAAATTAACCAGTTGCTCTGTAATCCCTGTTGCAGCTCTTTCACCTGCTCTTCCTCCGCCAAAGTTTTTTTCACCAATATGAATAAGACCATTTAGAAATGTCCCATTGGTTAAAACTACCGTCTTGGCTTTTATTTCAATCCCTAGAGATGTTTTCACACCTTCTATTCGTCCGTTATTTACAATTAATCCGGAAACCATTTCTTGATAAAAATCAAGATTTTTGGTGTTCTCTAAAAGCATGCGCCAGTCTTCAGCAAAACGCATTCGGTCACTTTGAACCCTTGGACTCCACATTGCAGGTCCTTTGGATTTGTTAAGCATTTTAAATTGTATTGCGGAAGTGTCAGAAACTATTCCGCTGTAACCTCCAAGCGCATCAATTTCTCGTACAATTTGCCCTTTGGCAATACCGCCCATTGCAGGATTACATGACATCTGAGCAATATTTTGAAGATTCATTGTAATTAATAATGTTTTGCTTCCCATATTAGCAGCAGCAGCGGCAGCCTCACTACCAGCGTGGCCCGCTCCAACAACTATAACATCATAAACATCATTAAACATATTCTACGCCTGTTATTGTTCCACGTGGAACATTTTGTGTTTTAAATTTTTTTAGTTTGCAAATATAAGCTGAAAATGTGATAATTAGATGCGCTTTCCTAAGTAATAATCTTCTTTGGAGCGCATGGTTATACTGTCTTCTTCTGACTTGTCTTTATACCCACAATAATGTAATACACCGTGAGCCATGACTCGGGCTAACTCATCGGTAAAAGCAACATTAAAATCCTTAGCATTATCTCTTACCCTATCAATTGAAATATAAACATCTCCGTGTAATTCTTTTCCTACAGAATAATCAAAACTTATGATATCTGTCAATGTATCATGGTTAAGAAAATCTACATTAATTTTATGCAGATAATCATCTGAACAAAAAATGTAATTTACCTCACCCTCTTTACAATTCTCTTCTTGTATTAAACCCGAAATCCATTTGGATATTTCACTTTCTGAATCAAGCTTAAAATCTGTCTCGTAATTAAAACTAATCATTAGAATTTTTGAAATAATCTTGCAGTTTCTTTTTAAATTTTGAGCGCAAAGGTAGTGCTTGTCTGTTTAATATTTCAATAGTGTTGAAATACTCTTTTGCTGTAGGAATTTGACTTTTAGAATTAGTATTATAATTTTTGTTGTTTGTTTTTGACTCGCGTTTTTCGTCTTCGCCTTGAGTGAATGTTGCTTCCTCTAATTTTAATAATTGGTGCTGCAAGTCCATCATTTTTTGAAGCGTTTGATTTGTAAAGCCTTTATTAATTAAATCCAATTCCACCTCTTCCATTTGTTTTATTAAATCTCCAGCGTTTCCCTCACTTCCTTCTTTACCTATTTTATCTTGAAGGGCTTGTCGTAATTGTTGCTGTTGCTGATATATTTTATAGAGTTCGCCATTAAATTCTTCACTACCACCTTCGCCATAACCTTCTTTTTTGTTCTCACCTTCCTGGTTTCCTTCGCTTCCATTTTTACCATTCTCTCCTTCAGAGCCTTTACTGCCGGAGCCGTTTTCTCCTTGTTCTTCACCTTCTTGTCCGCCTTTCTGGCCTTGTTTTCCTTGCTCTCCCTTTTGACCCTTTTCCCCTTGCTCTCCTTCTTTTCCGTCTTCACCAGCGTCTTTACCTTTATCCTTTCCGTCTTCACCCTCTTTATCTCCTTCGCCTAGCTTTTTCATTGCTTCTTCCATTTTTTTATTGAGTTCCTCTTGACTCATAATAATATCTGGAAGCTGCATCTCTCCTTCTCCACCTTGACCTGGTTGCATATTCATAGAACTCTCCATGTTGTCTAATAAGTCACTCAACATATCAGATAAAGTGTTTGCAGCGGTTATTGTGTATTGTTGTGATGATACGCCTTGATAAATTCTATTTTCGGTAAGTTGGCCAAGGCTTTTGTCTATATTAAAATATACGTCGGTTATTTGAGCATTTATTTGTTCAGAAATCTTTGGGTTTCTAAGCGACAAAGCAAAAAGACTGTCGTCTACATGCTCAAAATGTTCCTTAAGTGTGCTTTGTTTGACAATAAACTTACCGTACTGATTGTTGTTAACATCAATTTCACTAAATCGGTCCATTAAATCTTCTTGGTCGAAGGAAAAGAGAACTAAATTATCTAATATTTGACGCAGCATTTCTGCATCTTCTTCCATACTATCACCACCGCCTCCGCCAGACATCATTGACTGCTTCATCATTTCGCTAAGCTGCTTCATTTTTTTAGCTGCCTTTTTTTGCTTTTGCTTTGCGTTTTGTTGCTCTTCTTTGGCTTCTTGTGGTTTTTGTTTCTTAGCGTTTTCTTCTTGCTTCTCTAGGCCTTCTTTGGCTTCTTTTTGGTCTTCTTTTATACTTTCTTCTGTAAGTTTATCGCGTTCGATATCTTGGGGTTTTCTGAGTTTTCGGTTTTCACTCATTAACTCATCAATATCTTTCTGGATTTGTTCAAATGCTTTATTTAATTTGTCTTGAGCCTCTTTAGTGTTTTCTTTTTCGTCTTTTTCAGATAATTCGTCTTGCTCCTTTGAGATATCCTCGAGTTGCTTTTGTATTTTCTCTTGCTTTTTAGTGACGTAGAACTGCTTTGTTAGCTCTAACAACTGCTGCATACTGCGTTTCTTGTTTTTATTTTGCTTAGCTAACTCTTCGAGTTTTTGACTGAATTCTTCTTTATTAATCTTTTCGGTCATTTTTTCGAGCTCTTCTAGAAGTTTTTCATCCTTCTTTAGTTGCTCTTCATTCTCCTTTAATCGTTCTTTTAAATCTTCTTTAAACTCATCTTTTTCTCCATCTTCTTTCTCTTTTTGAAATTCTTCTAAATTGTCCTGAAGTTTTTTGTTGAAGTTTTTCATCAATTGTTCTTGCTCCTTTTGGCGTTTCAGAAAGTTTTCAAACTTTTTCTTGTCATTAAAATTTAATGCTTCTTTTTCCTTTTGGGTTATAGACAATTCTTTGAGCTTTTTGTCTTGTTCTTCGAGCTTTTCAAAGGTTTTGCTTATGTTTTTTATTGTTTCATTTTGCTCGTTTAACTGCTTTGTCTCTTCTTCATCCTTAGTGCGCTTACGGTAATTAAACACACTGCTTTTTACATTTTTATAGTTATGAAGTGCATCGTTATCAAAAACCTCAAAATACAATTCGTAAGCTACACCATCCTTAATATTTAATTGGTCGGGGAACGCACTTACAAACTCAGAGAAATTCGATTTTGAAATATTTACTGGCACAATTTCCTTTTTAGCTTCGTTATCTGATGGATAATACACTAACTGTAATTGACGCAGTCCATAATCATCACTAGCTTGTCCATAAAAATACAAGCTCTGTTGGTCAAGAGAATCCTTTTCAACTTTAATATCTAACTCCGGATAAGCGTCTTTAACAACATTAATAGAAAATGCCAAGCTTTCGTAATCTATGAGGTTTGTATTACTTGTGTTAATACTATAACTGTAGTTTTTATACATCTGCTTTGTAGCTACAAAATTGCCCGAATCTTCTGGCGCAAATAGGATTGTATCGTTTGCATAAATATTAACTTCTGACGTTGATTTTGTATTGACCCGCCAAGTAATTTTTGTACCTTCAGGAATTGTTGCATTACCTGTACTTTTTAAGGTTTCGTCTTGTTTTTGAGTATGACTTGGGTAATCTAAAACCATATCAAACCCTACTAACGTAGGTACATTCACTACATCTAAAGTGTACTCTTTAGAGCTTACATCATTAGCTCTTAGCGAAAAATCTATATTTTCTTTAGGTTGGTTAAACACATACTGAAATTTACCCGCGCCTTGTTGTTGTAAAAAGTAAGTTTGGTCATTATAACTAATCTGAACTTGTTCTGGGATAACATCACCAACCGTATTTACAATTAGGGTAAAGTCTTTGTTTTCAATAGCTTCAAGATTGTCATTAACTACAAAAAATTGAAACGGTGCAGGTGGTTCATAAGCTGTTTGGTAATTAACAACACGCTCATAACCATCGCTAAACCAGTTCATTTTTCCTGTAACGATAGATAATAATAGTATAACCACAGGTATTGCCGCATACTTTAAGTACTTAAGACTAGATTTGAAATTTATTGCTGTTTGAAACGGAATTGGTTTTAACTCTAATGATTTTTGCTCTATGCTTGCTAGTAATAAATCAGACTGTTGCTTACTTTGGTTAAGCTGAAGAACATTTAATAACTTATCATCAACCTCCGGAAAATAATTACCAATACGCCTAGAGGCCGTTTCATAGTTTATGCCTTTTCTAATATTAAATAACTGGCTTAACGGAATAATAATAAATTTAAAAAATAACGCTCCCTCAACAACCACAAACAGCCAAAACAATAATGTTCTCAACGTCGGGTTTAGCCATAAGAAATACTCTACTAGGAGAGTAATCATAAAATACAACACCCCAATAGCGAAAAATAAAATAATCCCCTTAAGCAATTCATTAGTGTAGAATTTCTTTATAAACTGCTCTAGTTTGACTTGTATGGTTTCAAAATTGCTCATATTCCCTTCAATAACAGACTAAACTACAATTTTATTTTAATTATTGATTTCCTTACTTTGATAAGTTTCTGTTAATTTAGAGGGTTTGGGTGTTAATTAACATTATTGAATATATAATTTTAAATTAAAGAAAAACTTCAAGCTACAGGTTTCCAACTTAGAACCTATAATTCTATCTTTGCGCTTTAAATATATTTTATGTCTAATACTGTTCGTGTGCGCTTTGCGCCTAGCCCAACTGGACCACTACACATTGGAGGAGTAAGAACTGCGCTTTTCAACTATTTATTCGCTAAAAAACATGGTGGAGATTTTGTGCTTCGTGTTGAAGACACAGATCAAAATCGATATGTCGAAGGTGCTGAAGATTACATCGTTGAAGCTCTTAACTGGTGTAATATTCCTTTTGATGAAGGTCCCGGTAAAAACGAGAAATTTGGTCCTTACAGACAAAGCGAACGTAAACACTTATATAAACAATATGCTGATCGCCTAATTGCTGAAGGTAAGGCTTATTATGCTTTTGATTCAGCTGAAGCTCTAGATGCAGAACGAAAAAATCACGAAGCAAAAGGAAAAACCTTTATCTATAATTGGCATAATCGCGAAAAGGGACGTTTGGTAAATTCTTTAGTTTTAACGGCCGAGGAAACACAATCCAAAATTGATGCTAATGAAAACTATGTTGTGCGGTTTATGTCTCCAAAGGATGAAACACTTATTTTAAAGGACATCATCCGTGGCGATATTTCTATAGATACGAACACTCTAGATGATAAGATATTATTTAAAAGTGATGGCATGCCAACCTATCATTTAGCAAACATCGTAGATGATCATTTAATGGAGATTACCCACGTGATTCGTGGTGAAGAATGGTTGCCAAGCTTAGCTTTACACCAGTTATTATACAGTGCTTTTGATTGGAAAGCTCCTGAATTTGCACATTTACCTTTGATTCTAAAACCAACGGGGAAAGGAAAATTAAGCAAACGTGATGGTGATAAATTAGGATTCCCTGTTTTTCCTTTAGAATATACCGCTCCAGACGGTACTGTTTCTAAAGGCTATAAAGAAGACGGGTATTTTCCTGAGGCCGTTATGAATTTCTTAGCGTTTTTGGGTTGGAATCCAGGAACTGAGCAAGAATTATTTAGTCTACAACAACTTATCAATGATTTTGATTTAACCAGAGTAAACAAAGCTGGGGCGCGTTTTGACCCGGACAAGACCAAGTGGTTTAATCATCAATACATGCAACAACAGTTAGACTTAGATTTAGCTGAACAATTTAAAACCAAGCGTTCTGAATTGGCTGAAATTGATATTAATTATATAGCCCTAGTTGTTGGTTTAATTAAAGAGCGAGCCGCATTTGTAAATGAATTTTGGGATTTAAGCCACTTCTTCTTCTCTGCTCCAGCTACATATGATGAAAAAGCTTCAAAGAAAGCCCTAAAAGAGGCACTGCAGACACTATGACATCTGTTGTTGAAATTGTATCTTCAACCGAAGACTTTACTGTAGAAAATCTTCAAACTAATTTAAAAGGCTGGATTACCGATAGCAATATTGGTTTTGGTAAAGTAATGATGCCTCTAAGACTAGCATTAGTTGGTGCCCTACAAGGACCAGATGTGTTTGATATAATGTTTATGATTGGAAAAAACGAAACGATAAAACGTATAGAAGCTTTAATTAATCATATATAATCTCAAGCTCACTAAAACAAAAACATGGCAGAAAACACAAGCATGTTTTGATTGCCGCTAAGGTCTATATTTTCCGTTAAACTTTGCGTGTTTGAGCTCTTGAATGAATTTAAAAAGCCATAGATGTATTGTGCTCTGAGTTTAAAAGAATCAAAACCAACTGTCGCGCCAACTGTCGCGTTTACATTAAAATTAGACACTTCTGGTAAGTTATTTACGGATATTGTATTAAAGCCGTCTAAGATGTAGTTTTCTTTAGAATCATCTTGTATATCCAAATCGCCATTATATTGTAGCATTGGTCCTGCATCAATAGTAAAATACTTATCTATAATTTTAAGATGTCCAATTAGCGCAATCTGCGCTGTAAATATTTTGTGGTCGACAAATTCTGTTTGGCCGCCAGCTGTTGGCGAAGCTCCAATACCAAACTGGTTTTCTGCAAGCTGAATATTATAACTAATGTTAAACCAACGGTGTGGCAAATCTACAGTTGCAGCAAGGCCAACCAACCAACCGCTTCCACTTTCTGTTACTAAATTATCTGTGTCTATATCAAACTGCGTTAATCCGCCATAAACCCCAATTGAATTTTGAATACGATAATTTTGACTGTTAGAAATTGTAACAAATAGCACTATAAATGCTACTAATAAGTGATGCTTTTTTAAAGTTTTCATGGGGAAATAAAGTTATATTGACCAACAAACCTAATCAAAATCTTTTATTTGACGGGTTTTATTAAAAAATTAAGCATTACCCTCAAGAATATAACTTAACTTTAGTTGCTCTTATTTTTTAACCATTAAAATATCTATTATGCCTTATTATTTTATCCCTTTTATTGTTTTTGGATTCTTGATTATCCTTTCCGCTTTTTTTATTGTTAAACAGCAAACTGCTGCTGTCATAGAACGTTTTGGTCGGTTCCAAAGTATCCGTCATTCTGGCTTACAATTCAAAATTCC
>CAZBMY010000017.1:0-1917 GCA_964492855.1 uncultured Flavobacteriaceae bacterium
GTCTTGAATATTGTATTCTTTTTGTATTGGTTGTTTAATGTAAAAAAGCAGTTATTGTTATCCTTAATAGTACTTCTTTTAGGATTTAATTATATCACGTCTATTTATAAATTTACAGGATCTAAAATAGTAGAGGATACTGAAAATTTTTCTGTAATGAACTATAATGTAAGGCTCTTTAATTTGTTTGAGTGGCTTTCTAATGATAGTGTAGAAACAGACATTATAAATTTTATACAATCAGAAAAGCCTAGTATTGTAAGTTTTCAAGAATATCATAAAAATTCAAAGTTTAGTCTTCAAGGATATGAAAAATTTGAGAATGTTTCCGACGGGAATGTAAAAAGCGGACAGGCTATTTTTTCTAAATTCCCTATAATTAATTCAGGTTCTATTACATTTCCAAATACTTCAAATAATGCCATATTTGTAGATATCGTAAAGCAAAAAGATACTATTAGAATCTATAATTTACATTTACAATCTTCAAAAATAAGTACAGAAGTCAGTGAGCTTAAGAAAGAAAGTTCAGAGAAATTAACAAGGCGTATTGGTGAGGTTTTTCAAATGCAACAGTCACAGGCAGAATTAGTATTACGACATAAAGCAAAGTGCCCATATAAAGTAATTCTTACGGGGGATTTTAATAATACAGCCTACTCTTATGTATATAATCAAATCAAAGGTGATTTGCAGGACACGTTTAAAGCAGCAGGGAATGGTTTTGGTAAAACATTTAGCTTTAATATGATTCCGCTTCGTATAGATTTTATTTTAGCTGATAAAGATTTTACAGTTAATGGCTTTAAGAATTACGATGTAAATTTATCTGACCATTATCCTATAAAAGCTGTTTTAAAGTAACATAAAACTACAATCTACCGCGTCTGCGATAATATGTATAAGTAAGCCCAAACCGATTAATCGCGTTGGTTTAAAAATAGCTAAACATACGTAAATCAGAATGGCATAATAGCTATGTAAAACATGAAAATTAATACTACATCTATTAGGGTCAAATAGTGGTGTAGCTACTAAATGGTCTAGGTCTATTAATAGTCCCAAAAGCATTATTAAATAAGCTCTTTTCCATTGTTTTTTAAATAGGGTAAACGCTATTAGTAATGGTCCAATAAAATGAATACCGTAATGAATAGTCGTTTGGAGCATTAAAAAATAAGCTTTTGCTTTTCAAGATAATTAAGGGAATTTGGGCCTTCATTAAATAATAAATCTAATATGCTCAAATTACTTAAAAAACCATATTTCTCAGTAAATACTTGAGTGTATGAGTTAAACTCAAAGGTGTTTTTTTTAGCATTAACTAAAGCTCTGTAGTCATTTTTTGGGTTCTCTAGAGTTATAAACTCTTTGGAAAGCCGAAACGGTATTTTTAGTTCTAACGCTTGTGATAGTAATTCAAAACATTTTAAATTAACATCGAGTAAATACTTAAATTTAGTTTCAAAAATGGGCATCAAATCATCGATGTAAAATTCATAAAAAGGTGACATTCTATATGATGAATCAAGAGATTTTAGATGTTGCAGTTGCCAATTATCTGTTGTAGATATTATGACATCCTTTGATTGTTGACGCTTTTTTTGTGTATAAGAAACGGGGACAGACAAAGTCAATTTTCCATTAGCACCATATATTTCAGTTCTATTTCTAAAGGTTTGTTTTTGGTAGTTGTCACAAACTTCAAACGTTAAATCATTACCAGACAATAGAGCTACACAATGTGCAATATTTGGAAAATACGTATTGTGAAGTAAAATAGACATATGATTGTTATGAAAAGGTCTTGACTTTAGTTGACCCTGAGCGCAGTCGAAGGGCTCATGACCAAACAAAATTCTTAACTATTCTTAGTTTTAAGCTTTTTCCTTTTTCGCCAACGGTTAAAAAATGAAA
>CAZBMY010000017.1:2017-19251 GCA_964492855.1 uncultured Flavobacteriaceae bacterium
GAATAGTTAGGGTCTCTTGGAAAAGTAGCTCTGTATACGTTTTTATCTTCTGTGTTCTTCTTTACGGATAAGACCTCTGGGTGGTTTTTTATTTGAGCTATAGCTTTATCTGAAGCCGCGTTTATTCTATAGATACCGTCTTGAGTTTGTCCAAGACCATCATCTATATCTGCACGGTCTAGTAGGGCTAAAATTCTATTAATATCACCTTGAGTTCGTAGAGGGTTCTTGAATTCTATATCATATGAAAACTGTAATTCACCTCTATCTGGCAATACATTTCTATTACCGTTAATATAAACATACCCTTCTTTTATTTCTAGAGTATCACCAGGTATGGCTACACAACGCTTTACCAAATTGGTTTTTTTGTCAATAGGTTTGTAATAATTACGGTCAGGATTAAAATCGTTCATATCCCGAAGTGTATCTGCGGGCTGACCAAATACAACATAGTCGTTATTTTTTATGCTCTGGAATTTTGGTAACCTTAAATATGGAAGTTGTAATAAGTTTTTCCACGATGTGTTTCGTTCTTCGTATTGGTCTTCATATAAATACGATTTAGCACCTAAAACAGGAATTGTGTCATGCACCATAGGTGCAGCAACTGTAGTCATTGGCACTCTAGGACCATAATGAATTTTACTTACAATTAAAAAATCACCAACTAGAAGCGATTTTTCTAAAGACGACGACGGTATAACAAAAGGCTGAAAAAAGTAAGTGTGCACAATCGTTGCTGCCACAATAGCAAATAGGATAGATGTAATCCACTCACCAGCAGCGGTTTTTGGTTTGAGTTGTCTGTTTTCTATAAATGAAACATCCTCAATATAGTTGAGGTAATAGAGATAAAAGCCTAGAGTAATTATGCATAATAAGGCGTCTAATTTTGAGTCTTTACCAAATGCTCTAGCGGTTTCTACCCACATAGCAGGAATCATAATTAAATTTACGATAGGTAAAAAGATAAGAAGAACCCAATACCATGGTCGCGAAATAATTTTCATCAAAATTACGGCGTTATATAATGGTATAAATGCTTCCCAAGCTTGTCGACCCGCTTTAGTATAGAGTTTCCATGTGCCAAGCCCATGTATAACTTGTAGTATTATAAAAAAGATAAACCACTCTGTCCAGTTCATATATATTGTTTTAATCTACTGTTGGTAGAAAAGTATTACAAATTGTTTCAAATGTTTTGCAAATTAACCAATATTTAAGACGTCTTTCATACTAAAGACTCCTTTTTTATTTACTATCCATTCGGCAGCTACTATTGCACCTAATGCAAAACCTTCACGATTGTGTGCTGTGTGTTTTATTTCTACAGTGTCAACCTTTGAGCTATAATTGATGCTATGCGTGCCGGGAACATCTATAATTCTTTTCGCTTCAATATGTATGTCATCTATACTGGCTTCGTCTAAAGTCCAATTTTTATAATTTGAATTGTTAATGATGTCTTCTGCCAAAGTAATAGCTGTTCCGCTTGGTGCATCTAGTTTTTGGGTATGATGAATTTCTTCAATGTCTAATTTATAATCTGGATATTTAGCAATTAATGATGCTAGAACCCGATTGATTTCAAAAAAAATATTAACGCCTAGACTAAAGTTAGATGCATATAAAAACGCACCGTTCTTTGAAGTACAATATGCTACTATGTCATCATAGCTTTCTAACCATCCTGTAGTGCCAGAAATAACAGGGACATTATTATCTATTGCTGATTTAATATTTGAAATTGCTGTTGAGGGTAAGCTAAAGTCAATAGCGACATCAGAAGTGCTAAAATCAAGATTTGTAGTCTTACTATCTGCCTTGAGACTTATAGTATGACCACGTTCGTTAGCTATACGCTCAATAATCTTTCCCATTTTCCCATAACCGAGTAAAGCTATATTCATAGTGTTAAATTTCTAAAATTTAAAGTTCACTGTTAACCCTAAATCAGAAGAATCTTCCATAGGGTTGTATTGAAAGTGAGGACGCATTGCTAAATTTTCATCCACATTAAATTGTAATAAATGCGCGTCTACGTTAGCATCAATAATATTAAGAACATAAATGCCAACTGTAACTAAAGTTGCGATATCTCTATTTCTTCGAAATTGCCGTTGAGCCCTAATAAGTGCATCATTTGATATAGAAGGAGTTGTTCCTGCCCCAAAAAACTCATCATCTGTAAAACCAGCTGCTCTTCGTTTAAAAGCATCTCTGTAACGGTTATATTCTTTATTGTTAAAATCATAGACAAGAATCCCTGTGGTTATAGCACCAATAACAATAGGAACTTTCCAGTATTTTTTATTGTAAGCTTGCCCAAGACCAGGTAAAATAGCAGAATAAAACGCAGCTTTAGAAGGTCTTAGTGGGTCGATTTCTCTTTTAGAAAGCAATGTTTGGTCTAATTTTAACTCATCTATAGAGGTAGAAACCATGCTGTCCTTTTCAACCTGCGCATATGTAAAAACTGAAAAAGTAAGACAGAAAAATATAAGAATGAATGACTTATTTAGCACTTTTTACGAGTTTGATAATACGATTAAAATCTTCTTCAGAATGAAAAGGTATTGAAATCTTACCGCTACCATTCTTAGCTAATTTAACGTCAATTTTATGACCAAAGTATTCTGAGAATTCTTTGACTCCTTTTTTTATAGGTTTTGGCAACTCAAAAGCTTGGTTCTTTGATTTAGAACCTATAGGATTGTTTAGGTTTTTTACAAGAGTTTCTGTTGCTCTTACGGATAATTTATTGGTAATAATTTTTTCATAAACTTCGAGTTGATCAACCTGACTTTCTATATTAATCATCGCACGACCATGTCCCATAGTTATAAAGCCATCACGCATCCCGGTTTGTATGATTGGGTCTAGTTTTAAAAGGCGTAAATAGTTTGCTATTGTAGAGCGTTTTTTTCCAACGCGCTCACTCATCTGTTCTTGAGTAAGTTGAATTTCGTCAATTAGACGTTGGTAGGAAAGTGAAATTTCAATAGGATCTAAATCTTGGCGTTGAATGTTTTCAACTAAAGCCATTTCTAGAGATTCTTGGTCATTTGCTATCCTTATATATGCTGGGATTGTAGTATTCCCTATTAATTTTGAAGCTCTAAAACGACGTTCTCCAGAAACTAATTGATACTTATTAAAGGCTAATTTGCGAACTGTTATTGGTTGTATAACACCTAACTCACGAATAGAAGATGCTAATTCTCTTAGCGTTTCTTCATTAAAATTAGTACGCGGTTGAAAGGGGTTGATTTCGATATCTTCGACATTTAACTCAACAATGCTACCTACAACTTTATCTGCATTTTTATCTTGAGCGGATTTTATATCATTTTCAGGGTCTTTAAGTAATGCTGAAAGTCCACGCCCTAATGCCTGTTTTTTTGTTGCCTTCGCCATTATAAATTCTTTTTTATAATTTCCTTTGCTAAGTTAAGGTAATTTACAGCACCTTTACTGTTGACGTCATAGTTAATAATGCTTTCGCCGTAGCTAGGCGCTTCACCCAAACGTACGTTTCGTTGAATAATTGTATCAAAAACCATGTTGCTAAAGTGTTTTTGTACTTCCTCAACAACCTGATTAGAGAGACGTAATCTAGAATCAAACATGGTTAACAATAAGCCTTCAATATCTAAGGCTTTATTATGTATTTTTTGGACGCTCTTTATTGTATTTAACAATTTACCTAAACCTTCTAGAGCAAAATATTCGCATTGAATAGGTATGATGACAGAATCAGCAGCAGTAAGTGCATTTAATGTTAGTAAGCCTAATGATGGTGCACAATCCATTATAATAAAATCATAGTCTTCTTTGACGTCTTCTAGCGCTTTTTTAAGCATATACTCGCGCTCATCTTTATCTACCAATTCGATTTCTATAGCTACTAAATCTATGTGGGCTGGGATGATATCTACATTTGGAGTATTAGAGGAAACTATAGCTTCTTTTGCACTTTTTGTATGTTCTAAAACTTGATAAGACCCAACTTCGACATTATCGACATCTATACCTAATCCAGAACTTGCATTCGCTTGTGGATCTGCATCGATGAGAAGTATTTTTTTTTCTAAAACACCCAATGATGCAGCTAAATTTACTGAAGTTGTTGTTTTACCAACACCACCTTTTTGATTCGCTATGGCAATGATTTTACCCATTAATTGATTTGGTTAAATAAGGGTTTAAAAATACGATTATTTATGGGTTTAGAAAACGGAAGTTGTT
This sequence comes from uncultured Flavobacteriaceae bacterium, assembly GCA_964492855.1. Classification (GTDB taxonomy): domain Bacteria; phylum Bacteroidota; class Bacteroidia; order Flavobacteriales; family Flavobacteriaceae; genus Winogradskyella. The sequence continues at coordinate 6,269 of CAZBMY010000017.1, forward strand.
AACATACTACCAAAAAAAAAGAGCGACATGTTTGTCACTCTTTTTAAATAATAAATTGATTTAATTTTAGTTTTCAGGAAGTAAAATTGCTTTTAAATACCCTTTTGTTAGGTATTTTTTTGCTACATCTTGAAGGTCTTTTTTGGTTAAAGCATTTATGTTTTTTTCATAATTAAGAACATTGTTAATATCAGACTTGTTGTAGTCTGCATTCCTAATCGTACTTAACCAAAAGCGATTTTGTTCTAATTGGTCTTTGCGAGATAATAATTTAGCTTTCTTTACTTTGTCTAAATCCTCATCTGTAGGACCATTGTCTATCATCTTTTGCACTTCTGCTATAGAAGCGTTAACAAGCTTGTCTACATTTTCTGGCGCACAAGGGAAAGATATGCTAAAGCTAAAACGTCCATAAGGAATTTTACTTATTGAGCCTCTTGCACCTGCGCCATATACACCACCTTCTTCTTCACGTAATTTTTCAATAAGCTTAATGCTTAATGCTTCACCTAATGCATTTAGAGCACGAGCCTCTTTAGCATCATATGTAGTTTCCCCACTATATTGAATGCTTACTTGACTTTTAGGTTCTGTACCTTTTCTTACAATAAGCTCATTTGATCCTGATTTTGGTCTAAAAGAAGGTACTTTATAGGTTTCTCTTTCTTCGCTACTAGGAAGTGAAGCAATATATGTTTCTGCTAATTCACCTAATTTATTGTCGTCTATATTTCCAACAAAGTAAAAATGGAAATCACCAGCATTAGCAAAACGTTCTTTGTATTTTTTATAAGCTAAGTCATAATTAGCTTTATCTAAATCTTCAGCAGATGGTAAACCAGAATACCTAGGGTTACCTTCATTAGTAAACTTTCCTACAGCTAATTGGAAAGATACATTAGGGTTTGAGGCAATATTACTCAAGAATGCTTTCTGTTTACTAACAAATGAAGCAAAGGCTTTATCATCCTTATCTAATTTGGTGAAATATAGATGAATCATTTGGAATAAAGTTTCTAAATCTTTTGGAGAGGCTGAACCTCTCATATTTTCACTATAGGCTCCAATAGAAGGTCTTACACTAGCAATTTTACCAGACATCATTTTTGTCATGTCATTTCTTGTAAGGCCATCAACTCCTGCTTCGGTTAAACCTCCATTTGCATATACTACTTCTTTAAAAACGTCATCTGAATATAAAGATGAGCCACCATAACTAAAGGCGTCTAACAAAATTTCATCATTTTTAAAATCAGTCTTCTTGTAGGTTATTTTAGCGCCATTACTAAGTGTAATAGTAACTGTTTCGGTTATTTTATCATGATTATTAACATCAATATTTACGATACTTCCTTTAGTTGGCTTAGTAGTCATCATTTCGCTTCTTACAGCTTCGTCTTCATAATCCTTTATGTCTGATGTTTTTACATTATCTAATAGCGTAATAACTTCTTGTTCTGTTACTTTTGTCAGTCCTTCCTTTTTTGGACCAGTAAGAACTACCAAGCGATTGTCATCATGTAAGAAATCTTTAATAAGCGCATTGACTTCTGATAGGTTAATATTTGGAAGCTCGCCTTGCGCATAGTTGTAAGACCATTCTTCACCAGTAATTGGGCTTTCTCTTAAGAAATTTTGAACATAACGTCCAACGATTCTATTAGATTCTAATTTATCACGATTCTTGTAAGAACGTTCTAACCTTGCTAAGTAATCCTTTTTTGCACGTTCAAATTCAGATGCTTTAAAACCATAGCGCTTTACACGCTCATTTTCTTCTAATAATACTTTTAGGGCTTCTAACTGTCCAGTTTCTTTAGTTTGTGCAACAGATTGGTATGCCTCTTTATTACCGATAATTCCACCGTGAAACGAAAATCCGAAAACAAATGGCGGATTTGGTTTGTTACTATATTCTCTAAGTCTGTTGTTAATCATTTGAGAGAATAGACCCTCAACCATATTGTCTCGATAGTCTTTTACAGTTCTAGTTTTCTTTACCTCTCCTTTGTCTTTATAATAAATCTGTACTTGACTACCAGTAGCTTCTTCATCCCATTCTATGGCGACTAAAGTGCCTTCATGATTTTCTGAACCATATTCTTCTCTAGGTTTAGGGTTTTCGGGATTTTTTAAATCACCAAAATTATCTTTTATTTTTTGCTCTAGAGTTTCAACATCTAAATCTCCTACTGCAATTACAGCCATTAAATTTGGTCTGTACCAATCTTTTTGAAAGTTTCTTACACTTTCATAATCAAAAGTTTCTAAGTTTTCTTTAGTGCCTATAGGTAAACGCTTAGCATAACGCGATTTGTAAGCGATTTTATCTAGGTAATTCTTTTGCATACGCGTTGCTGCACCTAGTCTTGTACGGTACTCTTCTATGACAACGCCACGTTCTTCGTCAATATCTTTTTCTGTTAAAAGTGCATTACCTGCCCAGTCATTAAGGATTTGAAATCCTTTGTCTAATTTCTCAGGGTCATCACTAGGGATGGGTAATATGTATACGGTTTCATCAAAACCAGTATAAGCGTTTAAATCCGCACCAAACTCAATACCGATACCTTGTAAGTAATCAACAAGCTCATTCTTTTCAAAGTTTTTTGTGCCATTAAAATTCATGTGTTCCATAAAGTGGGCTAAACCCACTTGATCATCAGTTTCTAATATTGCTCCTGCTTTTATAGCTAATCGAAGTTCTACTTTATCTTCTGGTTTTCCATTATTTTGGATATAATAGGTAAGACCATTAGATAATTTGCCAATTTTTACATCTGGAGTAATAGGTAAATTGTCAGAAGGTACTGATCCTGATTTTTGATTTTCGGGATTTGTTGTGATTTGTGCATTTGTAGAGAGAGAAAACCCTAGACATAAAAGTAAAGCACTACGCACTAACGCTGAAACGAATGTTTTCATAATTGATGGTTTTATTTAAAATTTTTAGATATACAATTTAGTCATAAAAATCTGACAAACTAATTTATATATAAAATTTAACTAAAATTTTAGTTGAAAATTAAGAAAAAACTGGTTTTGCTGAAATTAAAGCGAATCGATTAGTCAATTAAAATTTCTAGAATCTGTATCGCAGCATCACTAATTCTAGTGCCAGGACCAAAAACAGCAACAGCACCAGTGTCAAACAAATATTGGTAATCTTGTTTTGGTATAACACCTCCTACAATAACCATAATGTCATCCCGACCATATCTCTTTAACTCCTCAATAACTTGAGGAACTAGTGTTTTGTGTCCTGCTGCTAAAGACGATACACCAAGTATGTGCACATCATTCTCTACAGCTTGTTTTGCAGCTTCTTTTGGCGTCTGAAATAAGGGGCCAATATCTACATCAAAACCAACATCTGCATAACCCGTAGCTACAACCTTTGCACCACGGTCATGGCCATCTTGCCCCATTTTAGCAATCATAATACGTGGACGACGACCATCTTGTTTGGCAAATTTATTTGCTAATTCTCTTGCTTTTTTAAAGCTATTATCATCTTTTATTTCTTTACTATACACGCCTGAGAATGATTTAATTTGTGCTTTATAGCGTCCAAATTCAGCTTCGAGAGCATCGCTAATTTCACCTAAAGTCGCACGTTTTCTTGCTGCATCTACAGCTAAAGCTAATAAATTTTCTTCACCTGATTTTGCGACTTGAGTTAATTTATATAATGCGTCTTCGACTTCAGATGAATTTCTGCTTGCTTTTATTTGGTTTAGTCGCTCGATTTGTTGCAAACGAACCGTTTGATTATCAACCTCCAATATATGCAATGGGTCTTCTTCTTCAAGTCTATATTTGTTAACACCAACTATTATATCTTGACCCGAATCAATACGAGCTTGTTTTCTAGCGGCGGCTTCTTCAATTCGTAATTTAGGAATTCCTGCTTCAATGGCCTTTGTCATTCCACCTAAATCTTCAACTTCTTTAATATGTTGCCATGCTTTTTCAGCGATATCATGAGTGAGTTTTTCTACATAATAACTGCCAGCCCATGGGTCTACTGTTTTAGTTATATGTGTTTCTTCTTGCAAGTATATTTGTGTATTCCTTGCTATGCGAGCAGAGAAATCTGTTGGTAATGCGATGGCTTCGTCTAAAGCATTTGTGTGTAAGCTTTGTGTTCCTCCAAAAGCTGCTGCAGAGGCTTCAATACAAGTGCGAGCCACATTGTTAAAAGGGTCTTGCTCTGTTAAACTCCAACCAGATGTTTGACAATGCGTGCGTAAAGCTAATGATTTAGGGTTTTTAGGATTGAATTGTTTTACCAGTTTAGCCCACAACATACGAGCAGCTCGCATTTTGGCGATTTCCATAAAATGATTCATGCCAATGGCCCAGAAGAAAGACAGGCGAGGGGCAAAAGTGTCAATATCCATACCAGCCTCAAGCCCTTTTTTGATATATTCTAATCCATCTGCTAGTGTATATGCTAATTCAATATCACAGGTTGCGCCAGCTTCTTGCATATGATAACCAGAAATACTAATGCTATTAAAGCGCGGCATATTTTTACTTGTATATTCAAAAATATCTGATATAATTTTCATTGAAGGTGATGGTGGATAGATGTAGGTGTTACGTACCATGAATTCCTTAAGAATATCATTTTGAATGGTGCCTGCAAGTTGTTCTGGTTTTACACCTTGTTCTTCTGCAGCAACAATGTAAAATGCCATAATGGGTAAAACTGCGCCATTCATAGTCATAGATACAGACATCTTATCTAATGGGATTTGGTCAAAAAGAACTTTCATATCTTCGACTGAATCTATGGCTACACCAGCCTTTCCTACGTCACCAACAACTCTTTCGTGGTCACTATCATATCCTCGATGAGTCGCTAAGTCAAATGCTACAGATAACCCTTTTTGACCTGCAGCAAGATTGCGTCTGTAAAACGCATTACTTTCTTCTGCGGTAGAAAACCCTGCGTATTGTCTTATAGTCCATGGTCTACGAACATACATAGTGGAATAAGGACCTCTAAGATTTGGTGCAATACCAGCAACAAAATCTAGATGTTCTAAATCTTTGATATCATCTTTAGAATATGTTGATTTAACAGCAATATTTTCAGCAGTTTTAAAATCTTTACCCTTTATAGGTCTAGAACTTGGAGGCTCTTTAAGTCTTATGTGTTGAATATCTTTACGTGCCATTAAAAAATCATTTTTTCGATATACGTATCAAAATTCATGTCTTCTTTGGTAATAAGTGTCAGAAGTACTGATTTGCCATTAGAATTAATGAAGTACGAATGTTGATATTGCAAATTCTTTGGTTTTGCAAACTCCGCTTTAAAGACTGCTTTAAAAATCTGAGCACTGGTGATAGATTTAAACTTAGCAGTAATACGCTCAAATTTTACTTTATGTTTTTTGGAAACATCATTTTGATTTTGTCTAATAATGCCTAATAGTTTTTGAGCGTCCTCCTTTTTTATTTCAGAATAAGGAATTGAATTGATGTAATATGAAGAGTTGTTTTTACTATTAAAAAAAATGTAACTATTGCCGTCCATACTTCTTACATTTTTTAATTCTTCACGCTCAATATTAAATTTAGTTTTATTATTTTTTAGGTTTAGAATTTCTGAATATTCTGCTACAGACAAACGCATAAAATCTTTTGGTAATTGCAATTGAATACCATCTTCTTCTAAGATGTGTTTTGTGCCAATCAGAGCTACAGTTTCTTGTTTGTTATCAAGAATGTTATCGAGTTTAATGTCGCCTTTGCAAGATTGTAAAACTGTTACTGTAACAGCTAATATTATGACTATTGATTTTTTCAATACCATGGTTTATTCTTCTTTTAATCTATTAATTTCCAATTGCTCAGATAATCTTATTTCTATAATTGGTTCAATTAATGTTTTTCGTTTTTCTATTTTTAAAAATGGCTGTTTTTCTAAATTACCAGCCATTTTATCTTCCTTATTCGGATGCTTATTTGTACCTAAAAGTGTTATTTCGTTTTTATTAAAATGGTCTTGTTCTTTAGAAGCACTTTCTTTTATTTTTCGTTGAATGATTCCATTTTTAAGTTGACTGAGCAAACCTCCATTGGCTTCAATATCTTTAAAAAGCGTTAATGCTTTTGCAGCAAACTGTGTGGTTAAACTTTCAATATAATAGGAGCCATCAGAGGGATTATTTACAGCATTAAAGTAGCTTTCACTTTTTAAAATCAGTAATTGATTTCTAGAAATGCGCTCGCCAAATTCTGTTGAGTCTTGAAATAAGTTATTGTAAGGTTGATTACAAATTATATTTGCACCACCTAGAATAGAACTCATACATTCAGTAGTGGTTCTAAGCATGTTTACGTTATAATCGTAAATGGTTTTGTTACGTCTACTAGGCGTTGCTATTATAATGCAATCTGTATTAAAATTAAATGCATCAGCAAGTGTTGCCCATAGTTGTCGCAAAGCTCTAAGTTTTGCGATTTCAAAAAAGTAATTACTTCCGACAGATACATTAAAAACGACTTTAAATGTCTGTTTTTGCTCACTTGAGATACGGTCTTCTATATGATTGAGATATTCATTGACATGTGCTAGGGCATATGCTAATTGTTGCGTGTTAGTCGCGCCAGCATTTTGATAATGACTTAGATTTATGAAAAGCTGATTAGTATTTTTTACACTTTCATCTAATACATTGTGGTCTTCTTTTAAATTAAAGAACCAATTTCCGGTCTTGCTTAGGTTTCCAATAATATCATTGTTTATAGAAAAGTTTTTAGCATTTTTATGACTTGAGATTTCTTTAATTAATTCACTTGTAAGTTGTTCTGTATTAAAATGAATTGGTGCTTCTATTCCTTCCAGTAAATCTTTAAGGTTAATGGATTCGGTTTTTAGATTAAAGATAATATGTTCGGCACCTCTGCTTAAAACATCTTTTGCCTCTATATTAGCCTTTATTGCATCTGTAACGTCAATACGTTGGCTTATATTCCAGTCTTTGGCTTTGGTGTTTGACACATTTGGTAAACTTTTAAACTCATCGGAATGGTAAAATGGTTTTACATCTATACCATCGGCAGTTTTCCAAATTAATGTATCGTTATAATCTGCTCCCTTTAAATCTACTTGGATTTTCTGTTTCCATGCTTTAGAGGATATCGCATCAAAATCTTTAAACAATGACTTACTCATTTTCTTTTGTCTTAGGGATACTGTCTTCGTATTCTATAATATAAATTTCCTCATTTGGCTTTTTCATAAAATACGTTTCGCGCGCCACTTTTTCTAAACCTTCTTCTGTACTTAATTCTTTAATAGCTTTTTGGTCTTTCTTCATTTCGTTGAGGTAGTACTGTTTTTCATCTTCAAGCGCATCAATATCCTTATTGAGGTCTCTATGTAATAGTAGGGAGTGTGTATCAAAAAATAACATCCAAACTATAAAAGCTGCAAGCCCAAGAATATAAAAATTCTTAAATGGTTTGAGGTATTTTTTATTGAATTTTGCCATTTATAGACGATCGTTGATAATGGTTTTTACAATATCAACAGCAACTGTATTGTATTTATTGTTTGGGATGATAATGTCGGCATACTCTTTCATTGGCTCAATAAATTGCTCATGCATTGGTTTTAGAGTTGTTTGATACCGCGTTAATACTTCATCAATATCTCTTCCTCGTTCAGTGATATCTCTTTTGAGTCGTCTTATTAAACGTTCGTCACTATCAGCATGTACAAATATTTTGATATCGAATAAATCTCTAATTTCAGGATTAGTTAGTATCAAAATACCTTCAACAATTATAACTTTTCTCGGTTTTGTGAGTATGCTATCTCCGGTTCTGTTGTGTTGAACAAAAGAATACACGGGTTGCTCTATGGAATTTCCTTTTTTAAGTTCATTAAGATGTTCTACTAAAAGGTCAAAATCTATAGAGCGAGGGTGGTCAAAATTAATTTGTACACGTTCGTCATAGCTAAGGTGTGAGGTGTCTTTATAATAAGAATCTTGCGATATGACTACAACTTCATCTGATGGTAACTCCTTTAAAATGGTATTTACAACAGTGGTTTTCCCACATCCTGTTCCTCCAGCTATTCCTATAATTAACATCTTTAACTAAATATTTTAATGAAAGATACAAATTTAGCTAAATAAGCTTATTCCTCTAATAGTTTTGTAACTTCTTCTTCGGTTATTAAGTCGCCATAATTGTTTCCCCAACTATGGTTAATATAATTCATCACATCTGCAATTTCATCATTACCTAATCCCAAAGGTGCCATATAACTATTATAAGTTTCGCCATTGACAATTATTTCACCCTTCATACCTTTTTTAAGCCCTATGACACTTGCGGTTTGATTATCTTTTAAATAATCTGAATTTGCTAAAGGCGGAAATGCTTTTGGAACACCTTTTCCGCTTGCTTGATGACATACAACACACATATCTGTATATATTGTTTTTCCGACTTTAATGCTCTTTTCTAAAGGCGATAATTGCTTCTTTTTGGATATAGCTTTAGTCTTTTTACTATAACTTACATCTTTCTTTTTTTCATTACAACTAATGAAAATTGCGCATATAGCTATTACCGATAGTAAGCGTTTTAATCGTAGGTTTCTAATTTGCATTTGGAACAATCTTTACTATACCTTTATTTTCAATAGCTGCATAAATAAAACCATTAGGGCCTTGGTGCACATCTCTTACACGTCCTAGACCTTCTAGTAGTTTTTCACGTTTTACAACTTTATTATTTTCTAAAACTAAACGTTCTAGGTATTCAAACTTTAAGGAGCCAACAAGGATATTGTTTTTCCAAGTAGGATACTTGTCTGAAGTTACAAAAGCCATTCCGCTAGGAGCAATTGAGGGTACCCAATAGAACAATGGTTGTTGCATACCATCTTTAGCAGTGATATCTGTAAATTTTGTACCGCTATAGTTTACACCGTAACTAATTACAGGCCAGCCAAAGTTCTTTCCTTTTTGAACAATATTAATTTCATCACCACCTTTTGGACCATGTTCATTTACCCAAATCTCTCCTGTATTAGGATTTTTTGCCATGCCTTGTGGGTTACGATGTCCGTAACTGTAGATTGCAGTTTTTGCATTCTCTTCGTTAACGAATGGGTTATCCTTTGGAATGCTTCCGTCATCATTAAGTCGGTATATTTTTCCGCAGTCGCGCGTTATGTCTTGAGGATTTTCATCTCTATTTCCTCTATCTCCAATAGAAAAATATAAATAGCCATCATTATCAAATTCTATACGAGAACCAAAATGCTGTCCACGTCTAGAGTTTTGCTCAGCCTTGTAGAGACGTTTTACGTCTACAAGTGTATTGCCTTCTAATTTTGCTCTTAGTAGCGCAGTGTTTCCGCCTTCACCTTCTCCGTCTGCTGAGGCATGAGTAATATAAAGCCAACCATTATTTGCATAATCGGGGTGTAGCTCTATATCTAAAAGTCCACCTTGACCACGAAGATAAATTTCTGGTAAGCCATTAATCTTAGTCTTTTTACCATCTTTAAAGTGAATGAGTTCTCCTGCTTTTTCTGTAATTAGCATAGCACCATCAGGTAAAAACACAAATCCCCACGGAATACTTAAATCTGGCACAACAGTTTCGGTTGTATAATTAACGTTTGTTGCTGCTTCTGCTTCTACAGATGAGATAGTGCCAACTTCTATTTGCTGTTCAGCTATAGCAATCTCAGGCGTTTCTAGTGTTTTATCTTCTTTTTCTTTGCATGAGGCAAAAACGATTGTTACTACAATAAGTAAAATTTTAAATTGTTTCATGATGCATGTTTTACTCTATAAAGTTAGTTATATTTTGTTTAAAACGAATAATTTAAATTAATTCCGGCATAATAATTAACAGGATTTCCAGGGTAAAAAAAGCGTGGTGCATTTCCTCCAAAACCTATGGCATTTATAAGAATTTGAGAAGCATAAACTTCGTCAAATATATTGTCTAATCCGTAAAACAGATTTACACTTAATCTTTCTGAAATGTTTTTTTGAAAACCAACTTTTATATTGGTTAGACTATAAGCTTCTGAAAACAAACTGTTGCTATCTGTTATAGGTTGCTCACCAACATACTGAAGGTTAATATTACCATAAAAACCTATTTTGGTATTAAAATCTATACCTGCATTAACGACTTCTGACGGAACTCCTGTAAGGTCATTTCCAGAAAAATCGTTTTCATCATCAATAAAATCTTCAAAAGTATAATTGTTAATACTAAGGTTAAGAAAACCATTAAGACTAAAGTCTTCAGTTTTCAGAATGTTTCCATTTAAAGCTAATTCTATACCATCATGTAGTGTTTGTCCAGCATTTACGCCAATAAATTGGTCTTCAGCTGTGCGTCTGGTTACCAACAGATTTCTAACATCTAATCGATATATAGCTAAGTTAAATTGTAATGTGTTATTAAATAAAGTGCCTCTTGTGCCTAGTTCATAATTCCAACCTGTTTCTGGTTCTAAATTTGTGTTTATTTGACCATTTGGCAATAAAGTTTCTTGTAAAGAGATAGGGGAAAACCCTTGACTTATACTAGAATATAAACTTATATTTTCAGTAGCTTCATAAGACAGCCCTAATTTGGGAGAAAAAATACCATCAAAATTAAAAGCTCCTGACTGGTCTGGGTTATTCTCAGAACTAGGAAATCTGTCCTCTAAATTATAGGATGTTTGATTATAATTAAGACCAGTAACTAGTGTAGCTTTATCTGATAGTTCATAGTTTAATTCAAAAAACAGATTAAAATACTTTCTATCTTCTTCAAAATTTGATAATTCTTCGCCTTGCACACTTCCTGTACCTTCAGGGAAATCTTGGTACAGATTTTCAAAGGTCTTAGATTCGTAATTGTCTTTAAAATATTCGCCGCCAATAGTATAGGAGAGTGGTTTGTCTAAAAATGTAGTATTGCCTAATAGTCGACTTCTAAACCCATAAGCAAACGTATTTTCATCTAAAATATTAAAAGGGCGTGGTTCATAGCCATTTCTAAAAGAAGAGAACACACTAGTAATTTGCTTTATTTTGCTAGAGTAGGAATGGTCCCAAGTTATACCAAAAATACCGCGTTTCGAATCTTCAAAACCTTGCGCTTGTTGCCATGTAAATGCAGCTGCACTAGGATTATTTAAAAATGTTTCTTCATTAATTGAACTTGGTATGAACGCTTTTAAGTCTACATAGCTGCCAAGAAAAGTAAGCTCATTATTTTCATTAATAAAATGATTAGAGGTTAGTGTAAATGTTTGCCTGTCATAGTCGTTATTATCTCTAAAGCCATCAGAATTGGTATTGCTATATACCGCTCTAAAACTATGTTTTGTGGTGCCATGGTTTAAATTTACAGTAGATTTAGATAAACCAAAAGAACCAAAAGTAAACTCGGCATTAGCATTAGATTGATTAATATAAGGATTGGTTGGATTTAATTGAATTGTCCCACCCAAACCAGCCCCAAAAGCACTAGATGTTGCTCCTTTAGTCACTGTGATTTGCGAAATACTATTAAGCTCAAAATCCTCTATATTAGTTTCCCCGCTACCATTTGTTAAAGGGATGTCTTTAAAATATGCTCTAATTTTTGACGTGCCGAATAAATTTCGTGATCCAATACCTCTTATGGTTAAGCGATTTGTGTTTAATGCACCACTTTGCATAAAAAGCCCAGGAGTCCTATTTAGTGTTTGGGATATGTTTATGTCATTACCTAAATCAATATCCTTTTCGGTAATGATAGATGTTGTGGTTACAGATTTTTTTAGAGCTTTAGGTATATGATTTGCATTAATAATAACTTCATTTAATTCAGAAGGATTTAGTTGAAGTTGAATTACAATAAAAGTTTCAGTATTAATTGATTTTATCAATTTTTGATAGCCTAAACGTTTAAATGTATAATCTCCAAGTTTTTCAATTTGAAAGAAACCCAAATTATCAGATACAACTATAGAGCCGTCATCTATTGATGTAATAGTAACATTTGGTACTGTAGCTCCAGTTTCTTTATCAACTATTTTTCCTTTAATCTGTGCGGAAATAGTAAAATGACATATAAACACAAATAGTATTGAAAAATACGTTATGCTGTTGGATAGTTTTTGGATGGCTTTGAGTATTATTTTAAACCACAAAATAACGCATATAATTCAAGCTAGATTCTAAATAATTTGTTAAGGTTAAATAGATATAAAACTTATTTGCTAAACTTTGATTTTTATATATATTTGCACTCCTTAAATGATAACCAATTCGGGGTGTAGCGTAGCCCGGTTATCGCGCCGCGTTTGGGACGCGGAGGTCGCAGGTTCGAATCCTGCCACCCCGACAAAAATTAATATCAAACAAAACTAAAACCTTGTAAATCGTATGATTTACAAGGTTTTATGGTTTTTGGGCTATCATAAGAATTGAATTAATATGATTTAATTCGGTTCACAATTCGGTTCACAGTTTCAGAATATAAAAAGTGTGAACCAAATAGATGCTTAAAATGATGTAAGTGAAATAGTTGATTTGACTTTCGTCTTGAATGAATGTTTAACTAAAAGACGACAACTATGCAATCATAAACCACTTTTACCCTGTCATTTTGGGTTAACGCCACTCGTATTAAAAATAATCAAGTTTCGGTTTTTGCGAGAGTTACTGTAAACGGTAAACGAGCAAATATCAGTCTGAAACGAAAAGTAGTGCTTTCTGAATGGGATTCAAACAAAGGGAGAGCGAGAGGAAGTAAACAAGAATCCCGATTACTAAAGAGATATTTAGACCAAGTTAAAAATAGAGTCTACGAAGCTTACGATGCACTTGTAAAAGAGAAAGCTAAAGCATCAAAGCACGATTTCTTGGTGAAGACCAGGAAGAGTATTCGTTATTAACATTTATAGATTACCACAACATACAAATGAGTGAATCATTAAGTTATGG
>CAZBMY010000018.1:0-1798 GCA_964492855.1 uncultured Flavobacteriaceae bacterium
TTCTTTTCGCAGCGCTGTTTAGCTTCAATTTGTTCAATGACTTCTTTTGCTGATGCGCTATCAAATTCAATACCTTTAAGTAATAAACTTGACAAATTTGATTTTAAATTTGAGTTTATATATCTTTGAATTTCAATATTTAAAATGCATTTATTCAAAGTAAAACTATAAATCTTTAGTAAGCTTTTTTACTACTTTGTAATCTGATAAAAATTCTTTTAAAATCACTTTTATTGCCGTATATGTTGGTACAGCGATTATCATACCTACAATGCCAAATAATATGCCCGCAATAATAATAACTAAGAAAATTTCTAGAGGGTGCGACTTTACACTTTTAGAAAATATATAAGGCTGACTAAAGAAATTATCGACCAATTGCGCTATCACAAAGCCAATCATTACATAGGTGGTTTTTGGTAAAATGACATCACTAAAACTCTCACCTAAGTTACTAGACATACTTAATAATAACATTAAGAAACCACTAACTAAAGGGCCGACATACGGTACTAAATTGAGTAAAGCACATAAAAATGCAATAACTACAGCATTATCAATACCGAAGATGAGTAAGACTATAGTGTAAATGATGAATAGAATTAAAATCTGAAAGATTAATCCAACAAAATAACGCGATAGCAAATCCTTAATACTATTTAAAGAGCGTCTTGTTTTTGATTCATTTCCTTTTGGAATAAATGCCATAATCCCATTTTCAAACAATTGACTGTCTTTTAAAAAGAAAAATGTGATAAATAATACCGAAAATAAACCAATACTGAAGCTACCTAAACCACTAACTAGTTTATTGAGATAGTCAGGGATTAATGCAAAATCTATTTTAGACAAAATACCTGAATCCTTTATAGATTCTTCAACATCTATATTATTAAACTCAAAATAGGTAACAACTTGATTGTATAAATCTTGAACATTACTCTGTAATTGCTCAATATTTAATAGAGATAAATTTTGTCCTTGTTCTGCAACCAATGGGATAAAAAGACCAACTAAGCCAGTTAGTAAGCCTATAAACAAAACCATAGTAACAATAACAGCTAGCGTAGCATTAAATTTTAGTTTTCGTCTAAGAAATAAAACTATTGGGCGGCCAATTAGAGATATTACAGCCGCTACAGCAATGTAAACTATAACAGACTGTATTTTGTATAAAAAGAATAGTATTAATGCTATGGCAAGTACTATACCAATAGCTCTTAGAATACCGTTAGAGATAATTTTAGAATTCATATCTCAAAGATGCTTAAATAAATCCAGTAGCACAAATAGTTTTATGATTTGAGTTGCTTTGTGATTTCGTATAGTGTTATTGCTGTAGCCTGGACGACATTCATACTTGTGTTTTCTCCACACATATTTATATGAATTATAGCATCTGTTTTTTTTAAAACATCGCTTGATATTCCAAAGTTTTCATTACCAATTACTAGAGCTATAGGTTGATTAGTGTTAAGTTGAAAACTATCTAATACGGTACTGTTTTCGGCGATTTCTAATGCAATGAGATAGTAGTTGGCAGATCTAAGATTGTTAATTACAGAAGAAATGTCATTATCAATTTTGTGAGAAACATATTTTTCGGTAGACCGCGATGTTTTTTTTATTCGCCTACCAAGTTGAATATCTTCACCACAAAAAATAACATTTTCAATACCAAAAGCATCTGCAATGCGCAGAATACTTCCTAGATTAGGAGCATTAGTAACATTATCACAAACTAACGTAATGGGAAATTTTTGTTTTTTGAAGTTTGAATTATAGTGATTGAGTTGCA
>CAZBMY010000018.1:1898-17024 GCA_964492855.1 uncultured Flavobacteriaceae bacterium
AACGTAATGGGAAATTTTTGTTTTTTGAAGTTTGAATTATAGTGATTGAGTTGCAAACTGATTTTAGATTTATGAATTATGATTTACGATTGAAAAATTTAAAAATCGTAAATCTACAATCGTCAATTGATAAACACATATTTCATAATATTAGCGCCCATTTTTAGAGCTTTTTGTCTGACATCTTCGGGGTCGTTATGGACTTCTGGGTCTTCCCAGCCATCGCCTAAATCACTTTCAAAGGTAAATAAGAGTAGTAATCGTCCTTCATGAAACAGACCTAATGCTTGTGGGGCTTTACCATCATGTTCATGAATTTTAGGTAAACCATTGGGGAAATCGTAAGCCGTATTAAAAATAGGATGCGTTTTAGGTATTTCGATAAGGTCTTTATTTGGGAATACTTTTTTTAATTCTTTTGTGACATAAGGTTCCATACCATAATTGTCATCGATATGTAAAAATCCTCCAGATAATAAATACTTTCTTAAGTTATCAGCATCATCGTCACTAAAAAACACATTACCATGACCTGTCATATGTAATAAAGGATATTGAAAAATATCAATACTGCCCACCTCGACAGTTTCAACAGTTTCGCTAATATTTGTTTCTATATTATCATTGCAAAACTTCACCAAGTTTGGTAATGCGGTTGGGTTACTATACCAATCACCGCCACCACTATACTTTAATACAGCTACATTTTGAGCAGTAATTGTTAAACCTATGGTAAAGCAACAAAAAACTGTAAGCAATATTTTTTTGGACGTACTAAATCTCATAATCCAAATTTAAAAAGAATGTTTATGAAATCTACAGTCTTAACACTATTTATAATTCCTTTTTTATTAGGAACAACATTTAATCCAATAGAAACCGATATTCTTAATGATAATCCTGTTGTCTTAGAGTTGTTTACATCCCAAGGGTGTTCTAGTTGTCCTCCGGCTGATGAGTTATTGAAACAGGTTAAATCTGAAAATGTTATAGCATTGTCATATCATGTAGATTATTGGAATTATATTGGTTGGAAAGACCCATTTAGCTCTTCGGAATTCACAGACAAACAGCGTAAGTATGGTACTAAGTTTTATAGTAGCAGTATTTATACGCCTCAGTTAGTAGTAAATGGGAGAGAGCATTTTGTAGGGTCTAATAGACAAAAATTAAAACAGAAGATTGCTCAATATTCTGAAGCTAAATCGAAGAGTGACTTAACTATTAATAATGCCTCAATTGATGATTCTGTAGTAGAATTTGATTATAGTGCAAATGGATTGCAACAAGGTGACAATCTTAGAATTATACTTGTCATCAATGAACGTATAACGTCTGTAAAACGAGGTGAAAATAGAAACCGAACATTAGTAAATAATAACATCGTTGTTGCAGAACAGAAATTTAAACTTGATAAAAACTCAGGGAAAGGAACTATTATAATTCCTGAAATCGTGGAGTCAGATGATACATTATCATTGGTTCTTATTTTAGAGAATGATAATTTAGATATTAATGCAGCAGCTCAAACACAACTATAATTACTCATTTGTAAAAGCTACCGAGTGACAGGCTGCAATAGCGGCAGTTTCGGTGCGTAAGCGAGTATTTCCTAATGTTACAGGTATAAAGTTATTTTTAATACTTGCTTCTATCTCTGAAGTAGAAAAATCACCCTCTGGGCCGATAAGAATAAGGACATCTGATTTTGGGAGAAGCTCTGATTTTAGTGATTTTCGGTCAGTATCTTCGCAATGTGCAATAAACTTTAGTCCTTTAAAATCGTTATTTATAAAATCAGATAAAGACGTTAATGGTTTTAATTCAGGCAAGTATAATTGAAGTGATTGCTTCATTGCAGATTGTATGATTTTCTCAAACCGTTCTGTTTTTATGACTTTACGTTCACTATGGTCACATAAAATAGGAGTTATTGTGTTTATACCAATTTCAGTTGCTTTTTCTAAAAACCATTCAAAACGATCATTCATTTTAGTAGGAGCTACTGCAAGATGTAACTTGTAGTCTTTTTTATTCTGAAACTCTTTGGATATAATTTCCGCGCTACATTGTTTTGGTGTAGTAAGAGATAGTTTTGTAGTAAATAGCCAACCCTTTCCGTTTGTAATATGTAAGGTGTCTCCAGTATTTTTACGAAGCACTTTGGCAATATGTCGGCTTTCATCTTTATCAAAACGAACAATTGTATCGGCTTCAGAGATATTTGAATTATAAAAAAGCTGCATTATTTATCTTCTATTTTTAATACAGTGATTTCCTCAATTGCTGTATTGCCTGATGTTTTTAAAATAACATAATGTTTCTTTTCGCGATGCTCATCAAAAGAAAAAACCTGATTTTCCTTTTTATCTGCGATAGCTTTTTCAAAACGTTTAGAGAATGTTCCTTTTTTTATCCAGCCTAAATCACCACCTCTTTTACCTGTAGGGTGAGCTGAGTATACGCGTGCAAGATTTTCAAACTTATGTTCTCCACTTCTAATACCTTTAAGTATAAACGATCTTAAAGAGTTAATCTCGGAAATTGGCTTCTCATTACTTTTAAATAAGATAATACTAGCTCGGTAGTGCTGAGTTTGCTTTTTCTCAATAATCTTATAGATAATAGTTCCTTTCTCAGTCTTTAGAACTTTTTTACCTCCTATAGATTTTTCAAAAAGCTCTGAGGCTAATTTTGTTTTATGCTTTTCTTTATTAAAGGTGACTAGCTTTCCTTTTACTTCGGTTTTATTTGATTTGAGGTAAGCTTTTGCATCTTCTTTTGTTGAAATACTATCTATTGATTTCTCTAAATCTTTTTGAGAGAAAGAAAGTAGTGGCAATACCAAAACAATAAACAGTAAATAGTATGGTTTGAATAAAGTCATAATTAAATTTTTAATCTAGCTGTAGCCATAATATCAAAATCAGAAAAATCTTTTTCTAAATACTTCAAATAACCTACAATAGCTATCATTGCGGCATTATCGGTTGTGTACTCAAATTTAGGAATATAGGTCGTCCATCCAAACTTTTGGTCTCCGTTTTTTAATGCTTTACGAATACCAGAATTTGCAGAAACACCACCACCAATGGCGATATGTGTAATGCCTGTTTGCTTTACAGCTAATTTTAACTTATCCATTAGAATACCAATAATAGTGTATTGTATGGAGGCGCAGATATCTTCAAGATTCTCCTTAACAAAATTTGGGTTCGACTTAGTTTCTCTCTGAATAAAATAAAGAATGCCCGTTTTTAATCCTGAAAAACTAAAATTTAAACCATCGACTTTTGGTTTAGTAAATTGAAACGCCTTAGGATTTCCTGTTTGAGCGAGTTTGTCTATTTGCGGGCCTGCAGGGTAACCTAGACCAAGAATTTTTCCACTTTTATCATAGGCTTCTCCAACGGCATCATCAATAGTTTCGCCAATAACTTCCATATCAAAATAGCTATTCACTTTTACAATTTGTGTATGACCACCAGATATGGTCATTGCTAAAAACGGAAAAGGCGGTTTGTTATATCCATCTTCTTCAATAAAATGTGCTAAAATGTGACCCTGCATATGATTGACATCAATTAACGGGATGTCTAATCCATATGCTAATGACTTGGCAAAAGATGTACCAACTAGTAAAGACCCCATTAATCCTGGGCCACGTGTAAATGCAATGCCGTGAAGTTCATCCTTGGTGATTTTTGCTTGTTTTAGAGCTTGGTTAACTACAGGGACAATGTTAGATTGATGTGCTCGTGATGCTAACTCAGGGACAACACCACCATACTCAGCATGTATCTTTTGGCTAGCCACAACATTGCTTAAAATTTTAGCGTTACAAAGTACAGCTGCAGATGTATCATCACAAGAAGATTCTATTCCTAAAATGTATATATTTTCTTTACTCATATATTATGATGCGGCATAATAATTGTTAATTTTGAAATGTATAGTCTAAAACCTCAAGTAATAACGTATAATAGGTGCAAATATAACGGTTTTAGTCACATCAATTAAGTCATACAACTATCAAAAGAGTATTAAAAATAATAGGTAAAATAGCAGCAATCATCGTGCTGTTATTTATTATTTTGGTCCTAATACTTTCTATCCCAGCTGTACAAACTAAACTAGGGAAATATGCAACTAAACGCTTAAATGATGACTATAAGACAGATATAAATATTAGTAAAGTAGGACTACAGTTTAATGGCGATGTAGAACTCAAAGATATATTGATTAGAGATTATAAGAAGGATACTCTGTTCAGCATTAAGGAGCTAAATACATCAATTATAAGTGTAAATAACTTACTGAATAATAAATTTACTTTTGGAGATGTAGATATTGAAGATTTGGTGTTTAACCTTAAAACCTATGAAGGAGAAACGAGTACCAATTTAGATGTCTTTGTAGAACGTTTTGAAGATGATAACCCTCGACAGGGACCAAGCACTTTTTTATTATCATCGAGCGATGTGTCTTTGTATAATAGTGTTTTTAGACTTATTGACGAAAATTTAGAAACGCCACAAGTTCTTGAATTTTCAGATCTTAATGCAAATACTACAGATTTTGTTATAAATGGACCTGAGGTTAGAACCCGAATTAATAAACTTGGTTTCCTTGATTCTCGAGGTGTTAGAGTTGATAACCTGATGGCTAATTTTGAGTATACATTGACTCACATGAGTTTTAATAAACTTAATATAAAAACAAAAGCCTCAGAGTTAGATGGCGATTTACGTTTTGACTATAATCGCGAAGATTTTAAAGCATTTACGGATAAGGTAAGAGTAAGTGCTAATTTCAAAGATTCTTACCTTCAACTTAGCGAGCTTAATACGTTTTATGACGAGTTTGGTGTTAACCAACGTGCAAGTCTTAATGTCGAATTATCAGGAACCTTAAACAACCTCATAGCTAATAAGCTTAATATTAGTACAACACGCAATACTAAAATTGTTGGTGATATAACATTTAAAAACTTGTTTAATGGAGCAGGAGATAACTTCGTATTAGAAGGGAAGTACCGTAATCTGTCTTCTAACTATACAGATTTAATAGCACTTATGCCAAATGTACTTGGTAATTCTATTCCTTCGTTGTTTTCTAAAGTTGGAAATTTTAGAATTACAGGTACATCAATCATTACTAATGAGGTTATCGACGCTGATTTAGATATAGATACCGAGCTAGGGTTTGTAGAATCCACACTTAAGTTGACTGATATAGATGATATTGATAATGCTAATTACATAGGTAATATTATCCTAGAAGATTTTAATATTGGTGTTTTACTCAATGACCCATTAGTTGTCGATACGTCGTTAAATCTAGATGTTGAAGGAAAGAGTTTTAAACTAGAAAATCTAGAAACTAACATAAAAGGTAATGTTGAATATTTAGACTACAATAGTTATAGATATTCTGGTATAGAAGTTTCGGGAGATGTAGGGAAAAACATTTTTAATGGTAAGCTCAATACCAATGACTCAAATATCACTATGGATTTTAACGGTCTAGCGGATATGTCTCAAGATATACGAAAGTTTGATTTTAGTGCGAATGTGACTTATGCTAATTTGAAAGCACTCAATTTTGTAACTAGAGATAGCATTTCAGAGTTTGTAGGTATTGTTAATATGGCAGTAACGGGTTCTAATTATGATGATCTTAGAGGTAAAATAGATGTAAAAAACACAACTTATAAAAATCAAGATAATAACTATGGTTTTAAAGATTTTTCGATTGTCTCTACTTTTGAAAAGGATATAAGACATATCAAAATTAATTCACCGGATATTATTAGTGGTCAAGTAAAAGGAAAATTTAAAATTGAAGAAATTATTAAGCTTGCTGAAAACTCATTAGGAAGCATTTATACAAACTACAAACCACACGAAATTTCCGACGGTCAGTACTTAAATTTTGACTTTAGTATTTACAATCAAATTGCAGCTGTATTTGATAAAAACTTAAATCTTTCTCCAAACACTAAAATAAAAGGGCGGATAGAAACTGACGAAAAAGGTTTTGAATTGGATTTCACGTCACCTAAAATTTCTTTTAAAGATTATGTGGCTAATGATGTAAACTTGGAGGTTGACAATAACAATCCTGTTTACAATACGTTTTTCGAAATTTCGAAATTAGATTCAGATATATACAACCTTTCTGAGTTTAGTCTTATTAATGTTACAAGACGTGATACGCTTTTTATAAAGTCAGAATTTAAAGGAGGAAAAGATTATACAGATAACTATAATATGAGTCTCTTTTATACTATAAATGAAGAGAATAAATCTGTAGTAGGTTTCCAGAAATCAGAATTTAAGTTTAAAGGATTTGACTGGTTGATAAATTCAGATAAGGATAATTTTAATAAAATAACGTTTGACAGGAATCTTAATGATTTCAGAATTGAAGACATTAGAATCAATCAAGGTGAAGAAGAGATTTTACTAGCGGGGACCTTAAGAGATTCTACGTATAAAGATTTAAACCTAAATTTCAAAAATGTTAATCTCGAAAAAATCACACCACGTATAGATAGTTTGGCACTTGCAGGAAGAGTTAATGGTACACTGGCATTGCAACAGAACGAAGGCATTTATCTTCCAAAATCAGATATAGAAATTGAAGAGTTTAATGTTAACCAACTTAATTTAGGAAATTTAAAAGCGATTGTAAAAGGAGATAACTCTCTAACAAAATATAATATTGATGTTGAATTACAGAATACAAATGTAAAAACCTTGGACATCCTAGGTTTTGTAGATGTCAATAAACGACGACCACGAATCGATGTCGATATTGCATTTGATGACTTCTTGATAGACCCATTAAACCCATTAGGAGAAGGTGTCATTAGCAATATTCGTGGATTAGTTTCTGGGAACGCTAAAGTAACCGGTAATCTAAACAAGCCAAGCATAGACGGTGAGTTGTTATTAGACAAAGCAGGTCTAAGTATCCCGTATTTAAATGTTGATTATAGTTTTGATTTCGACTCAAGAGTTACATTAAAAAAGCAGCAATTCATTTTTAATAATGTTGCGTTAACCGATTCAAAATATTTTTCTGAAGGATTTTTAAATGGATTCATTGAGCATAACAATTTTAGCGATTGGCGTTTAGGTTTAGATTTGACCACAGATAGACTTTTGGTTTTAGACACAGAAGAGTCTGAAGATGAATTGTATTACGGAACAGGATTTGTTTCAGGAAAGGCTAATATTGAAGGTTTTACAGATAACCTAACCATCTATGTTGATGGTAAAACAGAAAGTGGAACAGAGTTTAATATCCCTTTAAATGACTCTGAAAGTTTTGGAGATAACTCTTACATCAAGTTTCTAAGCCCACAAGATAGAGTAAATAGGGCTTCGGGTAATGTTATATCTCAAACTGAAATTAAAGGATTAAACTTAGAGTTTAATTTAGATGTTAATCCAAATGCCGAAATTGAGATTGTAATAGATAAAAACTCTGGGAGTACAATAAAAGGTCGTGGTAATGGAAACCTAGGAATTTTTATTAATACCAACGGCAAATTTGAAATGTATGGAGATTTTGTAGTATCAGAAGGAACATATAATTTTAAGTATGGCTCTATTATAGAAAAATTGTTTACAGTAGAACCTGGTGGAAATATAAACTGGGATGGTGATCCATTAAATGCTGATATAAACATAAAAGCATTATATGCAACAACAGCAAATCCTTCAGTTTTATTAGATGCACCTATAAATAGAAGCATACCTGTAAATTTAGAAATTAATCTAACAGGTCGTCTAGAAAAACCAGAACCGGATTTCACTTTCGAATTCCCAAATGTAGATTCTGTAATAAAATCTGAATTAGATTATAGATTATCTTCAAAAGAACAGCGAAGTAACCAAGCCATATTTTTATTAACGTCTGGAGGTTTTTTTGGAGGTTCATTAGACTTTACAGGAACAATTTCAGAACGAATTAATGGTATTATAGGTAGTGTTTTAGGCGATGATAACGATAATTTTAAAGTTGGCTTAGACTTAGATTTAGCGCAGAATAATCCAAATTTTGATACAGAGAGTAGAGTAGGTCTAACACTTCAAACTAAGCTTTCAGACAAAGTTATAATAAACGGTAAGGTTGGTGTGCCTTTTGGGAGTACAACCCAAACTACAATAGCAGGTGATGTACAAATAGACTGGTTGCTAAATGATGAAGGAACTTTACGGGCAACCGTTTTTAATAGAGAGAATAACATCCAAAATTTTGGAGACCAAATAGGGTTCACTCAGGGCTTAGGGCTTACTTATAATGTGGAGTTTGATACATTTAAAGAATTGATTCAAAAAATCTTTAAATCAAAAAACAAGGGTGAGGATAAGAAAGAAGATGCAGACACTAAAAAAGAAGAAAACCTAACTCCAGATTTTATTTCTATTAAGAAAAAGAATAAAAACTAGCCTAGTTTTTATCATATTTTCAATCTAAAGCCTAAAAATTTATTAACTACAACGTTTTAGTCCTTTTTTAGGCTACTATTTTATGATTTCACAGTCGATATTGTCTGCTTAGTTTTTTAAATTTACATTAAATAAAAATTGAGATGCAAAACACGATAAAGAAAATAGGTGTAATGACATCTGGAGGAGATTCTCCAGGTATGAATGCAGCTATCCGTTCAGTAGTTAGAACATGCGCTTTTCATGATATTGAATGTTACGGAATATACAGAGGCTATGAAGGCATGATTGAAGGTGATTTTGTTAAAATGGATGCTCGTAGTGTAAAAGGTATTATCAATAAAGGAGGTACAATTTTAAAATCAGCACGATCTAAAGAATTTAGAGAAAAAGAGGGGCGTGTAAAAGCTTATGAACAACTCAAAAAAGCAGAAATTGATGCTTTTGTTGTAGTTGGAGGAGATGGAAGTTTTACAGGAGCCATGGTTTTTAACGAAGAATTCGGTTTCCCTGTTATGGGAATCCCTGGCACTATTGACAATGATATATTTGGTACAACACATACTTTAGGATACGATACAGCACTTAATACGGCTGTAGAAGTAATAGATAAAATTAGAGATACAGCTAGTTCACATAATCGGTTATTTTTTATAGAGGTGATGGGACGAGATGTAGGACATATAGCACTCAATGTAGGTGTTGGTGCAGGAGCAGAAGAAATTTTAATACCTGAAGAAGATTTAGGCTTAGATAGATTGTTAGAGTCATTAAGACGTAGTAAACAATCTGGAAAGTCCTCTAGTATAGTTGTAGTTGCAGAAGGAGATAAGATTGGTAAAAATGTTTTTGAATTAGCAGATTATGTTGAAGAAAACATGACAGAGTATGAAGTAAGAGTATCTGTAGTTGGGCATATGCAACGCGGTGGCGCACCATCATGTTTTGATAGAGTTTTAGCTAGCCGAATGGGCGTAAAAGCAGTTGAAAGTTTAATTGCGGGGAAAAGTAATTATATGGTAGGTCTTAAAAATGATATTATTGATTTAACACCATTTGACCAAGCGGTAAAAGGAAAATCAAAGATTAATATGGAACTCATTAGAGTTTCAGATATAATGACAGTTTAATAAAACAAAAATTAGATAGAAAAATGGGAAATTTAAAATTAGGAATTAACGGTTTTGGTAGAATTGGAAGAATCGTTTTTAGAGCAACTGTAAAGCGAAATGATGTAGACGTAGTTGCAATAAACGATTTACTAGACGTTGATCACTTAGCATATTTATTAAAATACGATTCAGTTCACGGTCGTTTTGACGGTACTGTTGAGGTTAAAGACGGACAACTTGTTGTCGATGGTAAAACAATAAGAGTAACTGCTGAGCGTGACCCTAAAGATTTAAAGTGGGATGAAGCCGGAGTAGATGTTGTTGCTGAGTGTACAGGTATTTTTACAACTTTAGAGACCGCAAATTACCATATTGAAGGAGGAGCAAAGAAAGTTGTAATTTCTGCACCAAGTAAAGATGCTCCAATGTTTGTAATGGGTGTAAATGATGATACGTTAACGGCAAATCATACAATAGTATCCAACGCATCGTGTACAACAAATTGTTTAGCACCTTTAGCTAAGGTTATTGAAGATAATTTTGGTATTGAAGAAGCCTTAATGACAACGATTCACGCTGCAACATCGACTCAGTTTACAGTAGATGCCCCATCTCGTAAAAATTATAGATTAGGTCGTAGTGCAATAAATAATATTATCCCTACCTCTACAGGAGCAGCAAAAGCTGTAGGTAAAGTGATCCCTGAATTAGATGGAAAATTAACAGGTATGGCATTTAGAGTTCCAACAGTAGATGTATCTGTCGTAGATTTAACTGTTAAGACTAAAAAAGACACGTCTTTAGAAGCTATAAAAACAGCCATAAAAGCTGCTTCGAATGGAGATATGAAAGGTGTTATGGGTTATACTGAAGATGCAGTTGTATCACAAGATTTTGTTAGTGAAGTACAGACAAGTGTTTTTGATGCGGATGCTTCAATTGAGTTGAACCCGTCATTTTTCAAATTAGTATCCTGGTATGATAATGAATTTGGATATTCAAATAAATTAGTTGATTTAGCACAAAAAGTAAATTCACTATAAAATTTTTAAGAATCAGAATAAAAATTCCGTAGCGTATATTATAAACTGCGGAATTTTTTGATTTAAAACAAAAACTATGATTTTAATTACAGATGGTGGCTCTACAAAGTGTGATTGGATTACAATCAATAATGAGGGTGATTTAGCAACCAATAAAATACGAACCAAAGGGCTAAACCCTGCTATTCTTTCAGAAAAAAAATTGAGAAAGATAATTGGTAAGAGTAAAGAATTAAAGAAAATTAGAAGCGAGGTCACTCATATTTTCTTTTATGGAGCAGGTTGTGGTACAGAGAACCCAAGACTAATGCTAACCCATGTCTTGCAATCTATATTTGTTAATGCAAAAGTAGAAGTAAGAGAAGATACTTATGCAGCTGTCAGAGCTTCAATAAACAAAAAAGATGAAGCAGCTGTTGTCTGTATTCTTGGTACTGGATCTAATTGTAGTTATTTTGATGGTAACACACTTCATCAACGTGTAGAAAGTTTAGGATACTCTATTATGGATGATGCCAGTGGTAATTATTTTGGTAAACAGCTATTACGAGATTACTACTTTAATAAAATGCCAGAGACTATACGCTTGGCATTTTCTCACAAGTATAACGTAGAGGCAGATTTTATTAAGTATAACTTGTATAAACAAGCAAACCCTAATGCGTATTTAGCAAATTTCGCAGAATTTATGTTTTTAAATAAAGACTCAGAATATATAGTTAATCTTATAAAACAAGGCATCAGAGTTTTTAGTGAAAGTATGATTCTACAATTTAAAGAAGAATTAAAGACTTCACCCGTTCACTTTGCTGGATCAATAGCTTTCTTTTCAAAAGAAGAAATTATAGAAGTTGCTAAGGAATATGGTTATACTGTGGGTAATTTTGTAAGACGCCCAATAGAAGGGTTGGTAAAGTATCATGTAAACAATTTATAGTATAGACTTTTAATATCCTGTTAATAAAACTCACTTTGCCTATTGTAAAACTTATAATTTGGTTTTATCTTTGCAGAGCAATTAAAAAGTAAAAGAAATACAATTATGTTCGAATTTGACCAGTATTTAGGGTTTTTAGCATTTTTAACCATCTTAACAATAGGATTTTGGTTAATGATATTCTTGTTAACTTTTGTAATCCCTTATTGGGTATTCGGAGCATCAATTGAGCGTTTTAAAGAAATCATGGCAGAACGAAAAGCTAAGCGAGAAGGCGCAGCTAATTAAATAGTTGTTTTAAATATAAATTATAAAAGAGTTTCATTTTGAAGCTCTTTTTTTATGCCTAATATTTAGGTAAATTAGAGCTTTTAAAACCATACCATGAAGATATTATACGTATTCTTAATCTGTTTTACTTTGAATGTAAATTCGCAACAAATATTACCAGAGCGTCAACGTGCTGAAGTCGTTGACAACATTCTGAAAGATAGATTTAATAATCTATTGCCTACCTTAATGGACGATACAGGTTTTGATATGTGGATTTTAATATCTCGAGAATATAATGAAGACCCTGTTCTAAAGACAATGCTTCCTGCTACATGGCTAAATGCAAGACGTAGAACAATTTTAGTATTCTACAGAAATAAAGACGCTAATACTATAGAGAAACTTGCTGTTGCCCGTTATAATTTTGGAGAGAATATTGTATCAGCTTGGGATAAGGAGAAGCAACCCAATCAATGGAAGCGTCTTATAGAAATAATAGAGGAACGAAATCCTAAATCTATTGGACTTAATTATTCTGAAAACTTCAATATTTGTGACGGTATCGTAAAGACTGACTACGAAGGTTTTATGGATAACCTTCCTGTCAAATACAAAAGCAAAGTAAAATCTGCCGAAAGATTAGCGATTGGTTGGATAGAAACACGTACAGAAACCGAAATGGTTATATATAATCAGTTGGTAGATATTACCCATGATATTATTGCTGAAGCCTTTTCTGAAAAAGTGATTACACCAGGTATAACAACCACAACAGATGTAGAGTGGTGGATGCGTGATAAAGTAACATCTCTAGGATTAGAGACTTGGTTTCACCCTACAGTTGATGTACAGCGAACAGCAGAAAAATTAGGGAATCATTTATATGCATTTTCAAATCGACCAGAAGATATGGTAATTTTACCAGGCGATTTACTGCATTGTGATTTTGGTATTACTTATTTAAGATTGAATACGGATTGCCAAGAGTTGGCTTACGTATTAAAACCTAATGAAACAGAACCTCCAAAGTTTTTACAAGAGGCTTTAATAGACGGAAATCGTGTACAAGATATTTTTACAAATAATTTTGAAACAGGAAAATCTGGAAACAAAATTCTTGCAGAGTCTCTAAATCAAGCAAAGTCTGAAGATTTAAGACCTGCAATTTATACACATCCATTAGGTACATATGGTCATTCTTCTGGTACAACTTTAGGTATGTGGGATTCGCAAGGTGGTGTTCCAGTTAATGGGGATTACCCATTGCACGAAAATACAGTGTATGCAATAGAGTTAAATACTACAGTAAATATTCCAGAATGGAAACGTGATATTCGTATTATGCTTGAAGAAGCAGGTTTTTGGGGAGAAAATGGATTTAGGTACGTTAATGGACGTCAAACAAAATTATTAACGATTCCTAGAGTTAAAGCGCATCAAGGAAACTAAACAATTTTAGTTTTAGAATGCTTAAAAAATAGATATGATGCTACTAACCCTACAAGTGTAAAAAGGCCCATGATTCCAAACGCATTTTGTAACCCGATAGCACCTGGATTAGCATCTAAAAAGTAACCCATAACTAACCCAGCAAAAATATCAGGAGTATATCCTATGATAGATATAAAACCTACAGCTGTGCCAGTTACCGCTAGGGGGATTTTTGCTTCCTCTAAAGTTGCAAAGTACAATACTCGCGTAGAGTAGACACCCAATGCCATGGTTCCTATAGATAAGATAAATAACAATGTTGATGAATCATCAATAACACCTAAATAGAATATTAGACTAGTTAAGCTCATTAATAAGAAGCCTAAAACAATCCACAATGATGCTCTTGTTTTATCAGCAAGTAATCCAATTGCTACGCCAATTATAGGTCGCATGTAAAGTAAAGATGTTCCCACTTTAGCAGCGTCTAGCTTGTTGTAATTCATAACTTGTTCTGCATACTGACTAAATAAATCAGTCATTTTATAAC
This sequence comes from uncultured Flavobacteriaceae bacterium, assembly GCA_964492855.1. GTDB lineage: Bacteria > Bacteroidota > Bacteroidia > Flavobacteriales > Flavobacteriaceae > Winogradskyella. Next base: position 15,707 of record CAZBMY010000018.1, read on the forward strand.
CGTAGTACGCGCACAAAATAATTATCATCAAAAGCCATACAGCTTTGAATTTCATTACAATTTTAAAATTTTCAATAGTTACTAATTTCGAATTATTCTCAGAAGAGATACTATTAGAATCCCCGGTTTTCAAAAAGAAAAAGACAATTATTCCTATTGTCATTACAGCAAAAGATGAATACCTAATCACTTCCTTAAAAGCAACTTGTCGTTCTTCGACTGAAGTCAATTCAATATCTTTTGTAATGAATAATGAAAAAATCAGCACACCAACTGAGCCAAAAAGTGCGGCAACTAGTCCACGACCACCATCCAAAAAACCAAAAGCAATACCTTGTTTAGAGTTACCACCCCAAATTCGAGTGGCTTTAATCATTGGTGCCCAAAATAGAAAAATAGTTGTAAATCCCCAAAAGCCATACAGAATAAAAAGATTATTTAGAGAAGGGTAGCTAGATAAATAAAGTCCTCCAATAGCTGTTAAAATTAATGCTATTGACATCAAAACATTAGGCTTAAATTTATCGGCAAGTGGGCCACCAAATAAATACGAAAATAGTGCAACAGTACCATAAACCGAAAAGCAACTGCCTAATTGTGTTTGCGAAATATTAAACGATTCTAAGAATGTTGTTCTAAAAATTCGTTGTAATACAAAGGGTAAAATAAAAACGGCCTCTGCTGCTAATATCAATAATACTATAACATATAGAGGTTGCTTTTTTTGATTCGAATAGTCCTTCATTAATTTTTAATCCTGGTGATATATAATATATTTGCTACGAGGATTATTCAAGACTTTTTTTGCGTTAGCATGTTGTTCTTCAAAATCCTGTAGTCGAGTTCCTTTACAAATACCGTACGAATAATGGTATTTTAAGATTTCTATATCTAGTGGACCAAGCCTTTTTTTATCAGAAAAGCAATTCGAAAAATAACTAATACAGTTCAATTTTTCAGCTGGCCTAAACCATCCAAGGCTGAAGATGAACTCAATCTTTATTTTTTGAATCTGTAATATATCAGAAAATAGTCCTTCTGTATTTATTTTTATAAACCCTTTATTGATTTGATTTCTTTTATTCCAATAAACATAATATCCAGAGGACGTTATTGTTTTTAAATTGCTTTCGTATTCAAAATCATTTTGCGTGTATATAATATAATTAGCTTCCTCTAATGATTTTACATTAATAATTTTTAATGAATCAACTTCTTTGTCTATTAATTCTGAAAATTTAGAGAATTCTCTTTTTACTTTTTTCGAAATATTTGGAGTAAAATAAACCTTTAGAGGCTCTTTCCAATACTTCATGGG
>CAZBMY010000019.1:0-9210 GCA_964492855.1 uncultured Flavobacteriaceae bacterium
AGAAAAAGGAGAAAATCATGTCTTTGCATTAGAAAGTGATTCGGGAGGATTTTCTAAAAAATATTTCAGGGAAATTTCGTACTACAAAAAATCACTACATACATATAGACACATTAGAACTCAACTCAGTAGGTGGTGATTTTAAGCTTTCGGGATACTTTAATGGCAGTGATCCAAAACATATATATTTTAAACCTAATCTTTCTATCCAAAACGCAGATATTTATAGATTAGCCTATAAGTTTGAAAACTTTGGTCAAGACCAAGTCTTATCAGAAAACTTGCACGGTAAATTAACATCTACAATTACAGGAAATGTACGTTTATATCCAGATATGGTACCCGATTTAGATCAGTCTGAAATACGTATGAATGTAAAAATTTTAGATGGCAAATTAGAAAACTATGAGCCCATGTCAATGTTTTCAGATTACATTGGTGACAAAAACTTAAAGAAAATACGTTTTGATACGCTTCAAAATAAAATTGATATAGATAAGGGTAAAATTGTAATTCCTAATATGACTATCGAGTCTACGTTAGGTCATATCGAATTTTCAGGAACACATGACAGCAAACACAATATCGAATATTATCTTAGAATACCATGGAAAACTGCTAAAAAAGCTGCATTGTATAAAATATTTGGGAACAAGAAAAAAGTAGATTCCATAAGTGGAGAAGAAGACATTATCAAAGCAGATAAAACAAAACGAACCCGATATTTAAATCTGAAGATTATTGGTAACATGGAAGACTATGACATATCTTTGGGAAAGAAAAAGAAGGCAAAATAGAAATAAGCTTCTGTAATTATTATAAGGAATAAAATTAGAAATACATGAAAAAACTAGCATTGCACTGGAAAATTATAATAGGAATGGTTCTCGGAATCGTTTTTGGTTTTATAATGAATGCCTATAATGGTCAGCAGTTTGTAACCGATTGGATAGCGCCTTTTGGCAAAATATTTATCAACCTTTTAAAGCTAATTGCAGTACCGTTAATTTTAGCATCTCTAATAAAAGGTATATCTGATTTAAAAGACATATCAAAGATACGAGATATGGGACTTCGCACAATTTTGATATATATAGGAACCACCTTAATTGCAATTGTCATAGGTCTTTCAATAGTAAATATTGTAAAGCCAGGTTCAGGGATGCCACAAGAGACCATTGAGAAGATTAAGTTAAAATATGAAAACGATGCAGGTGTTACTGACAAGTTAATGAAAGCTAGTGCGCAACAAGATGCTGGACCTTTACAGGCTTTGGTTGACATATTTCCTAGTAATATTTTTCAATCTATGGCCAATGCTAGTATGCTTCAAGTGATATTTTTTGCACTTTTTGTAGGCATATGTTTGTTGTTAATTGGAGAGAAAAAAGCAAAACCCATGATTGATATTTTTGACTCACTTAATGAAGTAGTTATGAAAATGGTAGATCTAATCATGTTATTTGCTCCTTATGCCGTTTTTGCATTAATGGCTAATGTTATTATTGCGTTTGATGATACAACTATACTTGTAAAATTATTGCAATATGCATTTTGTGTCGTTGGAGGACTAATACTAATGATAGGTTTTTATATGATATTGGTAAAAGTTTACGGAAAAAAATCGCCTTTATGGTTTTTAAGCAAAATAAGTCCTGCACAATTATTAGCATTTTCAACTAGTAGCAGTGCGGCAACGTTACCAGTAACAATGGAGCGAGTAGAAGAGCATGTTGGTGTTGATAAAGAAGTTTCTGGTTTTGTTTTACCCGTTGGAGCTACTGTTAATATGGATGGTACAAGTTTATACCAAGGGATAGCAGCAGTATTTATTATGCAAGTTATTTGGCCAGAAGGATTAACATTTACAAACCAATTAGTCATTATATTCACAGCACTATTAGCTTCTATTGGTTCAGCAGCTGTACCTAGTGCAGGCATGGTAATGCTAGTTATTGTTTTAGAATCTATAGGGTTTCCTCAAGAATTACTCCCGATAGGGTTAGCGCTTATTTTTGCAGTAGATAGACCTCTAGATATGTGTAGAACTGTTGTCAATGTTACAGGAGATGCTACCGTTTCTATGTTAGTTGCTAAGTCTTTAGGTAAGTTGCATGACCCAAAGCCTAAAGAATGGGATGATAATTACGAAGACGTAAAATAGTTTGCTAGGATTTTTAAAGTTATTATATTAGGATTTACAAAAACTACATAAATTATGAATGTTTGTTTTATTATGTATCCTTGGGAAACTATCGACCCAGAGAATGATACAAGTTTAGCTTTAATTAAGGAATGTGTAAAACGTGGTCATGGTATTGCGATGTGTACACCTGCAAATTTGACAATTAGAGATAGTGTGACTAATGCATTTTGCAATGTTATTGGCAGAATGGATAAAGTACCATCTACTTTAAAAGCATTTTATAACAAAGCCGTAATACGAGAAGAGATGCTACCGCTTGCCGGTTTTGATGCTATTTTTTTTAGAGCTAATCCTCCGTTGGACCCTTTAATGCTGAATTTTTTAGATTCGGTAAAAGACGATGTTTTTATTGTGAACTCTCTACAAGGCATGCGTGAGGCTAATAATAAGTTATATACCGCAGCATTTGGTGATGCGCACAGTAATATTATTCCAAATACACATGTTTCAAAAAATAAAAATTACCTAATACAGCAGATTAAAGAATCTACATCAGATAAGATGATTCTTAAACCGTTAAATGGCTTTGGAGGATCAGGAGTAATTTTAATCGAAAAGTCAGCAATGAATAATATTAACTCCTTGTTGGATTTTTATATTAGTGCTGGAGATGGTGAATCTAATTATGTTATACTTCAAGATTATATTGAAGGTGCAGATAAAGGCGATGTTAGAATATTATTATTGAATGGAGAACCTGTTGGCGCTATGAAACGTGTACCAGGAACGGATGATCATCGTTCTAATGTTTCTGCAGGAGGCTCAGTACAAAGACATACTTTGACAAAAGAGGAGAAAGCGTTATGCAGGCAGATTGGGCCTAAATTAGTTAAAGATGGTCTATATTTTGTTGGTATTGATGTTATAGGTGGTAAATTGGTAGAAGTTAATGTGATGTCACCTGGTGGCATTACGTATATCAACAAAGTGTATAAGAATAAGCGAAAAGTTGAAGAAAAAGTAGTTGATTTCTTAGAGAGTAAAGTATTAGATAATTTAGAAGCTTTTAATAGACGAACACGTCTCAGAAAAACAGTAGAGGACGCTTAAAAATTTTCCAGATGCTCAATATTGAATCGCCTTTAGTTTCTGTAGAATGGCTTAATATAAATATTGAAGCAGAAAATTTAATTATACTAGACGCTACCATCCCTAAAGTTAGCGGCGCAGTTGGTGATAACTCCTTTGGCTATATTCCTAAATCACAGTTTTTTGATATTAAACAAAAGTTTAGTGACACTTCGGCAAAATTTCCAAATACAATACCTGCTAAAACCCAGTTTGAAACAGAATCTCAACAATTAGGAGTCAATAATAGCAGTGCAATTGTTGTTTATGATCAACATGGTATGTATTCAAGTTCTAGAGCGTGGTGGTTATTCAAATATTTCGGACATACTAATGTCGCAGTTTTAGACGGTGGTTTGCCTGAATGGAACTCAAAAGGTTTTCAAACTATTAAAGCATATGTTAATCAGAGTACTAAAGGAAATTTTAAAGCCACATTACATTCAGAATTAATGAGCGATTTTAAAAGTATGCAGTCATTTTCTGCATCTGAGGACGCTATAATTTTTGATGCACGTTCAGCAAATAGATTTTCTGGCGAAATTCCTGAACCCCGAAAAGGATTACGAAGTGGAACAATTCCTAATTCAGTAAATTTACCATATACCAAATTACTAGACGAAAACAAATTCAAATCAAAAGATGAGTTAAAGTCAATAATTGATAGCTTAGTAACAGGGAAAAAGAAATTAGTTTTTAGCTGTGGTTCAGGTATTACGGCTTGTAATCTAGCCTTAGCAGCATCTATTAGTGAGTATGATAACATCACTGTTTATGATGGTTCTTGGACGGAATATGGTACACTAACACAAAACATTATGACAGCACCAAACTGGACAAAAGATGAATTAATGGCATATATACTATTGTATGCATCTCATTCTGATTTTAAAGAAGATAATCATGAGCGAAATGTGATTATCTCTAAAGTAGATATGCAAACGTTTCAAAGAGTCCATGAAGAGTTTTCTGAGGATAATGATTTTCAAAGTATTCAAAAAATAGTTGCAACGATTGAAAATCACAATTATTCCAAAGAAGCTATAGACCAAATTTTAGCAGATATAAAGGGGTTGTTTTTTGCTGATGGAGATTTTGATGCCAAAGAACATTCTATGCTTTTATTTTTAAAACGAATTTTAAAATAAGATGGAAAGACTTTCAATTTCAAAAATCACCGAAAACATAAATAGAGAAGTCTGTTTTAATGCTGTTGCAGATGATTATTCTTTCACCTTAAAAATTGATAAATATGTACATTACGCTTGTGGTGCTGTACATGATGGACATCAATTTAGAAAAGAGCTTTGGGATAATTGTTTACATACTGAATATGACCGCTGGTATGAAGAAGACCCAGAAACTAAACGTATGATTGCTTCGCACCCTATAGTTATTGCTGGTTGTGATTCACGTTTCGAGTATGATTTAAATCGTACACCAGAAGAAGCAGTTTTCGAAACTGCCTGGGGCAAACAACTATGGAAAACACCTTTACAAAACAGCGAGAAGCAAAAGAGCCAACAAAAACATGCTAACTTTTATAGTGTTGTAGAAGCTCTAATTTCTAAGCTTGAAGAAAAATTTGGTGTATGTATCGTTTATGATATGCATAGTTACAATTGGCAACGTTGGGATAGGGAAGTGCCAACATGGAATTTAGGAACCTCAAATGTAGATAACAAACGTTTTGGCGAATGCATTGAAGCATGGAGAACATCTTTAGCGTCAATAAAATTGCCTCATAATATTAAGCAAACTTCAAAAATAAATGACACGTTTCAAGGTAATGGGTATTTCTTAAAATTTATAACTCAAAACTTTAAAAATACCTTAGTTTTGGCTACTGAAATTGCCAAAGTATACTGCGATGAATATAATCAAATTGTATATCCAGAAGTAGTAACTGCCGTAGAACATCAACTTAAAGATATATTGCCAAAACATGCAGAAAACTTCTTCAAAACATTTTCAAATTAATGTTAAGTATTAAAACAACGCAAGAGTTTCAAGCCGTTTTCGACATCGATTCTAATTTAGATAGATTAGTTAAAAACATAGAGTTGCTTAACTATATAAATCCTCTAAATATAGCTGCTGAGAAAAAGAAGTTTTTTTCTTCAAAATATAATTATGAACCAGAGTTTAAATATCCTAAGATAAAATTTAACGGATATAAGTTGCATCGTTTGTTTTTCTCTCAGCGTTTAGAGCGAATTGAAGATGACGACATACGTCAGTTATATGAAGATATTATTTATGAATATTCTGGACTAATTGAGTGTATTGAGACCATCGGACAAGGAAGAAAATTCTACTACAATAGTCTAAAAAGTTTTGGAACACCTACTGAACGTGATATAGAAAACGCAAAATTTATACTACGTTTTGATGATGTAGATACAGCCGATTTAAAACCAATACATAATACTGAATACGCAAAGCATTATTTTGAGGAGTTCTCAAAACGCTATGATTTTAATTATAATATAAAGATTAGTAATAACCTTTCTGCTGCTGCAATGGTTTTAAATAATACGCAGACTTTAGTTTTAAAGAAGAATCATAAATACAGTAATAATGAGCTTAAAGTTTTAGCTAATCATGAAATAGGTGTCCACATGGTGACTACGTTTAATGGCTTATCGCAACCATTAAAAGTGTTTTCTAATGGCTTCCCTAACAATGTAGAAACGCAAGAAGGATTAGCCGTGTATTCTGAATATATGAGTGGTTCTTTAACCATGTATAGATTGCGAGAACTAGCCTTTAGAGTCATTGCTGCGGATAGTTTGAGTAAAGGCTATACATTTATCGATACCTTTGATTTATTGCATAGGCAATACAAAGTAGAGCGAGAAAAAGCATTTAGTATTACACAGCGGATTCATAGAGGTGGCGGATTTACTAAAGATTTTTTGTATTTAACCGGTTTAAGAAACGTTTATAAATATGCTAAAAATGATGGAGATTTGGGTAAGTTACTAATGGGTAAAGTCTGTATGTCTTACATTCCTACTATAGATAAACTTATTGATCTGGGACTGGCAATCCCTCCAAAGCATTTCACTGATGCTTATATTAAGAACGATAATACTAATACAAATTTAGACTTTATTTTAAGTGGGTTAAAGTAAACACCTCAAAGTTAAATTTGTGGTCTATCATTTTCAAACGACACTTAGAATAGGGTAGACATGCCTTATTTTAAGAATTTGATTCGTTCCTTACTAACTGAAGTAAGGATCAAACTAACCCAACTTTACTTTGAGGTATTACCAACCATCAACTTTTAAACTCGAGTTAAAACTAAAGATTAAATTACGCTGTTACAAGTCTTATTGAGTGTAAGCGCTTCTATCTTGGGTGAAATTCTACTTTGAATGAGTGAATGGTTAATCTAAAAATTTCGTTTTTAGTTCTGGTGTTGGTATCATACAGCTTTCCTTTTTTCCATACCAACGGTATCGGTTTTTAGCAATAAAATCGTAAAACCAATTTCTTATAAAGGTTGGAATAATAAAAAAAACGGATAAAAGACGCGTAGGAAAACTTAAGGATTTAGCAATATGAAGTGCTGCTGACGATTTACTGTATATCGTTCTCTTATCAGAGTTAAAAAGTAGAATAGAATCTATATCTGTAGTATCTATATTAAATTCTTTAATTATCGCTTTACCAATAAGGCTTTGCAAAGGCGCAAAAAGAAATGCATTGGTTTTATCACGCTTTATAACATACAAGACACTGCTGTTGCAAAGATTGCAAACACCATCAAATAGGATGACTTGTTTGTTTTTAGGAATGTCTTGTATCACATTACAAAGATATTACTATGGCTTATAATGTGTTTAAAAATTGACTTAAATTCTCTTCCTTGTCTAGATTAAGTTTGGCTTTAAGTCTATATTTAGATTTTTTGACACTATCAGGAAGAACGTTTAACATGGCAGCAATTTCTTTTGTAGATAACTTCATTCTTAAAAATGCAGCAAGTCTAATTTCTCTTTCAGTGATTTCAGAATTTAGTTCTTTAAGCCTAGAGTCAAAATTACTATGAACTTCGGTAAAATAAGATTTAAAAGTTTCCCAGTCTTTATCAGTAGCGTTTTCCTTTTTCAATAAAGCAATTAACCTTTTAAATTCTGTGTTAAACACGTTTGATTCTTTTTTAACTTGCTCTAAACTACCTTGTATCTCCTTTAAAAATGTTTTTTTCTGAACAATATGCAGTGTTTGAGACACTAATTCTCGCTGCTTAAAATCTATTTTTTGCTTATAGATTTCAGTTTCCTTCTGATGGGCAATTCGTCGTTTTTTTATCCGTTGTTTAAATCCAAAATATAACAATCCTGAGATGAGAATAAAAGTAAGCATTCCTCCTGCATACAATCCTCTTCTGAGATTACTAATCTCAACTTCCTGATTAAGAGTTTTTATTTCTTTAGACTTTAAAGCTAATTCTGTTTCCTTCTTTTCTATTTCATAGATAGCTTTTAGCTCTTCAATTTGCTGATTTTTTTTGAGTTGAATATGCTATCATTTATTTTTTTAGATTCTTTTAGAAAATAGATTGCACGTTTTGCATTATTCATTTTTAACAATATATCTGAACGCTTTTGGTAAGAATTTCTCAAGTATAATAATGCGCCTGACGATTCTGCAATCTCAATGGCTTTATCATTGTACTCTAGGGCCTTAGATAAATTATTAGTATAGTACTCAACCTTACTTAACTCGTCATATGCATCCGCTAAGTTTAATTGTAAATTTTCACTTAAAGCTATTTCTTTTGACTCTAGCAGTAATTTTCTTGCTTTTGTATAGTTCTTATCAATTATCTCTAGTTGAGCTAGACTTTGAAGTGCATTAGAATAGACTATTTTGCTTCCAAAATCTTTAGAATAAGAAGATGCAAGATTGAAATGAATTTTAGCATCTTTATAATTTTCAATATTTTGGTAAGATATCCCAAGAGAATTATGCGCATATGCAGCATAAATTTTATCATTTAAATCTTCATATATATCTATAGCTTCCTTAAAATAAGAAATAGAAGCTTTGTGATTTTCTAATGCAGATTCTATATCTCCAATTTGTTTTAATACATCTGCTTTCCTAGATTGATGATTAATTTCTTCGAAACATTTTAACGCTTTAAGAGATTCTATTAGAGCAATTCTATAGTTCCCTTTTTCTATATAAATGTTTGATAAAGCACTATACTGCGCGCCAATAAATTTTGTTTTTAAATCGCCATTTGGTTCATTTTTTTCTATAGCTTTTAAAGTCTCATTTGTGATTTTTATAGCCTCATCGAGTTGACCAGTTATTTGTTTAATGCCTGAAATAGAGTGATTAATAAAAATTATACCTCTAGTACTTTTAATTTCTTTGAAATATTGCTTTCCAATATTGTAATAGTGTAATGCCGAATCAATTTTACTTCGGTTAGAATAATAATCCCCCAAATGCATATTACCAACTCCTAAACCTCTTTTATAGTTGATTTTTTTTGAAATATTTAATTCTTGTATAGCATATTGCCTCGCTTCTTCTGGCTCAGAAAACATGAGCTTTTCATGTAGCATCGTTAAAATTCCAACTTTTATCGAATCGTTAGTCTTTCGGTTTTTTAATTCAAGTTTTAAGCTATCGATTAAAGTTTTTTGTTGTGAAAAATTAAACTGGGTTATTGATAGAACTATTATTAATAAGAAAACTCTTTTCATAGCTGATTAATTGATTGTCACTAAATAAATATAAAAATTTGTTTCTATTTTTTTTGTGTAAAATCTTTTACAAGGTATATAAAATTTATATTAATCAGCTGGTTATTATTTTTTAGCCTCAACCAATTCTAACAAATCAATATTAACGTTAGTCGTAAATAAGCCATAGTTTACTGTGGCTTTATTTTTTTCAATTTTATCAAT
>CAZBMY010000019.1:9310-11028 GCA_964492855.1 uncultured Flavobacteriaceae bacterium
TGCTTGAGACGGTAACTATAGGTGCTCAAATGGTTTTCTATAGATTGATTGTCACCAATATCACTTAGAACTCTATCAAACAAACACATTGTACTACGCTCGTGTACAGGTACCAGCAAACCGCTTTGTAGCATCACTTGCAGTAATCCAACAGTTTTTAATGTAATGCTTTTTCCGCCTGCGTTTGGGCCAGAAATGACAATAATGCGTGCATCATCTTTTAAGCCTATAGTTTGAGGAAATGTTTTTTCACCTTTAGAAGTATTGGTTAAGTAGAGTAGTGGATGATAAGCATCTCTGAGATACATACTGCGTTCTTCTGAAATATCAGGAAGAATGGCATTCATACTTCTAGCATACTTGGCCTTGGCAGAAATGACATCAATCTTTACTAGGAAGCTTTGGTATTTATTTAATAATGGTAAAAATAAGCGAATATAGTCCGTTAATTCTTTTAAGATTTTGATGACTTCTTCTTGCTCTTCGTATAGTATATTATTGAGCTCCCTAGAATACTGTAATGTTGTTTCGGGTTCAATGTAGACAATGCTTCCTGTCTTACTACCACCCATTATAGCACCTTTAACCTTGCGGCGATACATGGATTTAACAGCTAAAACACGTTTGTTTTCAACTACAGACTCTCTAATATCATCTAAATACTCAAGATTATGATATTTATTAAGAGCAGATGCAAAACTGGTATTTATTTTGGTGCGTAAAACAGCAATAGATTTACGTAAAGTTGCTAATGCAGGTGACGCATTATCTTTAATATCTCCAAAACGATCAACAACAGCATCTATTTGCTCAATAATTGAAGTTGTGTGCTCTATAGGTTGCGATAATTGATATAAACTTAGGTAGTATTCTTTAAATTTTTCTAAAAACTTTAGAATGGTATTAACAGTCAAAGATGCGCTAACTATTTTTTGAAGACTAGGAACTTCTAAATAGGTGTTCTCTATATCTAAAAGTTTAAGTTCTTTAGTTAATGCTTCAAAACCATGGTTTGGGATTCGATTATCATTGTCAAAAGACGATAAATATTCATTAGTATATGCTAATTCTCGTTTTAATTCTTCAATACTTGAAAAAGGGGTAATGCCTAAAGCCGATTTCTTACCTAAATTTGTAATACAATGTTCACTCAATTGTGATTGTACAGTACTGAACTCTAAGTCGACTAAGGTTTTTTGATGGATGTGTATTACGCTTTCTCTTTTCAATATTATAGTGTAGCAATGCAAATGCAAATTTAAACCAATTCAACATCTACTCCTAATTGATTAAGACGGTTTTATAAGATGTTAGTTTTATATTTGTATTATGAATGTATCTATAGATTCTAGTTGGAAGAGTTTTCTAAATTCTGAGTTCGATAAATCGTATTTTCAAGATTTAGTAACCTTTGTAAAGCAAGAGTATACAACACAAACGTGCTATCCTAAAGCCGCAGATATTTTCAATGCGTTTAATCATTGTAAGTTTAATGACTTAAAAGTTGTTATCATTGGTCAAGACCCTTATCACGGTCCAAAGCAGGCTAATGGATTGTGTTTTTCGGTTAGTGATGACGTTTCACATCCACCATCATTAATCAATATTTTTAAAGAATTACAAACAGATATTGAAATGCCATATCCCAAAAGTGGTAATCTTATGCCTTGGGCAGACCAAGGTGTATTATTATTAAACGCAACGTTGACAGTTAGGGC
>CAZBMY010000019.1:11128-16816 GCA_964492855.1 uncultured Flavobacteriaceae bacterium
AATACTATTCTAAAAAAAATAGGTCAAAACGAAATTAATTGGCTCATTCGTTGACTATAAATTCATATGCGCCTTCAGCATTAGAATTTTGAATAGATGTATTAATCTCAACAAAACCTAATTCAAAAACACCGCCAGAAATGCGGATACCACTAAAATCATCAAAACCAAAGCGCTTATCTGATAAAAAGAAAGTTCCTGTTTCTTTTAATGTAATACTGAATGTACTCTTAAAACTATCTGAGTCTGAATCATAAACATTTATTACGTTTATAAATTCGCTATTGACCTCTGTAGTACCTGTAATATTTTCAATATCTGAGTTGCTAACTATAATCTCAGATAATGTACCAAAACCTGTTTCTTTAAACAGGGTAATTGAATGTTCTAAGAATGCATTTTCAAGAATATCTGGGTAAAATAAATCTTTTAAGTCTATTGGATTTCCGTTTAAATCTACTTGATTATTTGGTATTTCTGTTTGTATTGTAATTTTATCATTAAGATTAAAAGTACTGAAGTTACCTTCAACACTAATCAAGTTTTCATTTTGGATACTAAATGTATTTGCAGGTGTAATATCATCTTCAGGGCAACATAAAGTTGCACATAAAGAAAATAAAAGCATTGTAGATAATGAGAGTGATTTCATAGGTTTGATTTGTTTATAAGATTAATGTCTTTGCAAATGGTTGCGTTGTAAACATTAAATTTTATAAACCAAATCATTGTATGGCCATTTTTCAGGTATAATGCTAAGTTCTAATAATTGATTTTGAACATTGTTTAATGTCGTTTCATCAATCAACTCTTGTGACCATTCTGTCAGTGACAACCACTCTTGTACATCCTCTAATTCTTGTCCGTACCTATTAGCAATTGTTCTGTCGATGCTCGGAATATTTTTAAATTCAGAAGTGGTATTATTTATGATATCTAAAATTGTTTTAAGGTCATTTTTATTGTGCTCTAAAAATTCATTTCTAACAGCAATCACAAAGCAAGGCCATGGAGAAGGACAATTACCTATATGTCTAAATGTCCCATTGTCAACAAGTGGTTTCGTTGTGAATTTTTCCCATAGAAAATAATCAGCTTTATTCTCTGTTAATCCTTTTATAGCGCCACTTAAATTTTTAATAACTGAAAATTGCAAATCCTTTTCTAAATCCCAACCATTATGTTTTGCGTTTACAAATGCCATTAAGTGCGAACCTGAACCATAGCGACTAATAGCTGCGCGTGTGCCTTTAATGTCTTCTATAGTATTAAATTTTGAATCTGCAGCCACATGAATGCCCCATATTAAAGGCGATTGTGTATATGTTTGTACAATCTTAGAAGGGTTACCTGCAATGATGTCTTTGACGATGCCTTCTGTAAGAATTACGGCAATATCAATATCACCTTCACGAAGACCTTTACACATTTGCCCTGTACCACCATGATAATCGTGCCAACGAAGATTGATGCCTTCAGCTTTATATTCACCATGTTTTAAGCCTAAATACCAAGCTAAATTAAAATGTTCTGGAACGCCTCCTATATTAACTTTTTTCAAAATTCAAATGCTTTTTATTTAGTTTTTTGAACGCATAAAAACGTTTCGAAATAATATAAACGTAATACAGAAAACCAATAGTATCATTAAGTCCATTCTGAAGATTCTATCATTCTGTATACCAATAATAAAGTAAGCAATTGTTCTAATTGTTGTTGCTATAAGTATAATTATTGATGCAGCGTATATAAAGTTAAGTGCTTTCAAATTAAATATTTACAATACGCTCTAAGGCATAAATGATTAAACGTTCTATAGTTTGCTTTGGCGTTTTACTAAATGTGCCATTTGCTCTATTTGCAATAATCGCATTTAGTGAAAGTGCTTCATGACCTAATAATTTTGAAAGCCCATAAATCACTGAAGTCTCCATTTCAAAATTTGTAATTCTAAAATCTTTATAATTAAAACTATCTAGTTTAGAATTGAGTTTATCATCTTGTAATGGCAATCGTAAAACACGACCTTGTGGACCGTAAAATCCGCCAGCAGTTCCTGTCATACCTTTTAATATGTTATCACTTTCAAAATATTTCTCCAAATAAACACTATTATTTATGATAATAGGTCGTGCTTTATTTTTATCCCAATCTGTATGAGTCACAAAAGCATCCTCAATTTCTGGGTTACTAATACCGCTTATTTGATAGAAATGAAGCATTCCATTTACATCTAGACCATGTGTAGTTAGTAAAAATGAATCTACAGGTATGTCTTTCTGTAAAGCACCAGAAGTACCAATTCTAATAATATTTAAGCTTGTTAAATCGGCTTTAGGTTGTCTTGTTTCTAAATCTATATTAACAAGAGCATCTAATTCATTAAGGACAATATCTATATTATCTGGCCCAATACCAGTAGAGATAACAGTAATTAGTCGGTCTTTATAATAACCTGTTTGTGTTTTAAATTCTCTTTTTTGAGTTTCAAAAACGATGCTTTCAAAATGTTTGGTTATTTGAGTTACACGGTCTTGGTCACCAACAAAAATTATGGTGTCAGAAATATGTTCTGGTTTTAGATTAAGGTGATAAACACTACCATCTGGGTTAAGGATTAGCTCAGAGTTTTTAATTGACATAGCTCACTGTTTTAATAAGTTTATTTTCAGTAGTGCTAAATTGATATTCCTTTCTGTTTATGCCACCAAAACGAATTGAATTGTTTATTTCTTTTGAAAAATTATGCTCACCTATTAAAGCTTCATGTCCCTTTCTAGTTAATTGCACACCATTATCCGATATATTATAAAATTCGGAAAGATTGTCTACCATTCTTCTAAATTGCGTATCTCCAAAGCCATAATAACCCTGGTAATTAAGACAATACCCTATTAAGTGATGCATGGATTTTATTTCATTCTCTTTGATAAGTTTTAATATATTTTCTTCAATAGCACAAAGCCCTGTTTTTTGATTTGGAAACCGTTTTAAGTGCGCTTTGAGACAATTAGTAAGATATTTGAAACTTGAATTTTGAGTAATGTAGGGTTTAAAAATATTATGATCTTTTCCGCAATAGGTTCGCCATAAAGCAACTGCTAACTCTTTGTCTTCTTGTGTCAGTCGGATGCGGTTTTTATAATGTTGATTTAATTGTGAAGGTGTTAACTCTGGTAATCCTTTTAAGTCTTTTTCACCTTCAACACGTCCACTACAAATAAGATAAAGCGGCTTGTTTATTTCTTTTTGATGTAATAAACTTATAACGGCAATTACATTTATATGGCAGAATAAATCATATTCAAACCAAAGATTTATCTCATCATATGAATCCGAATTACTTAATATTGCGATAGATTCTTTAAGATTATAGTCTGCAGGGTTGATATCGTAGCATGCATTAAGAAAGGATTTTCTTGTATCATAAAATTCATCTGAATCTATAAGAGGTAATGTTGGACCTTCGCAGAGCATTTCTCTCCACGTTAAAATGTCGTCTTCAAAATCTAGCTCTCTTAGATATTCGGTAAGACTATCACCGTTGGTAATGTGTAGACACGATTTTTTCATAAACTAACCTCCAACACGTTTTACATTAAACCCTTTGTCTCTAAGCATAGACATTATTTTATCTCGATAATCACCTTGAATAATTATTTTATCATCTTTAAAGCTTCCACCAACACTTAATTTTTGTTTTAATTCTTTGGCTAATTTTTTAAAGTCTTCTGTGGCACCGGTATATCCTTCTAGAATAGTAATGGGCTTACCTTTGCGTTTTTCATATTTGCAAATTATAGGGTCGTCTTGTAACCAAATCGTATCTTCAGTATGTGTTTTATTATCTTCAACTTCAATTATGTGTTCAGGAAATAAATTTTTTAATTGGTCTTGTAAATCCATAGTATAATCTACTTTTTAAGACCTAACTCAATTAAACGTTCGTTTAAAAACTCACCAGCAGTAATGTCTTCAAATTGTTTTGGATTGTCTTTATCAATACAGCTTTCTAAAACATCTAACTTCATTTCACTTATAGGGTGCATAAAAAACGGAATAGAGTAACGCGATGTTCCCCATAACTCTCTTGGAGGATTTACGACTCTATGTATTGTAGATTTCAATTTGTTATTGGTGTGTCTAGACAGCATATCTCCAACATTAATCATTAATTCATCTGGCTCTGCAATGGCATCTAGCCATTCCCCATCATGATTTTGAACCTGTAATCCGCGACCTTGCGCACCCATTAGCAATGTGATTAAATTAATATCACCGTGTGCTGCAGCTCTAACTGCATTTTTTGGTTCGTCTAAAATTGGCGGGTAATGAATAGGCCTAAGAATAGAATTTCCGTTATGTATGTAATTATCAAAATATGTTTCTTCTAATCCAACATGGAGTGCTAATGCACGTAAAACATATTTTGCAGTTTCTTCAAGTTTTGCGTAGGTTTTTTTACCAACTTCATTGAATCTAGGAAGTTCTTTCACTTCAACATTTTCAGGATATTCTTTACGTCGTTCATCATCATCTTCAACATACTGCCCAAAATGCCAAAACTCTTTTAAATCTCCTTCTTTTTTTCCTTTTGCACTTTCTTTTCCGAAAGAAATATAACCGCGTTGCCCACCAATACCTTCAATTTCATATTCGCGTTTTTTCTCAACAGGTAAATCGAAGAAATTCTTAACCTCAGTGTAAAGGTTATCTACTAGCTCGTCATCTAAGAAATGGCCTTTTAATGCTACAAACCCTATATCTTCATAGGCTTTTCCAATTTCATTTATAAACTTTTGTTTTCTGTTAGGGTCGCCCGACAAAAAATCTTTGAGGTCTACACTAGGTATTCTGTCCATGATATGCTGTAATTTGTATTAAGTATATACAAATCTAATGAAAAGCCTGTAAATACAGTTGATTTCAATTAACAAAATTGATGATTAAGACGTTATAATTTCTATCTATTTTAACTACATTTGATTGACTAAATAACTCAATATTTTATGTCTAATACAGCATTGAAACCTTTAGAATTTGACAAATCCTCGTTAAGCGATGAAAAGCTGCTAGAGCTTTATTACAACATGCTACGCCCACGATTGATAGAAGAGAAGATGCTCATTTTATTACGTCAGGGTAAAATATCAAAATGGTTTTCTGGGATTGGACAAGAAGCCATTTCTGTGGGTGTTACTATGGCTCTTAATAAAACCGAATACATTTTGCCAATGCATCGTAATCTGGGTGTTTTTACAACTAGAGAGATTCCTTTATTTAGATTGTTTTGTCAATGGCAAGGAAAAGCAAGCGGATTTACAAAAGGACGCGACCGTTCGTTTCATTTTGGAACCCAAGAGTACAATATTGTGGGAATGATATCGCATTTAGGACCACAATTAGGCGTAGCTGATGGCATTGCATTAGCTAACATATTAAAGAAAAACAATAAGGTTACCGCAGTATTTACAGGCGAAGGAGGAACTAGTGAAGGTGATTTTCATGAAGCATTAAATGTAGCATCAGTTTGGCAATTACCGGTGTTATTCTGCATTGAAAATAACGGCTATGGCTTATCTACACCGACTAAAGAACAATATAATTGCCAAGATTTGGCAGATAGAGGACAAGGCTATGGGATGGAATCTCATATTATTGATGGAAATAATATTACTGAAGTTTATA
>CAZBMY010000020.1:0-7141 GCA_964492855.1 uncultured Flavobacteriaceae bacterium
AGTCATGTGGTAATCTACAGCTCAAGAGCCCGGGTCTCTCCGCCCTCTTGATTAATAATCGGAGAAAAACTGAGGTCATGAGAGCAAAAATTCGGCTTTTTAGCCGCACTCAACGCCCGTTCTGACATTTTTTACGGGAAACGATTCAGACTCGTAGGAAATGTGTTTTAATAATTTCTTGCCCAATTCTTCACTACGCAATAATGTATCAAAAATTTAAAAAAGCGTTGCACCAAGTTATTAAGTCTAGTAAGAAAAGATTAGATTTTGACAATATCGGTTATCTTCCTCGATGGGCTATTTTGGGTTTTGATACCGCTATTATTATAGCGTCTCTATTTATCACTAAATTTATAATTAGCCGTATAAAGGATTTACCTTTTTTGTTTTCGTTTTCAACAACAGAATTCGTCATAATAATGGTGAATATTGTTTTTTTCATCCTTTACAGGACGTATGCGGGTTTAATTAGACATTCGACATTTCTTGATGCTGTAAGATTCTTTGTTGCTGCGATTTCCACACTTATAACGATGATGGTGACGTATTACGTCTATTATTTGTTTAGTGGATTAGAAATCATATTTATACCACAATTATTAATCTATACTTTAGTGTCTTTCTGTGGGTTATTTTTGTTTAGAGTTATGGTAAAGCAAGTTTTTGAAGTGTATTTGAACTATAATGAAGAAGAAGATGAACTAAAGGTCATGGTTTATGGGACAGACGAAAATGCAATAGCCATAGCAAGTGCATTAAAATCAGAAAAACCAAACCGATATACGGTTATAGGTTTCATTGATAAAGGGGATAAAAATAGTAGTAAACAAATTTTAGGATTACCCATAGTTAATTTGGACCGAAACATAGCTGTTACATTAAGAATCCATAAAGCTCAAGCCTTAATTCTTGCGGACAAGAAAATCACAAAAAGAGAAACAGTAGCTATTATTGATAAATGTTTGGATTACAATTTTAAAGTTTTTAGAGCCCCATTAATTTCGGATATTGAAAGTAATAAGAATGTTACAAACCAGATTGAGAAGATTCAAATAGAAGACATCTTAGAAAGAGACCCTATTAAGTTAGACAATAAACTTGTTGCTAAAGAAATTTTCAACAAATGTGTTTTTGTTACTGGAGGTGCCGGGTCAATTGGCAGTGAAATTGTTAGACAAGTCGCAGGATATAAACCCAAAATGTTAATCATTATTGATCAGGCGGAATCTCCTCTATATGACATACAACTCGAAATAAAAAACAACTTTCCGAAATTAAATTTTAAGGCTGTAATAAATGATGTGCGAGATTATGATAAAACAGAAACGTTATTTCAACAGAATAAGCCTGATGTTGTTTTCCATGCTGCAGCATACAAACATGTACCACTAATGGAAAACTATCCATCACAAGCAATTTTTGCTAATGTGGTTGGGTCAAAGAATATTGCGGATTTATCTTACAAATATAAAGCCCAAAAGTTTGTTATGGTTTCTACCGATAAAGCGGTAAATCCAAGTAACGTTATGGGAGCATCTAAGAGGATAGCAGAAATTTATGTCCAAGCATTACAAGAACATTTAAATAAAAGCAAAGAAAAAACTACCGCTTATGTAACTACACGATTTGGGAATGTTTTAGGCAGTAATGGTTCAGTCGTTCCGTTGTTTAAAAAACAAATTGAAGAAGGTGGGCCAATTACAATTACGCATCCAGACATTATTCGTTATTTTATGACTATTTCTGAAGCCTGCCAATTAGTAATAGAAGCAGGAGCTATGGGCAATGGTGGTGAAGTATTTATTTTTGATATGGGTAAAGCCGTTAAAATTATTGATTTAGCAAAAAAGATAATTAGGCTGGCGGGGTACACACCAAATAAAGAAATTAAGATTAAGGTAATAGGATTGCGACCTGGGGAGAAATTATATGAAGAATTACTAAACGAAAAATCTTCGACGCTTCCTACTTATAACGATAAAATAATGATTGCAAAAGTAGAAACCTATACATATGATGAAATTAATAAAAACGTAACTGAACTTATCGATATCGCTAAGACAGAAAATAAAAATGATATCGTAACAAAAATGAAAGTGTTGGTTCCAGAATTTAAAAGTTTGAACTCAGACTTTCAAAAGTTAGATAAAAAGACTATAGACATAGAATGAATATAACCGTAGTAGGAACAGGATATGTAGGTTTAGTTACAGGGACGTGCCTAGCCGAAACAGGTAATAATGTACTTTGCATTGATATAGATAAGCATAAGATAGGGCTATTGAAACAGGGAGAAGTTCCTATTTATGAGCCCCATTTAGATGTTATCTTCGAAAGAAACATAAAAGCAGGTCGACTTAAATTTTCAACCGAACTTGAACAAGGTTTAGACCATGGCGAAATTATTTTTTTAGCACTGCCAACACCTGAAGGCGAAGATGGGTCAGCAGATTTAAAATATGTTTTGGGAGTAGCAGCGGAAATAGGAAAACACATTAAAGAGTATAAGATTATAGTTGATAAAAGTACGGTGCCAGTAGGTACTTCAGAAAAAGTTGAAGCGACAATTTCGGAACATACAAACATTGATTTTAATGTTGTGTCCAATCCAGAATTTTTAAGAGAAGGTTTTGCAGTAGATGATTTCTTAAAACCAGAACGAATTATTATTGGTTCCAGTAGTGAGCGAGCTATAGAAAAGATAAAAAGACTTTATAAGCCTTACGTAAGGTCTGGAAACCCAATTATAGTTATGGACGAAAAATCTGCAGAGCTTACAAAGTATGCTGCCAATGCATTTTTAGCAACCAAAATTACCTTTATGAATGAGATTGCTAATTACTGTGAACGAGTTGGAGCTGATGTAGATAAGGTAAGAATAGGCATGGGTACAGATTCAAGAATTGGAAAACGTTTCCTTTTTCCGGGTATCGGTTACGGCGGTTCTTGTTTTCCAAAAGATGTCAAAGCACTTTATAAATCAGGAAAAAATTCAGATTATGAATTTAAAATATTAGATGCTGTAATTAATGTTAATACTAAACAAAAGTTAGTATTAATGCCTAAAATAGAATCCTATTTTGACAATGATTTAGAAGGTAAGAAGATAGCAATTTGGGGGTTAGCTTTTAAGCCAGAAACGGATGATATTAGAGAGGCACCATCTTTAGAAATGATTAATGTTTTATTAAAACGAAAATGTGAAATAATAGTATTTGACCCTGAAGCCATGCCTAATGTGAAAAATATATTTGGAAGTCAAATTAATTTTGCAGATGACATGTACGATGCCATAAAGGATGCCGACGCACTTTTAATTTGCACAGAGTGGAGTATTTTTAGAACACCTAATTTTGAAAAACTCAAAGGTTTAATGAACGGAAACGTTATTTTTGATGGTAGAAACCTTTATGACATTAAAGATGTAATTAATGAAGGGTTTAAATACTATTCTATTGGTAGACAATGAACAAAGATAAGCGGGTTTTAATAACGGGTGCAGCAGGGTTTTTAGGCTCACATCTTTGTGATAAATTTATAGACGAAGGATTTTCTGTTATTGGCATGGACAATTTTATCACGGGAGATAAAAAGAACCTTAGTCATTTATCAAATCACTCTAATTTTAGCTTCATAGAACATGATGTCACTGAGTTTATTAAAATCGATGGAGACTTGGATTATATTCTCCATTTTGCATCACCAGCAAGCCCTATAGATTATCTTAAGATCCCCATTCAAACACTTAAAGTAGGCTCATTAGGAACACATAATTTATTGGGTTTGGCAAAATCTAAAAACGCTAGAATTTTAATAGCATCAACCTCAGAAGTTTATGGGGACCCATTGGTTCATCCTCAGTCAGAAGACTACTACGGAAACGTTAATGCAATTGGCCCCAGAGGTGTTTATGATGAAGCTAAACGTTTTCAAGAATCAATAACGATGGCATATCACAGATTTCATGGTTTAGAGGTAAGAATTGTTAGAATATTTAACACCTATGGGCCAAGAATGCGATTAAACGACGGTCGTGTAATCCCCGCTTTTATGGGCCAAGTTTTAAGGGGAGAAGATTTAACTGTTTTCGGAAATGGGATGCAAACACGGTCTTTCTGCTTTGTGTCTGATCAAATTGATGGGATATACAGATTGTTGTTTTCGGATTATTCGTATCCAGTAAACATCGGAAATCCCTCAGAAACTACGATATTAGAATTTTCTCAAGAAGTTATTAAGCTGTCTAAATCAAAACAAAAAATTGTTTTTGAACCACTTCCAACTGACGACCCTCTACAGAGAAAACCAGACATTAGTTTGGCAAAAAAGCTACTAAATTGGGAACCAAAAGTTTCTCAAGAAGAAGGCATGGAGATTACCTTTAATTACTTCAAAAACCTAAGTAAAGAGGAGCTTTATAAAAGAAATCACAAAGACTTTTCTAGTTATAATAATCGTTAGATAATGGACTATATAAGAGGCAGATTTTCTTGGATATTAAGACCTGTTCTTATTGTTATAGACATTATTGTTATTATGTTTTTTGCTTCTTATTTTATAGATTTTCAAACATTTGGTTTGCCATATTGGTCTATAGGATTTATAAAAAGTAAAGCTACGGTCTTTGTTATTTATTCGAGTGTTTTATGGCTCTTTTCGGCGTACTCGATAAGATTTTATAACGTTTATAGATATACAACAGCCTTAAATATTTTCTCATTATTAGTCAAGCAACTGCTAATATTCTTTATCATAGTTTTTGCTTTTATAGGGTTTTATAGAAGTATCGACATTAATACTATTACTGTTACAAAATATCTTTTAGCTAGTATTACAGTAATTGGTAGCATAAAGTTTTTAACTTACTACAGCCTAAAAAAATACCGTCAATATCTTAACGGAAACCTAAGAAACGTATTAATTATTGGCAATACTAAAGGGTCTAACGAATTAAAAAAATTCTTCCTTAAGCGAAGGGAATATGGATATAATTTACTTGGACAATATAGTAATCAAGAGTCTAAAGAGATTAAGGGCTCAGTAAAGGATGCGATTAGTTTTATTAATAATAATCTGCATGTTGATGAAATCTATTGCGCAATAGATGAACTCACTGAAAAACAAATAAACACATTAGTTAAACTGGCAGAAATTAATCGATTTAACATCAAATTTATCCCTCAAACAGTTGATTTTTTTAGTAAAAGATTAAAAACAGATTTCTATAATTATTTGCCCGTACTTTCAATGCAAGAGATTGCACTTAACACACCTTTTAATCGTGTTTTTAAAAGAGTATTTGATGTTTTGTTTTCAACTTTAGTAATTATCTTAATATTATCATGGCTAAACATTGTGCTTTATATACTTCTTAAACTAGACTCAAAAGGCCCATTGTTTTATAAGCACAAAAGGAACGGAATTAATTATAAAGAGTTTGAGTGTTATAAGTATAGATCACTTAAAGTATCGTCTTCAGAAAATGAAGATTATATAAAAAAGGAGGATAAAAGAGTGACTAGAATTGGACGATTTTTAAGAAGAACGAGCATAGATGAATTACCTCAATTTATAAACGTGTTTATGGGAGATATGTCGGTTGTAGGTCCGAGACCGCATATGTTAGTTTATACAGAAGCCTATTCAAAGAAAATTGACACTTATAATTTTATTTTTAGACATAATGTAAAACCAGGTATAACAGGCTTGGCTCAAGTAAAAGGGTATCGAGGTGAAATTCAATCTGATGAGGATATTATTAATCGTGTGAAATACGATATTTTTTACATCGAAAATTGGTCTATAATATTGGATTTAGATATAATTGTAAGAACAATCATTAAGTTAATTAAAGGCGATGAAAATGCGTATTAAATTATATTGTTTACTATTTTGATTTGAGATTTTATATCAAAATTTTGCAATGCCGTTTTCTGAATTTTATGCTTTAGTTCTAAATTAAAATCGTCTTTTTCTAATCGATTTATAATTGAATTCAATTCTTGATAATTTCCTGATTCAGCAATCCAACCCAAGCTAAATTTTTTCATAATGGTTTCCCCTTCGCCACCACCAAAATAAAGTATTGGAAGGCCTAATCGAGAGTATTCAAATATCTTGGAAGGTACAGAGCCATAAATTCTATTTAATAAAGGAATAATAGTAACATCATAATACAAAAGCTCTTGATGTAAAATAGCTCTCGATACACTTCCGTGAAACACAACAGATTTCTCTGGATTGTCTTTTATAAATGTTTTTATTTCGGGTTCTTCTACGCCAGCGCCATATATGTGAAATTCAATTTCACTAAAATCTAAATGCTTACAAAGTTTTAAAACGCCTTGTGCAACACCTAAAAGACCAGCATAAACTACTTTGATTTTAGTACTTGATGTATGCTGTAAATTTTTAATCATAGGCGGTTCAAAATCCGGGAAATTTCGATATAAAAGCGTATTTGCATTAGGCACAATAGTTTTAATATGAGTTACAATTTCCTCACTTTGGCCCAATAAAAAATGTGCTTTTTTATAATTGTAGCGTTCAATTTTTAAGAGCATATTGTATACAAAACCTGTATTAATAGCGCCTAAATCCAACCCGGCTTTTGGCCATAAATCACTGACGTTTAATATGAGTTTGTGTTTTTTAGGGTTCAAAAATAATAGGCAAGTAAAAGCAACTAATAGCGGTGGGGAATTTATGATTACTGTTTTGGCAACTTTATGGGTTAAAAGAAACCAGACAACACTAAAACTGAAAGACAACATCGAAAACAAGCGAATAAACTTGTTTTTAGATGTTGAAGGATATACCCAAAGCCTATTGATTTTTATGTTATCAATAGTTTCATTCTTTTTAAAATCTTTAAAAATTTTCCCAGTCGGATAATTGGGAAAAGGACAGACTACGGAAACATTAGACGTTTGAGATAGGCCTTTAGCGAGCTGAAAAATACGATTAGACGCAGCTCCCATCTCTGGAGGAAAGTAATTAGATATGATAAAAACGTCTTTCATTTTAAGTACTTACGTAAGATGTAAATTGTTTTAATTTACCACTTTTAGAACGATTCAAAGTATCAAATTTTTCAAACTCAATGGTTAAACCATTTTCTAAATATTGCATCATAGCATTT
>CAZBMY010000020.1:7241-16566 GCA_964492855.1 uncultured Flavobacteriaceae bacterium
TTGCCTTGTTCTCCATTAGGTAATATGGTATTGTTTTCATCAAGAATTTCAACAAAAAGTGTTTCACTGTTCACTTGCCAATCGCCACTAGGGTTTTCAAAAGCAATTAAATCTAATTCAGAGGCACCATACTCGTTAACTATAGGAATGCCAAACTGTTTTTCAAGAAGTGTTTTATCACTTTCAAATAACATCTCCGAAGTAGTCATACAAACCTTTAAGGAAGGACAAACAGTTTTAAGCACGATGTTCTTACGTTCTAAAAACTTTGCAAACTGAACAATGGGACTTGTATAGCCATTGATATAATCAAAATTTGTTTTACTAAATTTCCTCAAACATTTTTCAAAAGCTTTGTCGCTTAAATCAAATACCGAAAATCGAAATCTATTCGCTAAAAAATCTTTAAAACGCTCTTTGTAATAGCCTTTTTTATCTAAAGGGATACCGTAAAATCGTGCTTGTTTAGAGGTATTAAAGTCTATATTATACCAAGAAAAGCGATTTATAATTTGAGCCCAAGTCAAAGCATGTGCAAATTTATCTTTCGCAAAATAAAAAGGGTCACCCGAAGCACCAGAGGTTTTATCGATGTAAATAGTTTTCTCAGTAAAACCATCTGAGAGTATTTGTTTTAAAGGTTGTTGTAAATCT
Source organism: uncultured Flavobacteriaceae bacterium (assembly GCA_964492855.1). Classification (GTDB taxonomy): domain Bacteria; phylum Bacteroidota; class Bacteroidia; order Flavobacteriales; family Flavobacteriaceae; genus Winogradskyella. The sequence goes on from CAZBMY010000020.1 coordinate 7,896, forward strand.
TTCTTGGTCATTATTGGAACAGAATTCCAATCATTTACATCAATCGTTTTAGCTTTCGTTTTATAGAATGAATTATGTTGTAAATGGTACTTTAAAATTTCAGATTTACGTTTAGCAACAAAGGCTTCAAATTCGGAGTCATTTTTTTTCTGAATTTCTAATAACAGTTGTTTCGCCTTGTTAATATCAAAGCCTTTGGCACGCAAAGAAAAATCGAATAGTCGCAAGGTTTAAAGTATAGCTAAGGTTTATGTAAATTAATTGTTTTTTAAGCGTAAAAGCAATTATTTTTGCGCAAACAACACACAACTCATGAACATTTTAGTACTTGGCTCTGGTGGTAGAGAACACACATTTGCTTGGAAGATTTCACAAAGCCCACTTTGCGATTCGCTTTTTGTAGCTCCAGGAAACTCAGGAACGTCGACAATAGCAACTAATCTACCAATTGGTGTTACCGATTTTGAAGCCATTAAAATTGAAGTTCTAAAAAATAATATTGAGCTTGTTGTCGTTGGCCCCGAAGATCCTTTGGTCCAAGGTATTCATGATTTTTTTTTAAATGATGACGCTTTAAAAAACATAACTGTGATTGGCCCTCAACAAGCGGCAGCAGAATTAGAGGGTAGTAAGGAGTTTGCTAAAGAATTTATGATGCGTCATAACATTCCTACTGCTGCATATCAAAGTTTTACATCAGATAATTTAGAAGAAGGCTATAAGTTCTTAGAGACACTAAACGCACCTTATGTTTTAAAAGCTGATGGGTTGGCTGCAGGAAAAGGTGTTTTAATTTTGAATGATTTAGATGAAGCCAAAACTGAATTAAAAGAAATGCTTGTCGATTCTAAATTTGGAAACGCTAGCAGCAAAGTTGTTATAGAAGAATTTTTAGAAGGAATAGAACTGAGTTGTTTTGTATTAACCGACGGAAAAGATTATAAAATTTTACCTACAGCAAAAGATTATAAACGTATTGGAGAAGGAGATACAGGTCTTAATACAGGCGGAATGGGAGCAGTGTCTCCTGTGCCATTTGCAACAAAAGAGTTTTTAGATAAAATTGAAAATCAAATCGTTAAACCAACGATTGAAGGATTACAGAAAGATGACTTACCTTATGTTGGTTTTGTATTTATTGGATTGATAAAAGTTGGAGATGACCCAAAAGTTATTGAGTATAATGTCCGAATGGGTGACCCGGAAACAGAAGTTGTTTTACCAAGATTAAAAACCGATTTGGTGGAGATTTTTAAAGCAATGGGCAATAAAACACTTAAAGACATTAATCTTGATATTGATGAGAGAGCTGCAACAACAATAATGTTGGTTTCTGGAGGATATCCTGAAGTTTATGAAAAAGGTAAAGTTATCTTTGGTTTAGATACGGTTAAAGATTCTATCCCGTTTCATGCAGGAGCAAAATTAGAGAATGATAATATAGTAACTTCTGGAGGTCGTGTTATGGCAATAACATCTTTTGGAGAAAACTATGAAGAGGCCATAAAAAAATCTTACCAAACCATAGGTAAACTATGTTTCGATAAGATGTATTACAGAAAAGATATAGGTTTTGACTTATAAATAAGAGTGTGCCGAAACGCTTTTATCTTCCTCGTTATTATCGTTGTATTTTTTAAGTTGTAACATCCAGTAAATAAAGGCAACAAAACCAATTGTCATAAAAAACCATGACATAATATTAGCACCAAACCAGTTGCTAAGTTCTAATTCTCTAAGAGCATCTAATGGTGCAAAAAGTGTATTAACAAATAAATCTTGTATACCGTAAAAGAAATCCTTCATAACTTTAATAAATTTACGAAGCAAAAATACAAAAAGAGTTTATGCTTACAAGCATTTTTAGTAAATCAAAACCTGTAAACTTTGTAATAATAGCCGTTTTGGTTGTAATTACGTTTGTGACACACACATATTCTAAAGGAGTCCTAGTTGATTTTTCAATTTTAAAATTAATCATACCTCCTTTTATTGTTCTTTTTTATGTCTTTTTAACGGATTTTATTATTTCTAAAAATGATCTAACTAAAAAGCATAGTTACGGTATTTTAATACTTGGCTTGTCAATAATTATATTTCCAGAAATTTTTAATAATCTAGATAAATTAATCGCGAATCTTTTAGCATTATTTGCATTGCGCCGTCTATTTAGTTTACATACTAAGCGGTCTTTATCGAAGAAATTTTTTGATGCTGTTTTTTGGATAAGCCTTGCTTCACTATTTTACTCATGGGTTATATTATACTTAATTATTGTAGTTGTAGCATTAGTAAATTATTGGCAAAGTGAAATAAAATATGTTGTAGTTTCAATATTTGGAGCCCTAACTGTCTTTGTATTGCTTCTGGTTTTCAACATAGTTTATAATGATTCATATATACTAAAGACTAATTTTAATTTCGACTTTAGTTTTGATATTTCAAACTACAATAATGCTTGGGACATTTTGAGATTAACTATTTTGAGTTCTGTTTTTTTATGGAGTACGGTGTATTATTTAAAAACTATTTCGAGTAAGAATAGAAAGCAAAAACCCATTTATGTTTTAGTTTTAGTAGCTGCAATTATTTCGATGGGTATAGGAATTATAGCCCCTGAAAAAAACGGAAGCGAATTTATCTTTTTTATAGTCCCATTTTCTGTCATTGTTGCTAACTATTTGGAGATGATTAAAGAGAAATGGTTTAAAGAAGTTTTCCTTTTCCTTTTGCTATTGATACCTGTCTCAAGACTATTTTTGTAATAGTTTTCAGAATAGTCTCTTAGACTTTAAGTTAATTATTCGAACTATATTTGCATAGCTAAATTTTACACAATGTTTTCAGAAAAAGCAAATACCATATTTCAAGACGTTATTAAAACCTATAAAGTGTTAAATACCGTTGATCAACCTTTTAGTAATAAGTATGACAAGAACGATGATTTAATCTCACATCTATTATACAGAAAATGCTGGATTGACACCGTGCAATGGGCTTACGAAGACATTATTAGAGACCCAAATATTGAGCCAGTTGCTGCTTTAAAATTAAAGCGAATGATTGATGCATCAAACCAAGACAGAACGGATACTGTAGAATATATTGACAGTTATTTTTTAGATAAATATAAAGACGTTCAGCCAAAATCAAATGCAAAAATAAACTCAGAAAGTCCTGCATGGGTTATTGATCGTTTATCAATTTTGGCATTAAAAATTTACCATATGCATTTAGAGACTGTTCGAGATGATGCTAGTGATAGTCATAAAGCGGCATGCCAAAAAAAGCTAGATGTTTTATTAGAGCAACGTGTAGATTTAAGTACGGCACTAGATGATTTATTGGGCGATATAGCTAATGGTGATAAGTACATGAAAGTTTACAAGCAAATGAAAATGTACAATGACGACGAGCTTAACCCAGTGTTAAGAGGTCAGAAGTAATTGTATTCTAAGGGCTGAAAATTTATAAGATGGCCACTAACAAACATATTCTTGTTTTTCGTTTTTCAGCAATGGGAGATGTGTCGATGGCAGTGCCTGTCATTAGGGCTTTGGTTCAAAAATATCCAGATTTAAAAATCACTGTTGTTACTCGAGGATTTTTTAAACCTTTTTTTAGAGGCTTAGATAATGTGTCAATTTATGAAGCAGATTTAAAAGGAAAGCATAAAGGAATCTTTGGCCTTTATAAGCTCTCTAGAGAACTAAGAGTTTTGGACTTTGATGCAGTTGCGGATATACATAATGTTTTACGAACAAAAATTTTGAAGTTTTTTTTAAACGGAAAAATTATTCAAATTGATAAAGGGCGTTCTGAAAAGAAAGCCTTGATTTCTGGAGAATCTTTTAAACAATTGAAAACAACACACCAGCGTTATGCAGATGTTTTTGAAAAATTAGGATTCCCTGTAAACTTATCTAAACCCAGTTTTCCTTCTAAGATAGAATTAAATGAAGAACTAAAAAAATTCATTTCAAATAAAGAAATCCCTGTTATTGGTATTGCGCCTTTTGCTGCTTTTAAAGGTAAAATGTATCCTATAGAACAGATGAAATTAGTTATAAAACACCTATCTAAAACTAATAATATTATACTATTTGGAGGAGGAAAACTAGAAATAGAACAACTCAACCAAATTGAAAGTACATATAAAAACACTAAATCTATTGCAGGAAAATTGGGTTTGAGCCAAGAATTGGATGTGATATCTAATTTAGACCTTATGCTGGCCATGGATTCTGGTAATGCACATATGGCTGCAATGTTAGGCGTAAAAGTGATTACTATTTGGGGTGTAACTCACCCTTTCGCTGGTTTTGCACCATTTAATCAGCCAAAGGCTTTTGCTTTAATTGCAGACAGAGAAAAATATCCTAAAATCCCAACATCTATATATGGCAACAAGTACCCCAAAGGTTATGAAAATGCTGCTAGTAGTGTGTCAGAAGAAAGCATTGTGACTAAAATTAATTCTATTCTATTAATTAACCTAAGAGTCTAACAAATCTCTAGTTATCTAGCTTAAACATCATCATAATCCACAACAACATTAGCTGTTTTAGGATGTGCTTGACATGTTAATATTAGACCTTCAGCAACTTCATTGTCCGTTAAAATATTGTTTTGGCGCATTGTAGCTTCACCTTCAGTAACACGTGCAATACAGCTACTACAAACGCCACCTTGGCAAGAATAAGGTGCATCAATATTTTCTTTTAGTGCAGCATCTAAAATAGAAACATCTTGGGACATTTCAATTTCAAATTCTTCATCATCAACAATAACTTTTAGAGTTGATTTTCCGTTGCCAACTTCTGTGCTAGTCTCAGTTGTAACTGTAGATGAAGTGAAGAGTTCAAAGAAAATCTGTTTTTCTTTAATGTTGTTTTCTAATAACACATCTTTTACGGTATGTATCATGGTTTCTGGACCGCACAAATAAAAACGATCAACAGTTACACCTTTGTATTTGTTTTTTACGATAAGATTTACCGTACTTTTTTCTATACGCCCAAAAAGGGCATCAGTTTCTTGGGCTTGGCTGTAAATAAAATGTACATGAAAACGATTGCCGTACTGTTGCTTTAATTCTAAAATGTCTTTAGCAAACATAGCTTCAGACAACCTTTTATTACCGTAGACGAGGATAAAATTACTAAAAGGCTCATCTTCTAAAAGCGTTTTAGCAATACTTAAAATAGGCGTAATTCCGCTTCCTGCAGCAAAAGCAGCAACAGTTCTGGTTTTAGCAGCATTAGCTTCAAACACAAAACGTCCGTTAGGCTCTGCAACTTCAAGAGTGTCTCCCGAGTTTAGATTATTATTAGCGTAGACTGAGAATGTGCCATTTTCGACAGCTTTTACTGCAACTGTCAAATCACCACTATTTACAGATGAACAAATCGAGTAGTCGCGTCGAACATCTTCGCCATTTATCTCCGTTTTAAGTGTAATATATTGTCCCGCTTTAAATTTAAAATTAGTGTTTAAATTATCTGGAATATCAAAGGTTATTGCCACAGATTTGTCTGTAACTCGGGTAATAGATTTTATAGAAAGATTATGGAATTGTGCCATTGTATTTTTTTTGCAAAAATAAGCAAGGCAACTTTTACAGAAAGCGTTCTTAACGTTTAATTACATATCTAGCCATTGCTTAAATGCAGAGGCTTTATTTTTACCTATAATAATATCGATTTCTGATGGCGGTGTTACTTGTATTTTGAGCTGACTATTACCAAATTTTAAAATTTTATCAATGGCAGAGATAGCAACTATTATTTGACGGTTTACTCTAAAAAAAGAAGTGCTATCTAGGTTAGAATATATTTGGTCTAGGCTATCGTTTGAGGTAGATCGTTTACCATCTTTTTTAATGATGTAAGTTATAGTGTTTTCAACATAAATGTAAGCTATAGCTGTTAGCGGTATTGGCACTAACTCATTACGCACATAGGTAAGTATGCGTCTTTTCTCTTTGTCGCCCACTTCGCTTTCAATAATAACTTCTGTTGCCTCTGGAGTAGTTATAGCATCTTCTACTTTACTACTTTCAAGAAGTTTGTTTTGGTAACTTTCTAAAGAGTCATTTAGTTTAGAAATACTAAGAACACCATCTTCAAAACGCGTATTTTTCTCTTCAATAATAGCTTGATAGTGATTACTTGTAATACGAATAGTACCTAGCATTAATACAACAACTAATAGTGTAAGTATTAAGCTCAAAATATAATATTGCAACTGCCAAGAACTTAGCATGGTCTTAAAAATTTTGACATTAATATTAGCAGTAATAATTAAGTCTGTACCTTCAATAGATTTTAAATAAATAACATCGGTTTCATCTTCTTCAAAATCTTGCGATTTTAACCTTTGGTATAATTGTTCGCCAAATTCAGAATTCTCTAGAGTCTTTGGCTGAGCATTCTCCGTGTTTACGGTTTGTCCTACTTTTGTAATATCGGGATAACACAAAATTTTACCAGACCAATCCACAATAGATAAAAATATTAAATCTGACTCGGTCGATTTTATAACGTTTTGAAGTTTTACTATAGTTAGTGTGCGGTTGTAGTCAGTTTCGTTTTCAACTTTACTTAGAAGGGCTAACTGCTCTGCCTGAGATTTAGATAGTGAAAGGGTGTTAGTTAAATAGTCACTACCATTTATTTTTAATAAGTAAGGAATTGTAATAATACAGACTAAAACTGAAAAAAGAAGCAAACCTAGAGTGGTGTAGATGTAAAGCTTAGAGTTTTTCATTTATTAAAGATTTTCTAATTTAATGCTTAATTTTATTTCAATCCTTTACTACAGGTTAGTGGTAACTAAAGGTAATAGTCGGAATTTTTTGCAAACCTTAATCAATATATGAAAACAAGTTTTTTTAGGCGAGTCTTTATTACGGTTTGTATAATTATTTTAGCACTGATGGTTTTTTTTGTTCGTAAATGGAATGAAGGTTACCCCGATACACGTTTGAAAGACACAGAAATAACGATATCCTCAAAAGAGTTGCTTTCGTATTTAGACACAGAAAAGGCAGAAGAACTCAAACCATATATAGACAAAGTGATTGAAGTTAGTGGTGTGCTGAAAAAAGTAACAAAACTCAAAAAAAGGTATAGCTTATTAATTAACAATGGCGAAGATGAGACATACATATTATGCGAAATGCAACTCAATGAGAACGCTAAAATTCCGGAGTTAAAATTGAATCAAAACGTCACAGTCAAAGGCGTTTTTAAAGGCGTGCTCTTAGACATTATAGTATTAAATTGTATTATTGTAGAAACAAATAGCGTTGAATAAAGTATTACTATTTTTCTTATTTAGTTACGTGTCTTTAGCTCAAAATATTGAGAAACAAATTGAGAGGCAAGGACATGTTGATTTTTTCTCTTATACCTCAGTAGAAAATATTGAGGCTAACAATAATCAAGCACTAAGTTTTTTTGAACCTAATACGGGTGAAGTTGCTGTGACTATTTTGATGAATGCATTTCAGTTTAGAAAATCATTAATGTATACGCATTTTAATCAGAGTTATATTGAATCGGACTTGTATCCTAATGCTACCTTCGAAGGCACTGTTGAAAATTTTGACAGAGAATCTGTTAGTCAAATCAAAATCATAAAGGGTCTCATAGAATTAAGAGGTATAAAAAAGACGATTTCAATAAAAGCTAAAATTGAAAAACGAGATGGCAACTATACAATATCAGGGAGTTTTGATTTAAACATCAATGATTTTAAAATAAAAGTACCAGTACTACTTTCTCCAAACATTGCAAAGACAATAAATGTAACTTTTGACTTTAAATACTTGCCTTATGAAAACTAAACTTATACTAATCTTTGGACTAGCACTAAGTTTAACAAGCAGTGCACAGAGTTTATTAGATCAATTAAAAAAAGAAGAAAAAAAGACACCGATATACACATATGATACTTTTAAAGGAACTCGTGTTGGTATAGGACATTCTGTAGAAACACGAAGAAAAGGAGTTTTAGAAATTAATGCCTTTACACGGTATTGGAACTTACCTCAAGAAACAAGTAATTCATTTATTGCGGATAAAATGTCCGCCCGTTTTGGACTAGAGTATGCCTTTACAGACCGTTTAACATATGGTGCAGGTTGGAGCACTATTAATAGTGTGTTAGACAATTTCTTAAAATACCGTTTGGTCAGGCAGCAAGATGGAGGGCCTAGCAAATTTAGTCTTACCGCACTGCAAACAGCTGCGTATCGAAACTTAGATGTATCAAGAAGAACAGATGAAAGTTTTGGAGACCGTTTACTATTTACTACCCAATTGCTGTTTGCTCGAAAGTTTACACGTAATTTTTCATTTCAAATCGCGCCAACATATACGCATAATGCGAGTGTTTCATCACCTTTAGATGATAAAAATCAATTTTCAATAGGTTTTGCTGGGCGTTACAGTTTAGGACATGCTTCAATTTTTTCTGAATATTATTATGTTACAAATCCTATAGAATCTGAAGATACATTTGGATTATTTTCACTTGGGGTTAATTGGGAATTGAGTGATTTACTTCTTCAATTTAAAATGACTAATAACGGTCATTTTTCAGAAAATTTATTTATTACTCAAACTAGGCGAAATTTCAACTTTAGAGATGGTAATTTCTTCTTTGG
>CAZBMY010000021.1:0-12771 GCA_964492855.1 uncultured Flavobacteriaceae bacterium
CCTACTACCCACCATCTGAGTCCTTTTCTTTTCATTAATTGATTCTTTTTATAGCATTAAACATTGTAGCAATACTGATATAAAACACTAAAGTGTTCCTTCATTTTTTGCTTAGCTAATTGTGGGTTCTGTTGCTGAATAGCGTCATAAATTGCTTGATGTTCCATTATTCCTTTTTCAGCAAGTCCTTTATCACAGACATGATGAGTTTCAAAATTGGTTATGATTTCTGGAGTAATCATTAGCATAAACGTATTCATAGTACTATTTCTACTTGCTTTAGCAATAGCAAGATGAAATAGTAAGTCTTCTTGTACAGCGTCTTCCCCATTTAATACTTTTTTTGTGTAAGCATCAAGAGCGTTCTTCATTTTTTCTAAATCCTCATCTGTCCGTCTTAACGCTGCTAAACGAACTGTTTTGAGTTCTAAAAGAATACGGGTTTCTACTAATGACTTAAAATCTTGATCTTCTAATCGTAATATGTCTTCAATCATACCATTCATTGCTATGACTCCAATATTTGCAACAAATGTTCCGCTTTGAGGAATAGAATCTAATAGACCATAAGATTCTAGTTTTTGAATGGCTTCTCTAACATTACCTCTAGAAACATTAAACTTCTCAGATAACATGCGTTCTGATGGCAACTTATCTCCTGGTTCAAGATTTTTGTAATTTATTAAATCTTTAATTTGAGATATAATTGTTTTCTGAACACTTAAGATATCTTTCTTTGCTAATGTTTCTAATTTCATATTTAGATATTTTAAATTTAATTATGGTTTTAAAGGAATATTGACTAATATACTTAAACTTGTATAAATTAAATTAATGACTCACCTCTAATTGATAATAACGCACTTTCCCAAAAGCGCCTTTATCTCTTGTTTGAAAATAATTACCTGCTTTAAAATAGTTTTCGAACACTCCCCATTTACGCATGTGTATATCTTCATAAACTTTATATTCATTTCCATTAAGTATAACTACCATTTTTCCTTCTGACACTTTTACTTCTAAAGTAAATTTTCTAAAGCCTACCTCTTGTTCAAAATTAAAACCTTCATCATCATCCCAAGCATCTTCATGAAGTATTGCTGGAACTGTAGCGTTAATATTTTTTAAAACTTTCGTTTTTACTCGTATTTTACCTTTATCCCAATAAATTTTTAATATTGGAGGTGCATTATTATCATCTTCTCCGATTAAATCGCGCTGTTCATTAGTTAGTCTACCATGTATTTGCATTATAATAACTCTGTGGTATTTACCACTACTGTCTCTTGTAACTTCATCCATTTGCAATGTACCCTTCATGTAACCACCATCTTTAAAAGTCCAGTTAACATTATTTTCTCCAGGTACCATTTGCTCTCTTAGCTCTGACCTAGTATACTTTGTGTTTCTGGTTTTTGATGCTGTAGGTAGTGCATGAAAAACAATAGCGCCTTTAGTAGAATCTATATACATATAGGGTTTTGCAATATCATTAGATGCAAAATCTAAAATCTCTGGCGGCTCTATCTCATAAGGTTTACCCTTATCATTAGTCACAGGAAGTGTAACCTTCCAGTGACTAAGGTCTATTTTGGGTAAACGAACTTTCTTTTTTCGCTTCTTTCTTTGTTTTTTCTCTTTCTTTGTTAGCTCTGTTTTAGATGTATCATCCTGAGCAGAGCATACCATAGAATGACTTAAAAAAAGTATCGTAGTAAATACAAACAATATTCTATATGTACCTATGAAATTTGTTTTCATTAACTAGTGCAATTGTTTATCTATATTAAAATCCAGGTGTATTAATAACTATATCTGTAAGAAACACTTCATTACTAGATGTAACCGTATTAGTAGGTACAAAATATAATATCACAAAATTCTGATCTGTTGATACTAATATATCATCCGTATTTTCATCAACTCGACTTTGAGAGAAATTAAACGTAGCATCAGCATTAAAGCTAAATGAAACTTGTTGCCATGTATTTGGTGTTGCTCCAGCGATAACTTGTTGACTTGCAAGAACCTGTAAGTCATCATCACCTGTTGGCTCGCTAGATAACACATAGAATGTACCTTCTACAGCCCCAACAGGAGTTGTTTCTGACTTCACAAAAGCAGAAATAGAATACCCTTCTACACCAATTTCTACTTCAAATGGTTGATAAGCTCTTTCTCCAGAACTATCAAATTTAAGAGATCTTCCTGAAGTTCCACCTGCAGATTGTGCATCTGTACCAGACGAACTTCCTTTATCTGTGGTACCAGAACCTCCATTATTAGATGGTGTGGACACCCAAGATTCTAACGGATCATTTCTCCAAAAGTTAAAAGGTGTAGGTGAACCATCATTAAAGGAATTATCTGGGTCTACTGTCCAAGCATCAACAAGATCGTTATTATTCATTTCTGAAGTTGGATATGTTTGCATATCTCCATTTTGAATAACTGCTGCAAAAGTTGGAGTTATTCCTCCAACAGGAACTTGTATAGTTATATCTCTAGAAACTCCTGCTACATTAGTAGTCGTTAATGTTACGTCATAAGTACCAGCCTCTGCATAAGTATGAGTAGGATTAACTTCTGTTGACATATTACCATCTCCAAAATCCCAACTATGAGACACTGCTAATAATGAGTCATCAGTAAATTGCACTGTTAGCATTGAAGTTGTAAATGTGAAATTTGGTACTGTAGACAATACTAAACCTTCTATACTCTTAGTTACAGAAATTTGTCTACCTAAGAAATTAGTGGCTGTTAAAGTAGCTTGAAACGTGTCCTCTGTTAAGTAAGAATGGACAGGACTAAAGTCAGGGTCATCTTCCGTATCTTCATTTACCCATTCTACACCATTACCATCACCAAAATCCCAAACTAAACTAAGTGCTCCGGATGATAGGTTATTGAATGTAACTTGTGAGTCTAACGTAGTAAAATCATAATCTACAAATATTGGAGCCACCTGTTCTGTAGCAACAGCTTCTAGCCCATCAGAACTTACTGTAGTTAGCTGAACTGTAAACAGTCCTCCTGTAGCATAGGTGTAATCAGGGTTTTCTTCTGTTGACGTATTTCCATCTCCGAAATCCCATAAGTAAGAAACAGCATCTGTAGAAAAACTTCTAAATATTATAGTTAAACTATTATCCGCGTCTGTACTTGTAGTAAATAATGAGTTCGGCTGAATGCCATTAACATTACCACTAGGTGGAACAAATTCATCGAAACCTTCATCAAAACATGCATTTAATGTTAGTGATACTACTAAAACAAAAATGCTTAGTATGTATTTTTTTATAAGTCTATGATTCATAATATTTTATTTTATTGTCTAACTACTATATTAAAAGCATCTAATCTTACCTCATCCCCTGAATTGTTCGCAAAGATAATTACAGATTCATTTTCACCTGCTTCGAATGTAATAGAATGCTGTTGAAATACATTATCAACTCTACCTGCATTAGTATCTATTCGAGATGCAATAATATTTTCTTCTAATTGTGCTTCAGCAAAGTTCGAGGTATTAGGACTTAAAATTGAAACTTTCATCTGCCCTTCTGCGCTTTGTAATTCAAATGCTGAGAAATAAGTTATAACATATTCTGCTCCTGGGGTAACTTCAATTTCTTGATACGCAACTCTATCTCCACCAGCAGGGAACTTTGCAGCTTGTCGGCCATCTGGTAAATCATTGCCCTCCCCTGGACTTGAATCCGTGTTAATCTGTATTACGGTAGTACCGCCTCCTAGAGGACTCCATGCATCATTACTTGGCACTCTCCATGAATCCCTACCATCTCCTGTTCCATCAAATAAACTGTTGTCTTCAAAGCTAGCCTCAGCTATTTCAGGCACAGGAATTGTTGGCACCGCTTGAGCAACCTCCACTAATCGTTCTGTGGTATTAAACTTACCAAGATTATCGGTAACAGTAAGACCTACATTAAATGTTCCTGGCCCAGGAAATTCAATTATTAATTCTTGGTCCTGTAAAGTAGCTGGTGCTAGTGACGCAATTTGTGCTTCGAAATCTGCTATATTTTGTAAAGCTTCATCCGAAAGAGAAGCTTCAGCCACAATTAACGCTTGCTCTAAATCTGCTAATTCTGCTTCTAGTACAACAACTCTAGCTGGGTCTTCTTCGCATGGTATCTTAAATTCGATTTCTGCTATATCTTCTTCTATAGCAACAACATCGGCTCTCTCTAATTCTATTAGTAATTCAAGAATAGGTAAATCTTTATTTATTAAAGGCACGTTAATGCTATTACCATCCATATCAGATACGCTCCATTCATATTGAGTCCCATTAACCGCTAAATTAGATCCTGCCTGAAAATTAAATCTATAATTTGCTGAGATTTCATTTTCTTCACAATCAAATTCGGATGTCGTAATCTCTGCAAAGTTATAGAAAGGCATTGGGCCAGTTATATCTTCTAAATCACCAACATCTGCTAAGTCATCGCTTACACAACCACTTAATATTAAAAAAGTGATTATAACTAAAGGTTTTAAGTTTGAAATATTCATTTTCATAATTATTCTATTTTTAATAACCATTATTTTGTCTGTAAAAACCTGGTAAATTATCTATTTCGCGTTGAGGGAATGGTAAGTATTTTCTATCGGATGTGTAACTTAAGCTATTCTCTACTGAGAATTGCTGTAACACATTATCCGCTTCGCCAAATCTTATTAAGTCATATAGTCTCTGATTTTCATAAACAAACTCTACTCTACGTTCATCTAATAAATCTTGTGCGGTTAAGTTGGCTATACCTTCTAAACCTGCTCTTAATCTTACTTGGTTAAATGCGTCAATGGCTCTTTGGTCAGTTGTACTTGGTTGATCAGCCAAAATTGCTTCTGCATACAGTAATAACACATCGGCATATCTGAGTACAATCCAATCATTATCTCCAATTTCTCCATCAGTAGGGAATTTTGTATTAAAAACATCTACCGTATTGTTAGAAAGAAAGGCGCTATAATCATTAGGATTTACAGAAGAAAAGAATCTTACTGGCTGTGATTCTGGATTCATAACCTCTAAAAAATCACTTGTAGCAATATTTACACCATTAGATGGACCTTGTAATGTCATAGCAAAGCTAAAGGACTCTGAGTCTGTTTCTACTTGATCATCTAATCCACTATCACTCGTTGTATAATTATCGCTACTAACTAAATCGTAAGCTATAGAAAATATAATCTCATTATTTATTTCAAGCCCAGGATTATTAGACCATATTCCATCTAATGTACCATCACTAAAACCATTAGAAATATCATTCCCAAAAACATTACCGTGATCAATAGCAAGGTTTGCAAAATACTCTTGGTCAGTTAAAATGTCTATTGTTGGATCATTTGGGTCCGGATTAAATTCAAATTGTCTAGCGTTTTCTCTTTCAGTGAAAAGTAATTCATACCCAAAAGAACCATTGTTTTCAACAACTGATGCTAGCAATAACTCTGCCTCTGCATAGTTTGGATTTGGTTGACTTAAATAGGCTTTTGCAGCTAAACAGATAGCTGCACCTTCAGTTGGTCTGTATCTATTTTGTTCTGCTCCATTTAAAAATGCAATTGAAGTTCTAAAATCATCAATGATTTTTTCATAGACTTCAGCTTCTGGTAATTGAGGGTAATCTCTCGCTTCATCAATATTAGCGTCTAGAACCTTATCTATGTATGGTACATTTTGATACGCTCTAACTAAATTAAAATGACACAATGCTCTCATAAAGTATGCCTCACCTACAGTAAATTGTTGATTTTCTGGTGCTAAAAAACGATTATCAATTATTGTGTTAGCACGATTTATCGTAGACATATTATTTGAATAAAATGTTGCTACATCACCATTATTAGGATCTACATTATATCTATTAATCTCCGGAAAGTTTCCGTTTTCTGAATTTGCTCTTACATTATCAGATCGCAATTCTATTAATAAAAACTCATTAGCAGGTACTTTTTGATAAGAATCTAAAACACCGTTAGCTAATAACTGAAATCCGTTATCTGTACTCAACAACTCTTCTAAAGAAAGTGCTGTTGGATTTGAAAGGTCTAGTTCTTCTTCACAACTTGTCATTAAAGTTGATATAGAAAAACAAACTACTATTAATTTTATATATATCTTTTTCATAATTAATTAAAATTGTAAATTAAGTCCTAATGAAATTGTTCGCACTATAGGGCCGTCACCTCTTTGATAACCAAAGGTTAAAGCCGTATTTGCATTATTTGATGTTTGCCCAACTGCTTCAGGGTTAAATCCTTCATAATCAGCAGCTGTAAAGTAAAATAAATTTTCGCCAGTCATGTAAACTCTTAGTTTACTTAAATTTAAACTAGTCAATACCGATTCAGGAAACGTATATCCTAAGACAATATTTCTAACTGTAACAAAGGATGCATCTTGAATATGATCATCAGTAAATCGTCTATGAACTGTTAAATCAAAATCAGGAAAATTAGACACCGGATTGGCAGCAGATTCACTTGCGAATAATAACTGATCTAAGTCTGCAACTCTTACTTCTGCACCATGAGACCCTTCTAACTGTATTGAAAAATCAAAGTTATGGAATCGTAAATCTGAGTTGAACCCCCATGTGAAATCTGGATATGGATTTCCTAACTCTGTTCTATCTTCATCATCTATAATTCCATCATTGTTTAAATCTTTGACATATACACGAGCAAAATCATTATTAAATCTATTAAAAGGATTATCGATCCACTCTAAAGGAACTTCCCTGTCATATACCCAACCATAAAAAGATGTGATTGGCTGACCAATTCTTGCTATAAACTCTGTTGGTCTGGTATCTTGGTCTATTCTAGAAATAATTTGTTCGTTTTGTCCTAAATCTACTACTTCATTTCTATTTAAAGCAAATTGCCCTGAGACGGACCATCTGATTTTTTCACTAGAATATAGTCTAGAATTAAGTGCTATCTCAAAACCTTCATTTTTTACTTCACCAAGATTCTGCAACCAATTATCAACGCCATAGACGCCTGCTACTGGTGCAAAAAGTATTAAATCTTCACTAGTTCTATTATAATAATCTAAAGATAAATCTAAAAGACCTCTACCAAATGTAACATCTATACCTGGGTTAAATTCTATCAATTTTTCCCATCCTAGGTTTGCATTAGGTAACGTTACTGATTTAACACCAGGATCTCCGTTATAACCAACTGTACTAAATGTTTGTTCAAATCTATAAAGCGATTCATATATATTATTAGATATTTCGTTGGAACCAGATATACCATAACTAGCTCTTAATTTTAAGAAGGTTACAAAATCGCTAGACGATAAAAACTCTTCGTTTGACATAATCCAACCTCCGGATGCTGAAGGGAAAAACCCAAACCTATTATTAGGACCAAATCGTGTACTACCATCTGTACGAGCTGTAACTTGTAACAAATACTTTTCGTCATAATTATAATCTACTCTACCAAAATAAGATACCAACTTTTCTCTTGCATTATCTGTAAACGTTGTTCCGTTATCAGCAAGTGCAATATTATTATTAAAATCATCTGTAAAACCAACTGCTTCAGATTCTTGTCTAAAAAAGTCTCTTTGGGTAAACTCAAACCCTAATAATGTATTAAAGTTATGCTTGCCAAAACTTTTATTGTACCTCAAAAGCGATTCAACAACATACTGATTGATTTCATCTCGTCGTTCTTCTCTAAAAGCTTCTTGTTCTCTATTTTCTTGACCAAAAAAGAAATCGGCTCCATTATTCTTTGTATGTCTAAACACACTTGACAAAGTTTGTCTAAATGTAAGTCCTTTAGCTAATTTCACATCAAAATAACCAGAAGCGTTTAATGTGAATTGCTTTTTAACTCTAGATCTTTCTAATAGATGTACTAATGGGTGTACATTTCTAGTTGTTGATAAGGTTAACCCTCCTGATGTTAAAGGACTGACTAAAGGCAATCCTGTGCTAGGATCTCTAGCTATCGCTCTAGGATTATTAGGATCTACAGTAAAGACATGATCAAAAGCTCTAGAAAACCCATAACTGCCTACGCCTATGTTTTCAAATTGTGCGCCAGCATCACCTGGATCTGACTGTGTAATGTATCTGAGATGATCTTCGTTTAAAAATAGTGGTAAATGACCATATTGTCTTAAAGGATCTGTGAATCTAGCTGGTAATCTAACCTGATCGTTAAAGTTAACTCTTAGGTTACCTCCGAACTTTATTTTTTTGTTTTTTGATTTGCTATCAACTTTAATTCTAGCATTAAACTTAGTGAAATTATCAACTAAAGCAACACCTTCATCATCAAGGTATCCGACAGAAGCTACATAACTTGTTAGCTCTGTACCGCCTCTCACTGACAAAGAATGATTTTGAATAATACCTCCTTCAAAAATCTCTTCTTGCCAATTCTTTTCACCATCACCCAAAGAAGCTATAAAATCCATAGCTTCAAGTTCTGCAAATGCGTTATTATAATCATTGATAATACGATTAAAATTTGGATTAGAAGGTGCGATTTGATCAACTGTACTTTGTAAACTATTTAGTCTTGCTCTCTCTTGAGCAATGGTTGAGTTAAAATTATCATTAGTTTGAACATATCTATAACCCGTGAATGTGTTATACGAAAACTGTGTCTTACCAACAACACCCTCTTTAAGGGTAATTAAAATAACCCCATTAGCTCCACGAGAACCGTATATAGCAACTGAAGAAGCATCTTTTAAAACACTTATAGATTCTATATTATTGTTATCAATAGATCCTAAAATATCGGCATCTGTTCCTAAAACAATACCATCCACAACTATTAAAGGCGCAGAAGACCCTGTGATAGACCCAACACCTCTTAATGTAATTCTAGGATCACCACCTGCTTCTGATGCAACTGTTTGAATTCGAAGTCCTGCAACCTTACCTCTAAGCGCATCCTCAACACGTGATACGGATAAGTCTTCTATATCTTTACCCGAAACTTTGGTTAAAGCACTTGTTACATTTTTCTCTTTTTGATTTCCGTAACCGATTAATACAATTTCGTCTAAAGCATTACTGTCTTCTTCTAAAACGATTTCTAATGGTTTTTCTCCAGTTATTATAACTGTTTGAGTTTTGTACCCAAGATAGGAAAATTGTAAAATCTCATCTTTACTTACTTTAATATTAAAGTTCCCATCAAAATCTGTTGAAGTTCCCCTAGTCGTAGTCAGAACAAGAATATTAACACCAGGTATTGGCATTTTATCCGTAGAAGAAGTAACCTTACCTTTAATCGTAAAGTCAGATTGAGCAAATACACCACAACTGAACAAAAGCAAAATCAGCACAGTGATTTTCATTTTAAATTTCATAGATTGATTTTTTAATTAGTCTGATAATTTTTTTAATTAAACCTTTATAAACCAATTTGTAAAATCAAACAAGTGCACCTAAAAAGCTAGTTTTTATTCACAGAAGCGAAATCATTTTTATACAATCTAAATATTACGTTAATTAATAAACTTGAAAGTATTAAAAAGATGTTATTTGTTGATTAAAAAATTGGTTAACCAGATTGGTCAACCAAATATATGTAAATAATTGTTAAAAACAAGGATTTAAATCTTCAATGTGCTAAAATTTTTAATGATTTAGTCATTATTCCATAAAATCATAGCAAATTGAGCCTAATAACTTTTGTCTTAAGATTATTTGTCTCCAAAATAAGAAACCTCACCACCGCTTAAAAAATCTTCTCTTACTGGGCTAAACGTGTCAATCAACATACCTTCTTCCAAACACACTGCACTATGTAAAAGGTTAGGTTCGATATAAACGCCGTCTCCTGCTTCAATAATTTTCTTTACACCATCAATTTCAAATTCAAACTTGCCCGAAATACAATAGGTTGCCTGTGTGTGAAAATGTTGATGTGGCGAACCCAATGCGCCTTTTTCAAATTTGACTTTTACCATCATAATTTGGTTATCGTAACCTAAGAATTTTCTTGATACACCTCCTCCAAGTACTTCCCACTCCATGTCTTTTGTTACTATATACTTTTCACTAAATCGTTTCATCTATTTTAATTTTGTTTTTTATTTGAAATAATAATTACCCGTCCATTGGTAATTAGTGTTATTTATTGTAATAGTGTGTTTCGCTTCTTGTAAAGCATTTGTATTTGCAGTTATAAATAATTTTGCGTCTCCTTTTATATTGGTAATCTCTATCGCTGTATAATCTTCTGTATCTAAAACCACGTTTAGTGCTGCAATACTACTATTGGTATTTACTGCTGATTCTGTTATAGGGCTGTAACTACCATGAGCTTCAATAGTTGACACAAACACTGTGTTTTTAATATTTTGTCGTCTTAATATTAAAGCAGGGTCACGACGTAAATTAAACTCTGGGTCGTTAGCGCCTAGTCTAGTAAATAATAATTCATCGTTTACATCTGTCGTGGTTGTTAAGGTATAGAACTTGTTATTATTAAACCATGAAAATTTAGAATTATCACTTTTAGCTATTGAAGTAGCTTCTACGAATAAATGCTGATAGCCATTTTTAGTTCCCAAAGGTTTTAAAGTGTCTTGAGTGTCGAATTCAAAATTGGTTTGTAGCACTTGTCCGAAATAGTAAAAAGGAAAATCATACTGGTTAGCCTTAGATGATGTTACCTTCATAATGTCTAACAAATAGGGCTTTTCTAAATTCTTATCTTTTATAATAGCCATAGTACGAAGCATTTCTGTTCCAGGATATGCGTTAGTTTCTTTTGCACTAACAACCTTTATATTTTCAAGATCTGAGGAAAAGTACTGTAACTCTGAATGATGCTGACTTCCTATTTCATACTTTCCTTTAAAATGAGATGTTTCGTTTTGGGTCAATGTATTATGGGCAATTGTTTGTTTTGCCCATGTTTTGTTCTCTTTTAGATAATTTCCGCCTCCTTTTTGCTCAATATTTACATAACGTACTAAGCCATAATCTTGGATAATCTCTTCACCTTTTTCATACAGTGAATAGGATAATTTATCGTAATGACCATGACTAGACCCTTGCGAAGCATACTTAAAAACGAGCTCCATATCTTCATTTCTTAATATCCCAACACCACCTTGCTCCCCATTAGGGCCATCGCTTAAGTTGATTGATTTCTTTTTAAATGGTTCATTTTTTCCTTCTTTAATACCTAGAGCTACTGCTAAACCAGAATCATCTAATAAAACTTGATTCTGTTTTTCTGCAATACTCAACAACCCTGGATTTTGCCCTCCGTATTTATATGAAATATCTACAGCCGTAACTAGCGCATTATTGTAATAAGACATCCCCTTTTGCCCATCATTTAATGGAAAAAACTCACCGTCAGCATCCGTAAGATTTAATAATGCATTTATTGATTTTAAAAGTACACCATCCTTGTATTCAAAAATCTTTAACTCTGGTTTTACGTTGTGAAGCCCTTCAGCAAAAATTAAAAAAGGATACATTGCATATCGTTGGTAATAAGGGCCTTCATTATAATAACCGTCCGGAGAAAACGGCTTTTCGATATTAGCTAAAAAACCTGCTTTACCATCTTTGTTTATAAATCCTCCGTCATTGTCTTTTGCATTAGGGTCTACATTGACATCTTTTATCCCATACAAAGCACGATTTATCAATTCTTCGTCACCCATAACCAAACCTATCATGCCTACTGCAGCATTACCCCAAGTACTATGGTTGTGTACCCTTTGGTAAAATTGTGGACTATCAATTGAAATATGGTCTGCGAATGGTCTAAATAAATTTTGTTCTAGTTTATTTCGTTCTTCTTCAGTTAAATAATTATATATACAGTCGTAGGCCTGACTAACATATACCAACCAATTAGAATCGTTTAAACATTGCCAAAACAATTTACCTCTGGCGTAAGAACGTGTTTTTGGATGAAGTGGTAATGTTTTGTATAACGCTTCATATGCCATAAGCATATCCTTGACATACTTTGCATATTTTTCGTCCTCCAAAATTTGATACAAAACTCCTGCTTTTTGGAGCACTACCCAATTACGTTTATGAGTAACGTGCGTGTAACCACCAGAATAATCTTTTGGTATAGGCACATCAATTCCTTTTTCAATCTCGGCATCAATTTCTGTTTTGACTTTTTCTAAAGTTTTATCAAAAATTGGTATACTGCCTAATTGCGCTCTAATATCTTCGACACCTTGAGCTGTTAAAATTAATTTTGGGTGTTCTTGGGCTGTTTTTATTTCGGAATCATTCTCTGAAACAGATGCACTTTCTTTTTTACAAGCAAACAAAACAGATATAAACGCTATTAGTGCTAACTTTGATATAATCCTTTTAGCGTATTTCATAATTAATTTTCAGGTTTTATTGCCTTGCCAATAGTAGCTTCTTTAAACCAAACTTCAGCATAACTTCCATTGGCATATTGCTTAGAGATGTCACCACCATAAACTTCAGATTTTGTACTCTTAGGATTTGCTTGGTTGTATGCTCCTTGTTTAAAGTAATTTAATTCTCCAGCATAAGCATTTTCACGTTCTACACCACCACCTTTATCACTATTTGCATAAACTTTTAAAACTTGTTCTGGGATGTCTTCTTTTGTTGCAAATTCTGATTGAATTAGGCTCTTTGTGAAACGAACTGTTTTATGATTTTTACTAGTAAAAGTGAGATACATAACACCTCCGTAAACATTGACTTCATAACTAAACTCTTCACCTAA
>CAZBMY010000021.1:12871-16540 GCA_964492855.1 uncultured Flavobacteriaceae bacterium
GTTTGGTGTTTTATAAACTACCCAATCTGTAGTGCCGTCATTTTCAACATAGAAAAAATTTTCTTTTTTATAATTAACTACGCTTTTAGGACGTGAACCATCACCTAAAAGAATTGTCCATTGGTCCATAAACGGAATAACGTCGCTTGGGTATTTTTCTTGAGCTATAGCTTTGCTATTATCTTTAGAGTCTAAAGCTGTTTTAGTTTCATTTTTACATGAAAAAAATGCTAAAACCATAATAATGATAACTACTGTTTTTTTCATTTCAGAATAGGATTAGTAAACCAATGTCTGCTTTAAATTTTCTTCTGTTTTAAGTTTTCCCGAATTACTTATGGTGTTTTCAGACTCTATATTATTCTTTGCACCCCAAAGAATAGACACAAACTGCACAGGATTGTTTTTAAACGTGTTTTTGGTAATATTCACATTTATAATACCGTTATGGTTTAGTAATCTTTTGTTTGGCTCATTTGCACCACAATTTGTAAATGTACTATTTGTAACTAAAAGATTTCCTCCAATTGTAGATTCGTCATAACCGCCTCGGTAATAATCAATCACATTTGCTTTCACGTTGTTAAATTTACAATTATTTATGGTTAAATATTCTGTGTTGTAATCACCTTTATCATTGGTTTCTTCAGATAATTCTATTCCGTTTTCACTATTTGAAATTGATGTATTTTCAAACGTGATGCGTTCTGAAAATGACTCTTTGTAGACTTTTAAAACATAATTAAAATCTCTTATTTCTGAATTTAAAACGGTTAACCCAAAATGATTTGACATGTTTTGCTTTAAGCTAGCAAAGGCATAGTTGGTATTGTTTCCTTTTAATGCAATATTCTTTAGGGTTAGTTTTCCGTATGGTTGTAATGAAAAAAGTGGTGTATTGGCTTCTCCTGAAAACACAAGCTGCGCTTTTCCTTCTGATTTAATGGTTAATGTTTTATATATTTCTAAAGAATTATCTACATGGTAGGTTCCATCAGCTAGAGCTATAATATCGCCATTATTTGCTTTATCTATTATTGTTTGCAACTCTTCTGTTTTTGTTATAGTATAAGTGACAGGGTTGCTAGCTTCAGATTCATTTGAGAACCAAGAGGTGCCGTATTTAGATTTATCTAAAATATTAGGGTTTGAAACGTCTTTACCTGTTATTGCTCCAATACTTTTGTTTCCTTTTCTAGAAACGCCTAATAAATCTGATTCAATAGTATTAAAATCAAACCCATTGAAGGCTTCAAAATCGTTGGGTATTCCTGTAGGGATAAAAATGTTGTCTGACAATTTCTTCAAATCTAAAGA
Organism: uncultured Flavobacteriaceae bacterium; assembly: GCA_964492855.1. Lineage (GTDB taxonomy): Bacteria > Bacteroidota > Bacteroidia > Flavobacteriales > Flavobacteriaceae > Winogradskyella. Next base: position 14,189 of record CAZBMY010000021.1, read on the forward strand.
CGCTTCAACAATACCGTTATTAAAATCTTTAAATTTTATCCCTTGATTATTAATGATGTTATTTTTAAATAAAACACCATCAGCTTTATCATTTTCAACTACAATGTTTTCAAGACCATTTTCATTGTAAATAATGTTGTTTGCAACAGTTGTTCTGATAGCTCTTGCTGAACGGATTTCGGATTTTGGTAGCACATCTGCCTGTGCAATGTTTGTACCTACACCAAATTGCCAAGGTGAACTGCAATTTACATATGTATTGTAAGCCACAACAACATCTGTTACTTGATTGTAACGATTTAATGGCGATTTAGGTATACCATTCATCACAGCTAATGGACTTCTAAAACTCTTTCCTTTTAGACCATAAAAGTAATTGTTGACTACCCAATGCCCTGTGTTAATTATACGGATTCCTCCGTAGTTTTCATTAACTCCATCTCCAATAAAATAATTACCATCAATCATAGAATAATTACCATGACGCGTAACTAAAGAGCCTTCACTTTTATAAAACACATTGTTTTTAAATACATTGAAATTTGTTTTGCTCGAGATTACCTCAACTTCGCCATTACATTCTTCAAATAAATTATTTGCCACGGTAGTATAGCTAGGTGACATCGACGTATAACTATCTCCTAACTGAATGGTCTCTCCGCTAGGACCGCCTTTTACAGGTCTTGGCCCAAAATGGTTATTAATGATTTGGTGATAATTATTGATACTCTCAATGCCAGCAATACTTACTCTAACTGTAGGTCCTCGGTTTGTTTTTCCGGCAATATAACAGTTACTTAATTCGTTGTGTCGTCCCCAAAATTGAACCCATAAATCGCTATCATCTCGTTTTGGTTTGTTAAAATCTTCTATAACACAATTGGTAATTTTACAATTGTTAGAAATTTCGTCTGGTTTGTCTTTATGACTTATTTTAAAATCTACAACGGCATTAGATGGCGAAAATCCATTTTTAAAATGCAAACCTTCCACGATTAAATATTCTCCACCAAATTTTAAATACGACTTCCCTTCAATAAAAACCTTGCCTGGTGTTTCTGCTTTGAGTGTTATTGGTTTGTCTTTAGTACCTTTTGCTCTAAACTTAATTTGCATGTCTTTATAAACACCATTTGCTAAAACAATGTTATCACCTGGGTTAGCATTTTTTATAGCAGTATTTAATTCGTTATAATTACTTACTAATTTAGCCTCATTTAATTGAGGTTCATTACAGGCAAATACTAAGGTCAAAACAGAGAATAAAAGGCCTATTCTTTTCATTTAATCGGAGTTTATAATGGATATAATTTAAAAAGAAACGCCTTTTGGTATTAAAAGGCGTTTCTTAGATTGTTATAACTCAGTAATTATTCAATAATAATCTTTTTTGTTGTAGAACTATTTTCAGCATTTATTTTCACAAAATACACACCATTATTTAAATTAGACACCTCTATCTGATTATTATTAATTTCATTTACAGCAAGAACATTCTTACCTAAAATATCATAAAATAAGACAGATGTAATTTCTACATTACTAACTTCTATATTTAATATATCTCTAGCTGGATTTGGATAAACATTTAAACTATTAACTAAACTAAATAACTCATCCGAAAGTGTTGTGTTTTGAGTTGGATTAGGTCCTCCAATATGATTTAATTCTGAACCTTCAAAGCTTTCAGGAAAAGCTCTAAGACCACTACTGTTTGAACTCATAACCCAAAAATCACCAGCAGTGGTAGGCGTGCTACTTGATGGTAAATCCGATCCAACCCAATCAGATGTTGTTTCGTCAGCCGTTAATGCGTTACCTGTAGAGTTCCCAATTCTACCAGCATAGTCAAATTGAGTTCCTGGGGTACTTATTACTGTTGCCCCCATAGGCGCAATTACTGTTGGCACAGTTGATTCATTATTTTCTAAAAACACAACGGTTGAATAGGCTACTGCTGTTGTAGCAGATTGACTACTATCTTTAAGAAGAGTAACACTATCTAGTACGGTCCATCCATCCCAAGTTGTACCGTTAGGAGTTCCGTCTTCATCAGGGTCAATGTCATCTCCTGTAGATGGTGCAGTCATTGTTTCTATTAGCATAATGGTATGTGATTGACTTTCTATTTCACCTGAAAATAAATCCAAAGCTACTGTTGCATCAGAATTAATGCTATAAAAATTCCCTGTCTGCGCAGCTACAAAAAAACCATTAGTTCCTGTTGAAAAAGAGCTAATGTCAACAACTTCATCTACACGTCCTTCATCACTGTCTGCATCACCCTCTATTGTAACTATGTACATATTTGTCATTGCTGTTGATGCAGGACCTCTTACTTCAATATAATTA
>CAZBMY010000022.1:0-1731 GCA_964492855.1 uncultured Flavobacteriaceae bacterium
ATGCAGGTTAAGGCTATCGTTGTTATTCCAAATATTGGAAAAATAGAAACCAATGTTGAAACCACTAAACTTATTGCTAATTGTTTGGGCGTTAAACCCTGTTTAAGTAATGCCTTAAATTTCTCCCAGATGTTAATGAGTTTAGATTTCATTTTTGCAATTAAACTTCAAAAAAAATATACAACCAATTCATTATCAATAGATTAAATCTAACTAATCGTTTAGTTTTAATATAAAAAATCATAGTCTCTTAAATGTGTTCTCTATATAATTTTCTAATTGGTCGTTTATATAGATTTTAGACGCTGATGACAAACCAATCATTGAAATCACTAAATAATCCGCCTTTTCTTCTACAACCTTTAAATTCTCACCATTTTCAAGCATAAGTTTACTCATAAACACTTGCTTTATATCATCACTAAAGTCTTCTACTTGTTTTCTTACTTTCAAATCTGTCTCAATATCCATTTCATTCATAGTGTTAGATATTAAGCAACCTTTACCGAAGCCTTTTCCAGCAGACAGTTTTAAAAATTTATAGAAATATTGCTTTATCGCTAAAACACCTTCTGAAGATGTTTCGAGCTCTTTAGTTATTTTACTTACCTTATTCCTATAGAGTTTCAAACTTTCAATAAAAAGCTCATTTTTACTTCCAAAACTAGAGTAAATAGAAAATTTATTAATCCCCATTGCACTCTCTAACATTTTCATTGAAGTGGCTTCATATCCTTTTACCCAGAATACATGCATAGCTTTTTCAATTACTTCTTCTTCGACATATTCTTTTTTTCTAGGCATTTCTTAGTTTAAAAACCAAATCTAAACAATCAGTTAGTTATTTCATAATATTCATTTAAAAATTAGTATGCATACATAGTTAACTATTTAGAATTAGAAATAAACTTAATGTCATAGTCAATAACACCTTCTTTTCTCATTGTACTTAGTACATTATTAACCGTTTGCCTAGACGTATTAGTTAGGTTAGCAATCTCTTTGTGTGACAACAGATTTTGCGCTACTAATTTTCCCTGTTCATCTTTTTCACCAAATTCTTCTATATAATCATTTATAAATTCTTTGATTCTTGTTGCACTATCTTTATATAATAAATCATGAAGTCTCCGCTCTAATTTTTGGATGCGTAGACCATAAATTTTTAGTACGCCATTTTTGAGTGATTCATGTTTTTCCATAAGCTGCTCCATCTGTTCAGATTCTATATAGCAGATTACGCACTCTTCTAAAGCATAAGCTACTTCTTCTTTAGCTGCTTGTCTATCAAAAAGAGCTAATTCACCAAACACATTGCCTCGTTTCACAACATATTTTAAAGTACCATTTGTGGTGTCTACAATTTTCACACTCCCCTTTTTTAGAAAGAAGACACTATTTTTATGCTTATCTGGATATTCGATTGGCTTTCCTTTTTCAATATTATCCATTTCTAGAATCTCACAGATTTTCATCATATGAATCATTCCTAGTTTTTTAAAAAGATTAAACCCTTCCAAAAACCAATACTTTGTAATTGCTTTCAATTTGTAGCTTTGTGTAGTTAGTGAATCAAAGATATCGAATTTAACATTTGAATGATTAGCCTATTTTTTTAATAGTTACTTTGTGCGACAGTTTATGGTTCATAATTAAATTTCAACTTATATGTAAGCTTTAAGGTTTTACTTCGACAGAAAATTTTATCTTGTTCTACTAAAAAGATAAATT
>CAZBMY010000022.1:1831-8469 GCA_964492855.1 uncultured Flavobacteriaceae bacterium
TAGACGGATAATATTTATTAAACAATTTCTACTTATGTAGAAAATGAATATGGGAAAACTAAAAACACAATCGCTACAAAAAAGACATAGCGATTTAGCAAATACAAACAAACAATTAGAAATCTTATCTGGCGGTATTTTCGCTGATGGCGAACTGCCTACATTTAAGAACAAAATCTCAGAAACAAGTCAATTTCCGCTTAAGGCTAAAAAGCTAGAAATTCTACAGATTAATGTTGGTTACATGTGTAACCAAGTCTGTGAACATTGCCACGTTGACGCTGGTCCTGACCGAAAAGAAATAATGACCACCGACACCATGCAGCAAATCTTGGATGTTATAAAAACTACAGGAGCGCATACCTTAGATTTAACTGGTGGTGCCCCTGAAATGAATCCTAATTTTAGATGGTTTGTAGAAGAAGCTTCAAAAATAGGTGTCAAAGATTTTATTGTACGTTCCAACCTTACCATTATTCGAGCCAATAAAAAATACTACGATTTACCAGAGTTTTTCAAAAAGCATAACATACATGTGGTAAGTTCTATGCCACATTGGACGCGTGGAAAAACAGACAAACAAAGAGGTGAGGGTGTTTTTGACATGTCTATTAAAGCGCTACAAGAATTAAATGCTGTAGGTTATGGGATGCCAGGAAGCGATTTAAAATTAGATTTGGTATACAATCCTTCTGGCGCCTTTTTACCTGGCGACCAAGCTGCAATGGAGAAAGATTTCAAAAATGCCCTAATGGAAGATTTTGGCATTCAGTTCCATAACTTATTTGCAATTACCAATCTACCTATTGCACGATTTTTAGATTATCTTATTGCTTCTGAAAATTATGAAGATTATATGTATAGTTTAGTTGAAGCTTATAACCCTATGGCTGTAGAAAATGTAATGTGTACCAATACATTGTCTGTAAGTTGGGATGGTTACTTATTTGATTGTGATTTTAATCAAATGTTAGAGTTACCTGTTAATAGTAAGGCTAAGCATATTTCAGAATATAAAACCGAACTTTTAGAAGGTCGCAATATTGTGATATCACAGCACTGTTATGGGTGTACCGCAGGTGCCGGTAGTAGTTGTCAAGGTGTTGTTGCGTAATACATGAGTAATAAAACTGCCATATTAGTTTTTGCAAATTCTTCTGAACATGAAGTATTGCGCAAGCATTTACCAAAACATGCCGTTGAAGTTTTAAACACTTCAACAATAAAAATGGTAAAGGCCACTGGGTTACCTTATTTTCACTTTTCTGAAAAAGAACAAACAGGGAAAAACTTTGCCGAACGCTTTACAAACGCAATTACATCTGTTTTTAACAAAGGATTTGACAATGTTATTACAGTAGGTAATGACACTCCTCATCTTACAAAAAAGCATATTAAAAAATCCGTTGAAGCACTAAATATAAACGATTGTGTTTTAGGGCTTTCTAATGATGGCGGATTTTATTTAATGGGCTTGCGTAAATCTCATTTTAATGCTAATACATTTTTAAAGCTCCCTTGGCAAAAAAAATATTTAGCAAGAGTTGTTTCTGCTACGTTGAAAGCAAATAACACACAAACTTACTTTTTAGAAAAACTTCAGGATATTGATTCATCTGAAGATTTTCAATCTATTTTAAACACTATCAAAACGACACCTTTTCTAATAAGAAAGGTTATTGTTAGTTATTTTACTAATATAAAGTTTGTTGACTCTCTAAACATTCGATTCCCTAAGTTTTTTAGTCTTCATCACTATTTCAATAAGGGTTCACCTCTATAACCTTACTACAGAACATTGATTCTAATCAGAATCAAAGCCATTAACAATCTCAATCCTATTCTTGCAATGGCATGCAAGGATTTTACCACAAGAGTATGTACAACTAATTACCACTGTAATTTGAGATTGAACTCTAAAAGAAAATGAAATATATAATTTACATAAGTATTTGTCTAATAGCGTTTCAAGCTGAAGCACAAGAAACGCTTTCAGAATTACTAAAACTGCACAACGACAGAGGCATCCCTTACATCTCTGTCCAAGAATTGGCTATGCCAAGCAACAATGCTATTATATTAGACACCAGGGAGCCTAAAGAATATGCTGTAAGTAGTTTGAAAAATGCAATTTGTGTTGGTTATGACTTTTTTAATCTCAAAACAGTAACAGATACGATTAAAGACAAAAACCAACCTATAGTTGTGTATTGCTCCTTAGGTATTAGATCCGAGACTATTGGCGAAAAATTAAAAGCAGCTGGTTATACCAATGTTAAAAATTTATACGGCGGTATTTTTGAGTGGAAGAATAACGGTTTTGATGTATACAATTCTAAAAAAGCAGTTACCGATAGTGTTCACGCATTCTCTAAAGAATGGAGTAAATGGCTAAAAGAGGGCGTTAAAATCTATCCTAAATCAAAGAAAAATGACAGATAACGCTCTAATTATATTTACGCGAAATCCTGAATTGGGAAAGTGCAAAACCCGCTTAGCAAAATCTGTCGGTGACGAAGAAGCTTTAAAAATATATAAAGAGTTACTTGGGCATACAGCAAATGTTGCTAAAGACGTAAATGCAGCACGCTTTGTGTTTTATTCTGAAACTATTCAACAAGACGATATTTGGGATTCATCTTACTTCAATAAACGATTACAAGTTGGAAAAGATTTGGGTGAACGTATGGAAAATGCATTTCAGTCTTTATTTTCTGAAGGATTTAAAAATGTGATTATTGTAGGTAGTGACTTATTAGATTTATCTAAATCAATTATTGAACAGGCTTACATTACATTACATGATAATGATGCTGTCATTGGCCCGGCTGAAGATGGCGGATATTATTTGTTAGGCATGAAAACTTTGAACTCTAAGGTATTTAAGCATAAAGCTTGGGGAACAGAAACTGTACTTAAAAACACTAAAAAGGATTTTAGTGAGCAATCACTACACACACTAGAAACGCTTAACGATATAGATTATGTTGAGGATTTAAAACCTCATAAAGCATTTGCATATTTGTTTTCATAAATTAAAAAACATATTAATAAGACATACTTTCAACTATTAACAACCATTCTCAATCATGATAAAATACATACAAGAAAGCACAGAATATTTACAAGGCAAAGGTTTTGAAAGCCCTGAGGTTGGCATTATTTTAGGAACCGGACTAGGACAACTCATCAATGAAATTGAAATCATAGCTGAAGCAAGTTATAATCACATCCCTAACTTCCCAACCGCGACTGTTGAGTTTCATAAAGGCAAACTTATATATGGTAGCCTAGCTGGTAAAAAGGTTGTTGTTATGCAAGGGCGTTTTCATGTTTATGAAGGCTATTCGCTACAAGATGTTACCTTCCCTGTTCGTATTATGGAGAAGTTAGGTATTAAAACGCTTTTGGTTTCTAATGCGGCAGGTGCTATAAATTTAAACTTCAAAAAAGCAGAAATAATGCTTATTGATGATCATATTAATTTGCAAGGTAGCTCGCCCTTAGCTTTTAAAGGCGTTGAAAAACTAGGTGAACGTTTTGCAGATATGAGTGCACCTTATAATCTTGAAATAAATTCGAAAATTAAAAGCATCGCAAAAGCAAATAATATAAAACTACACGAAGGTGTTTATGCATCAGTTGTTGGGCCACAACTTGAAACACGAGCTGAATACCGAATGTTAAAAATTATAGGAGCAGATGCTGTAGGGATGAGTACAGTGCCAGAAGTCATTGTCGCTAACCATTTAAATTTAAAAGTGGCTGCTGTGTCAGTTTTAACCGATGAGTGCGACCCAGACAACTTAGAACCTGTAGATATTGCCGATATTATTGCTAATGCCGGAAAAGCAGAACCAAATATGATTACACTTTTTACCGAATTAATAAAAACACTTTAATCTGTAAGCTGTATTCGGTTGGTAATACAGGCTGACTGAAAACATTTTACTTTACACTAAAAAATATGAGTTATTTAGAAGCAACAAACGATTTATACAAAGAAGCGGCATTAACACCAGATGTAGGTCTATGCTGTACGACCAACCCTATTTGGGAATTACCAGGTTTAAAGATTCCTAAAATTATGCAAGAAATGAATTACGGTTGCGGAAGTACCGTAAATGCACGCGATTTAACCAACAATCCAAAAATGCTATATGTTGGTGTTGGTGGCGGAATGGAGTTATTACAGTTCTCCTACTTTAACCGTCAAAAAAGTGGCGTTATTGGTGTGGATGTTGTTGACGAAATGCTAGAAGCTTCTCGTAAAAACTTTATAGAAGCAGAGGCACAAAACGATTGGTTTAAAAGTGAATTCGTTGATTTAAAGAAAGGAGATGCACTTAATCTTCCTGTTGAAGATAATAGTATAGACGTCGCAGCGCAAAACTGCTTATTCAATATTTTTAAAGCTGAAGATCTAAAAAAAGCTATCGATGAAATGTATCGTGTGTTAAAACCGCATGGTCGATTAGTTATGAGCGATCCAACTTGCGAACAACCTATGAATGATACTTTACGTAACGATGATAGACTACGAGCATTATGTTTAAGTGGAAGTTTACCAATTGCTGAGTATGTAAAAGCACTAACAGATGCTGGGTTTGGAACTATAGAAATTAGAGCACGTAAACCATATAGAATTCTTGACCCTAAAAATTATCCAACAGATGAGTTAATATACATTGAATCTATTGAAGTTGCTGCCATAAAAGACCCAATGCCAGAAGATGGGCCATGTATTTTTACAGGTAAAGCTGCTATTTATTATGGTGACCAAGATTATTTTGATGATAAAAAAGGGCATATCTTACTAAAAAATCAACCTATAGCCATTTGCGATAAAACTGCTGGAGCATTAGCTGACTTAGGAAGAGAGGATATTTTTATTAGCGAGTCGACCTACCATTACGACGGTGGTGGATGTTGCTAACAACATATACAGATATAAAAAAAGAGCGTTCATCGAAGCGCTCTTTTTTATATTTTGGTTTTTAGAATTTAAGACCAATCGCATCAAACAAATGACTCATAGTCCAAGCTGGGCCAATCATTAAAAACTGTACATCCTTTAAGAATGAAGGTTTTTTACCTTCATGATTATGACCAACAAATTGTACAATCCACGCGACTACAAAAATGCCTACCATAATTATCCAAAGTGGTGCAATTTCAGAATACTCAATAACATGTATACCATATAAAACCAATACCGAGAACACCAACATCCCTATAAAAAGAGGAAAGGACAACCTTAAATAATATATTAAACCGAGGATAATTACTACTGTACCTAAATGAAGAAAGGGCTCAATCCATGCTGGTGTTTGGTCTACTAAAAACCCTCCTGTTGGTATACACGCCAACAACCCTATTAAACTAAAAAATATTGCAGGCACACATACATAATGCACACGTTTATTAAAAGTAGTTTGATGACTTTCTCCATATTCGCTGAGTAAACTATCTATTTTTCGCATTTTAAAATCAGTATTTATAATACTAGCAATATACCAATACTATTTAATTGTGTTATTTTTACTTGTACGTTTCGACCTAAAAATTATGGAAAAATATATCGATATTTTTATAAAATCTTATTCTAATTACTGGAATTATTTAAAATATGAACTTATTGACCTCAATCATTGGGACAATTTTTTTTATGGACTTATCATCATTTCAATTGCTGTTTGGCTATTAGAGGTTGTTTTTCCTTGGCGAAAGAATCAATCTGTTTTTAGAAAAGACTTTTGGCTAGATACATTTTACATGTTCTTTAATTTTTTTATCCTCAATCTTATAATTCTTATCGCTTTGTCTAATACGGTTTCAGAATTTTTTAATGATACGCTTAAAGTTATGGGCATAACCATTGGGAGTCTACAGTTATTTGATGTAGACGACTTACCTAAATGGTTAGGTCTACTACTATTTTTCCTAGTTTCTGATTTTGTACAATGGAATACGCATCGTCTTTTACATCGTATTCCTTTTTTATGGAATTTTCATAAAGTACACCATTCGGTCAAAGAGATGGGGTTTGCAGCCCACTTGCGCTACCATTGGATGGAACCTGTAGTATATAAATCCTTATTATATATTCCTATAGCTCTTATTGGTGGTTTTGACGCGCAAGATGTTGCCATTGTATATTTCTTTAGTATTGCTATTGGCCATCTTAATCATGCCAATCTAGGTTGGGATTATGGATTATTAAAATACATTTTTAACAATCCGAAAATGCATATTTGGCATCATGCTAAAGAATTGCCAAAACATGTAAGGTATGGTGTTAATTTTGGACTGACATTAAGTCTTTGGGACTATCTTTTTAAAACCAATTATGTACCGCATAACGGTCGTGACATTGAATTAGGTTTTACAGGAGATGAAGCGTTTCCAAAAGATTTTATAAGTCAAGAATTATATCCTTTAAAAAAGAAATGAAATATTTAAGAATCATTATACTTTTAGTTATTGTAACTTCTTGTGGCAGTTCAAAAAGAGCCATAGAAAGTTCAGAAAAAACAGATAATACAACTACCAGCGTAAAAACAGAAACTCCGTCTAAAACTGAGCAAGAAGCAAAAGTAATTGAGGAAGTTGAGGAAGTTGAGGAAGTTGAGGAAGTT
>CAZBMY010000022.1:8569-11260 GCA_964492855.1 uncultured Flavobacteriaceae bacterium
TTGAGGAAGTTGAGGAAGTTGAGGAAGTTGAGGAAGTTAAAAATATGAGTATTACTAATACTACCAAAGACACTGTAATAATCGCAACTGATGACAAACCAAAAGTTGATAAAACTATACACTCTAAATTAAACCAACTCCTTGAGAACTATGTTACAGAAACTGGTAATGTGGACTACCAAGCTATTAAAGTACAGCGTGAAGATTTAGATAATTATATTAATTCATTGACTAGTAACACACCAACAGACTCGTGGACTAAAGAAGAGAAACTAGCCTATTGGATTAATGCATACAATGCTTTAACTATAGATTTAATTCTTCGTAATTACCCATTAAAAAGTATAAAAGATATTAAAGACCCATGGGACCAACGTTTGTGGAAATTTGGAGACAAGTGGCAAAATCTTAATGATATAGAACATCAAATCTTAAGAAAAATGAATGAACCTCGCATTCACTTTGCGATAGTTTGCGCATCTTTTTCTTGCCCTAAATTACAGAATGAAGCCTTTACTGCTCAAAATTTAGAAGAACAGCTCACAAGAGCAACAAAAGAATTTTTGGCCGATGAAGCTCGCAACAATATTTCTGAAGATGAAATTAAACTTTCTAAAATATTCAAATGGTTTGCTAAGGATTTTAAAGTGGAAGGAAGTATTATTGATTTTTTAAACAAATACACAGAGGTAGAAATTTCTTCGAAAGCTAAAAAAACTTTTAAAGATTATAATTGGGATTTAAATGACTAAAACTCATATTGCAATTCATTCACATTTGGCTGTATGATAAGTATTATTATTCCCGTTTTAAACGAAGCTGAAACTATCGAGCACTTAATCAATCACCTGGTTGATTGTGCTGATTTAAAACACATCTCAGAAATCATAGTTGTTGATGGTGGCAGTACAGATGGCACTCAAACCATTATTAAAGAACTTGGCTTACGTGTAAAACTAATTTCTTCTCAAAAAGGCAGAGCGAAGCAAATGAATGTTGGAGCAAAAGCATCAACGGGGAGTATTTTATATTTTTTGCATGCCGATTCATTTCCGCCACCAAATTATGACCAACTTATTATTGATGAAATAAAGAAAGGAAATAATGCTGGTTGTTTCCGTTTACAATTTGATAATAACCATTGGTGGTTGCGACTTGCCAGTTGGTTAACTCAATTTAGTTGGCGAGCTTGCCGCGGTGGTGACCAAAGCCAGTTTATCACACGTGCTTTATTTGATGATATTGGTGGTTTTGACGAGTCTTATACCATATATGAAGACAATATTCTTATTAATGAACTCTATAAACGTAATGAATTTGTAGTGATTAATAAAAAGATAAAAACTTCAGCTAGACTTTACGAAAAACATGGCGTTTGGAAACTCCAATATCATTTTTGGGCAATATATGTAAAGAAGTGGTTTGGTGCTTCAGCTGATGAGTTATACAAATATTACAAGAATAATATTCTCACTTAAAAAATTTCAAAAACAATAGAGAATTATTTTATAAAATAAAAACGCCATCAAATTGATGGCGTCTTTATTTATCTAAAGTTTATTATTAATTGCGTTTTACTAACCTTATTTCAGAATTAGAAACTGTAGTATTACCTCCAAAGGAATCTGTCTCTTCAAAAGTTACATATAAGTTAGTACCATCAAAAAGAGTAACATCACCTACCTCTCCATCTAAAGTTATTGTGCTATTAGCATTATTAGTGCTATAATTACCTGTTTCGTCAAAAGAGTCTATCTCACTTTCCATTACAGTGCCTACATTTGTAGTTGTAATTGTAAAATTCACTCTATAATCTCCTGAAGCAGAATATGTACCATCAGCATTAAAAATAAAAATAGCATCAGTAAATGTATCTCCTGTAACTTCTATTGTTCTAACCACAACACCAGAACTATCATCAGTTTCAACCTCAGAACCCTCTAAGAATACGACATCATATGTTCCCGCTAAATTAGTATTAGTTAACTCAACAGCATTATTATCGTCATCACTACTACAAGCAGTAAGTCCTATAACTGCAATAGTCATAAAAAATAATCTAAAAATTTTCATATCAATTGTTTTGTTTTAAATATGAGACAAACTTATACTTAAAAAGTCACATAGAAGTATACTTTTTTATTAAAAAACTATTCTATAATAAAACTGTATTAGTGAAGGTTCTAAATCTAAATGGATAGCCTAACTTAAAGTTATAATAACTCGTTAAAAGTATTGCCCAATCCCAAAGACAAATCCGTTTGTGGCATCTGGAGTTATACCATAACCATAATCTATTCTAAAAATAGCATTGAATATTTTTTTGTGAATAAAACGTAGACCAACTCCTGGATAAACTCTAACATTTTGAGAGTCACCAAAATCACCAAAATCACCACCTGGATTTCGCCAACTACCTGCATCAATAAACACATTGCTTTGTAATGCAAACCAGTCCTTATCTACTAAAGTTTGTCGGTATTCAGTATTTAAAACAATGACACCTGTACCACGGTCAATCACATTACCTACACCTCTTACGTTAAGGTTATTATCTACAGAAAAAGGCGCAAAAGGGGAGTCATCGTTTGTGGCTAAACCCAGACGTAATCGATTTGCCCAATTACCTCGCTCTCCTACTCTTAGAAAATATGAAAAATCATTCCACCCAATCACAAATTGAGGTAAAAC
>CAZBMY010000022.1:11360-16379 GCA_964492855.1 uncultured Flavobacteriaceae bacterium
AAAAAAACAGGCTCTTGAGTTGTTAAATCTTGAAAATTGAGTGCTAAACCCCATTTACGTGAAAACAGATATGGTGCCCTAAGATTAATACCATAAGAACTAAAAATATCGTCTTGGTAAAAGCCGCCAAACGTTATGTTTTGTCCAAATAAATTGTACTCATAAAGTCCTACCCTAAATGCAAATTCATCATCATTAGTTGTATAAACATTTGCTGCAGGAATTATGGTAAAATTCTCTTCTATATTATAAAATACATTGTATTCGCCTCCTTTTAGAGCAGGAAAAACTTGATAATACGCATGAGCTATAGAGGGTAAGCGCTTAAGTAACTTTATATCTTCTTCTAAAACAAGAGAGTCTAAAGCTGCTCCAGGCTTTATTAATGCGATTTTTTTTACAAAAGATGACTTTAATTTACTATTCCCTTGAACTATAATATCTACAACCGTATTCTCTTGCCCATTTAAAGCAATAGAAATTGAAGTTAAAAAAGCAAAGAGAAGTAATCGCATTTAACTGTTCTAAGAGTTTGCTATAAAAATAGCACTAAATCTTAGAAATATTGACCAATTCCAAAAACAATTCCACTATTAGATTTATCGCCTAAGCTAAGACCGTAATCTATTCTAAAAACAGCATTAAAAATACGTTTATGAATAAAACGCAATCCTACACCTGTAAACAAACTTGCGGTTTTTCCTTCAATTAAATCTCCAAACTGCCCTCCCGGTTCTTGCCAAGTACCTGCATCTACAAATCCATTGGCTTGCATGGCAAACCAACCTTTTTCATAAAACGTGTATCTGTATTCTGTATTTAAAACAACGGCCGCTGTACCACGATCAACAACATTACCAACACCTCTAATATTTAATTGGTTATCTAGTGTAAAAGGTGCAAAGGGTGTCGTGCTATTAGTAGCGTACGCTATCCTTAATCGGTTTGCCCAGTTTCCTCTTTTACCGACTCTTTTAAAGTATTCAAAATCATTTCTACCAATAAAAGAATTACGCAAAAAATCGTTATCCCCAGACGAAGATACTGTAAAATCATATGTAAAAAGACTTCTAAAACCGTCTACATACTGAAACTCATTGGTAATATTATTATACTCATATTCACCAACAACTGATACTCGTTTAACTCCTAATTCTTCTGGAATATCATTAGGCAAATCGCCATCTAAAAACTCATAATCTTCATCAGAAATATTAACACCAATCTCAAAACGATTATTAAAATTATGCTCATAGAATACACGAAACTCAAATGCCTTACTATCAAACTTAAAGTTTACATCGCGTTCATCTTCTAAAAAAATAGGCTCTTGTAATACATTATTTTGGTAATTAATACCTATACCCCATTTTCTGGTAATTAAGTTTGGTGCTTCCCAGAAGAACCCATAAGAATCAAATACATTTCTACTGTAAAACCCTCCAATAATTTGATTTTGTCCCAAGAAATTAAAATCAAACAGAGACACTCTATATGACAAATCTTCATTAATATCTTGTGAGACATTAAACCCAGGAATAATGGCAAAATTTTCGACAACTGTATACGTTAAATTATAATTATCTTCATCAATCTTTTCTAATTTTGAAGATGCACTAGCCACTGATGGCAAAAGTCTAAAACGGCGTTCATCTGATGCTATACGGGATGTATCTATTTCGCTTCCCGCTTTTACAAATGCTAGGCGCTTTAAGAAACTGGTACGTGTACGCTTATTACCTTCGATCTTAACATCTTTAATGGTTTGTGCTTCAACATTAAATAAAAACACAAGATTTAAAAGACTTAATACTATTATTTTTTTCATTCTACTGTAAAATTGGTGTTCAACGTTATTGCATTGACCCAATTGTCTTCGCTTACGTCCATTAATGTAAAATTATATGTTAATCCACTTTCTAAATCTGGAGGATTACCTTGAGTAACATTCAACACCACGTTAGACGTATTGTAATACTGAAAATTACTTTCAAATGTATAAGTTGCAGAAAAAACATTTTGAGCTACATCAGACACAACCTGAAAGTAGATCGCATTATCGCCAAATTGATTATCCGTCCATGAAAATTGTGGCATTAAAGACACCGACTGATTAACCTCTATCTCTTGGGTGAAGTCTGAAGGTTTAGAAACTTGTTTTGTACGAATAGGGTTAGACACCTTAATCTCATTATTTAATTGAAATGTTACCACAACCCATTTTTCTTCATTTAAAAGAATTGCATATTCTCTCAAAAAACCATTAAAAAATGGTGTGTCTTCTAATAAAACTTCCGTGTAATTTGAAAAATCGTTTGGATTTACTTCTACAGATGCTGTTTCATAAAGTCTAAAATTAGTAGCACCACTCTCAGGGAGAAAATACACATTAGCTTGATTAGGGTTATTGACATCACTAGCAGCACATGCAATGACAGCACCTACTTCAAAGTTAGTAGTACTTAAAATTTGTGATAGATTTGTCGTATCGTTTAGGTCGTCTTCAGACTTACAACCCATTAGCAATAGTATAATGCAAAGTGACTTTAAAAATTTCATGCTACATTTTAGTTTAAAACGGTAGCACAATAAGTTTAAAATTATTGCTGTTCCCGCATACTATAATATGTTTTTATAACCTTTTCGACAGGTTTATTTTGAGGTGTAAATTGGTTGTTTTCCAAACCACCACTTTTATCGTAATTTATAAACCACTTCCAAACAAAACCTCCAGCAAACCAATCTTCATTCCAAAATGTTTCGTACAATGCTTTACTAGTGTTAACCTGTGCCTCTAGATTAACTTCAGTCATGTTTCGGTCATATTTCCAAGGTTCTTTACCAGAATAGTCAACACTTCTGTAACCATACTCGGTAAATAACACTGGCTTTTGATGCTTATCTGAAAGCGCTTTTATGACTGCCTTATGAGGTTTCCAACCTTCTATACTTTTCTCAACACTAGGTGTTTGTTCATCTGTTATTGGGAAATAAGCATCAATACCTATAAAATCTAGCTTACTCCAAAATGGTGTGCGTTTAAACTCATCCCAATTAGCTGCGTAAGTTAACTTGCCTTTATATTTAGCCTTAATTTTATCGATAAGGGCATCCCAATAAATTGGTCGCTTTGCAATAAAATTTTCGAGCTCAGTGCCAACACAGAATATCTCAGCATTAATCTCTTGCGCTAAATCTGCATACTCTAAAATAAAACTGGTGTAAGAATCTTCAAATTTTTTCCAGTCTTCTTCAGATTTCATGTCTAAAAATCCAGTAAACTCGCCACGATGAATCCAAATGTGAGGTTTCACCATTATTTTAATATTCTGTTTCCGTAATTCTTCAGAATATTGTTTTGCTCCTGCTCTAGTTTCTCCAAACCATTGCCGTTCAGTATTGTGAATAATCTGTGGGTTATCTAGCGTTCTTATAAACCCAAAAGGCATCACTGCGGCAAAATTAGCATTGATTTTTGTAACTACTGGTTTCGTATGAGTCTCATCAACAGGTTTACCATAAGCAACAAAGCTGACACCATTAACTTTCTCATTTTGACTAGAACAAGATGATAATATAAAGATGCCAACAATAACAATTAGGAGCTTAGCTGTATTCATAGTATAGATTTAAGCTCCCAATTTAAAATGATTTCTAGAATAAAGCTCTTAAACCTATATTAAAAGTTTGCCCTAGACCTGTATCATTACCTCTTACAAAATTAGTATATAGCGTCTCTATATTTAATTCTTTTGTTAATTGATATTTTACTCCACCACCAACAGCCGTGAAATCTTGTGAAAAATCATTATTGATATCTATAAGTTGAGAGTGTTGTACTAACCCCAAAACAGTAAACTTAGAGCTTGGGAAGTAACTTAAAAATACTCCTGGTGTTAATCTAAAGCTGTCATTTGCAAAACTATCATTTTCATCACCAAAATTATATTCTGTATTTAATTCTGTAAAAATCTGCCAATCACCACTAGGGAACGTATAATCATAGAAAAAACGATTCTGCAAAATAAATCCGTTCTGGTCTAAAAACACTCCATTATTACCATTGACAGGTAAAAAGTCTTCTGTTTCGTTATCAATTAATGGAATATGAAATGCTGTTTGAATTGTGAAATTAGACACATTTTTGAATGGATTAAACTTAATAGCTGGAGCAAAAGAAGTAAATCCAGAACGTGCAGTACCTCTTTCACCATCAAAAGAAAATACATCAAATGCGTTTCTATCTGCAACAACATTAGAACGGAATTCTAATAGTAAACCGATGTTAAAACGGCTACTTTCAGAAACGCCTGTAAACACATCTAATGTAGATGTGAAAAAAGTTTGTCTTGGCTCTGTTCCACTACTAAAAGTACTTTCTGTTTGTGTATAAAGGTTATTAAACCATTTTATATCCCATTGTCCTTTCTTTAATAATTTTGAAGGTGTGTATTCTTGTATAACACTTTTTTCTTGTTCTTCTGTTTCTTGAGAAAAGCCAGTGAAACTTAAAGCTACTGCTACTGCTGCAATGATTAGTTTTTTCATTTTTGTTGATTTATTAATTTTTAAATTCTTGTTATTGTTTGTTTAAATTCCAGTTATATTCAAAGTAGCTTAACTTAGATTTTGCTGGCACTTTTTCTGTTCTATATGTATTTATAAAATCGATTTCTGTTGTACCATTCATCGTAAAATCTTCTTTGTACCATTCCATTATTTTTGAAGCAGATACTTTGTTTTTTTTCACTCTAAGAAAACTTCCGTTAATAGCTTTTTTGGTTTGCGCTTCTAACTGAGCATTTAATGTATTTGGTAAATACGCTTTACTTATTAATGGAGGACAACCCATAGCACCACATACCAAAACAAAGTGAAAACGTGGATCTTTAAATTTTGGACGAAGTAACTTATGCTCAATATCATTTAATGTGATATTTTTTCCACCTAAACTATATGTTGTTTTGTCAAAAAAGCCAGCATTATCTAATGGTGATTTTGTTGGGTAATTATCTATAA
>CAZBMY010000023.1:0-6388 GCA_964492855.1 uncultured Flavobacteriaceae bacterium
TTAAAATGGATGCAACGTGCAAAAGAAGAAACAGGAATGCTCATCACAACAGAGGTAGCCAATGCTAATCATGTAGATTTAGCATTAAAGCACGATGTTGATATACTTTGGATTGGAGCACGCACAACGGTTAGCCCATTTATAGTTCAAGATATTGCAGATGCTTTAAAAGGTACAGATAAACCTGTATTAATTAAAAACCCTGTAAATCCTGATTTAGCATTGTGGTTAGGTGCGGTAGAACGCTTTTACACGGCTGATGTTAAAAATTTAGGGGTTATTCATAGAGGGTTTTCTACATACGAAAAAACACGCTATAGAAATAATCCAGAGTGGCAGATAGCCGTAGATTTACAAAACCGTTTCCCAGATTTACCACTTATTTTAGATCCTTCACATATAGCAGGACGTCGTGATATTATTTTCGAATTAAGTCAGACAGCATTAGATTTAAATTACGATGGACTAATGATAGAAACTCATCACGATCCAGATAATGCATGGAGTGATGCTGCTCAACAAATCACACCAGATACTTTAATAAAGTATACTGAAGATTTACGCATACGTAAAGAGGTTGGAGAGGCAGCAGAGTTTAAGAACAAGATTAATACCTTAAGAACGCAAATAGATGTAGTAGATCATCAATTAATAGAAATGCTAGGTAAACGTATGGATATCGCAGATGCTATTGGGCAACTTAAAAAAGACCATAACGTTGCTGTTTTACAATCTAAACGTTGGAATGAGATTTTAGGAAAAATGATTCTTCAAGGCGAAGATAAAAATCTAAGTGAAGAGTTTATACTTCGGGTGTTTAAAGCCATTCATCAAGAATCTATTAATCACCAAGAAAAGATTATTAATAATTAAGTACAAAGGCTCGCTAATTAGTGAGCTTTTTTGTTTACTAAAACAATATTAGTCATCTTTGTAATCAATGACAGGAACCATATACAAATCAACAGGAAGCTGGTACAGTGTTAGAACGCCAAACGGAAAGTTTTATGAGTGTCGTATTAAAGGCAAATTTAGAATTCAAGGTATTAAGAGCACAAACCCTATCGCAGTTGGAGATAAGGTTGAGTTTGATGTAGAAACTAAAAATAATACAGAAACGGGTGTCATTAAGCGTATTGAAGAGCGTCTAAATTATATTGTGCGTAAGTCTGTAAATTTATCTAAGCAAACACATATTATTGCAGCCAATATTGATCAAGTTTTTTTACTGGTGACTATTAATAATCCGCCTACATTTACGAGTTTTATAGATCGTTTTTTAGTCACTGCTGAAGCATATGGTATTAAAACTGTTTTGCTATTTAATAAGACTGATGTATATGATAAAGAAACAATTTTAGAAGCTAAATACTTAGCTAGTGTTTATAGAAAAATCGGTTATGAGTGTATAGGTATTTCTGCTGCAACTGGAAAAAATATTGATAAGGTAAAAACATTAATGGAAGGGAAGGTAAGTATGTTTGCTGGCCATTCTGGAGTAGGGAAATCTACATTAGTCAATGCTATTGAGCCTTCATTAGATTTAAAAACTAAGGCAATATCTAATCAGCATATGCAAGGTCAGCACACAACGACATTTGCAGAAATGTTTGATTTGAGTTTTGATGCTAAAATTATTGACACACCAGGTATTAAAGGTTTTGGTATTGTAGATATGGAAAGGGAAGAAATTGGGGATTTTTTTCCTGAATTTTTTGAATTAAAGCAAGACTGTAAATTTAATAATTGTTTACATTTAAAAGAACCAAAATGTGCAGTCAAAGAGGCCTTAGAAAGAGACGAAGTATCTTACTCGCGTTATCGAAGTTACCTTCAAATTTTAGAAGGCGAAGACGAGCATTATAGGACAGATAATTGGGATGAGAGTTAAATTATGAAAGTAGTTATTCAACGTGTTTCCGAAGCTTCAGTTACTATTAATAGAATTGCAGTTGCCGCTATAAAAACAGGGTTTTTAATCTTGGTAGGTATAGAAGATGCAGATACTCAAAATGATATAGATTGGTTGTGTTCTAAGATATCTGGACTTCGAATTTTTCCTGATAAAGATGGTGTAATGAATTTATCAATTGAAGACATTAACGGAGAAGTTATTGTTGTTAGCCAGTTTACGTTGCACGCGAGTACAAAGAAAGGTAAACGTCCAAGCTATCTAAAAGCTTCGAAGCCTGATGTTGCAATTCCGTTATATGAAAATTTTAAAAACACACTTCAAGACCATATAAAACAACCAATCCAATCAGGTGAGTTTGGCGCAGATATGAAGGTTAGTTTAGTTAATGATGGTCCAGTAACAATAATTATAGATTCTAAAAATAAAGAATAATATGAACATTCAAAACGCCCAAAAAGCAGTTGATAATTGGATAAAAGAGCATGGAGTTCGCTATTTTAACGAACTCACTAATATGGCTCAACTTACTGAAGAGGTTGGGGAAGTGGCACGTATCATAGCTCGCCGTTACGGTGAGCAAAGTGAGAAAGAAAGTGATAAGGATAAAAACCTTGGTGAAGAGTTGGCAGACGTTGTTTTTGTTGTTTTGTGTCTAGCCAATCAAACAGGAATAGATTTACAATCTGCATTTGATAAAAAAATGGATAAAAAGACCAAACGAGACCATGATAGACATCATAATAACGAGAAATTGAAGTAGTTTTGTCAAAGTTGTAAACTTTAAAGACACTACATCAAGTACAGACAAGATGTACATATCATGAATATCCAAATCCAAAAGTCAAAAATACAAGAGCAATCTTCAATTATAATTACTGGCTCAAAGAGTGAGGCTAATCGATTGCTTATCTTACAAGCCTTATATCCAGATATAAAAATTGAAAATTTATCTAATTCAGATGATTCTCAATTAATGCAAAACGCTTTGGCTTCTAACGATGAAATTATAGACATTCATCATGCAGGTACAGCAATGCGTTTTCTAACAGCGTATTTCTCAATTAAAGAAGGGCGAGAAACTATTTTAACAGGGTCAGGTCGTATGAAAGAACGCCCTATAGCTATTCTGGTAGATGCATTAAATGCTTTAGGAGCTGATATTTCGTATATAGAGAATGAAGGCTTTCCGCCTCTAAGGATAAGAGGCAAAAAACTGACTAAACACAAAGTGACGTTAAGCGCTAATGTTAGTAGTCAGTATATTTCTGCATTATTACTTATTGCTTCAAAATTAGAAAATGGACTAGAGCTAACGCTAGATGGTAAAATTACTTCAGTGCCATATATAAAGATGACATTAAGCCTTTTAGATGACATCAATGTAGAGCATACATTTATAGATAATATTATTACGGTTAAGCCTAATATTCAAAATTCAAGCACTAATACTTTAACTGTAGAATCCGATTGGTCATCGGCATCGTATTTTTATAGTATAGTTGCTTTGAGTGATTTAGGAACTAAAATAGAATTATCATCATATAAGGAAAATTCACTTCAAGGCGATTCGGTTTTAGCTGACATTTATAAGCAGTTTGGTGTAACAACAACATTTCAAAATAATTCAATACTACTTGAAAAATCATCAATTGTAAATGCTGAATCTAAAATTGATTTAGACTTAAGTAATGCGCCTGATATTGCGCAAACCATTTCAGTAACGGCATTTGGTTTAGGTATAAGTTGTCATTTAATAGGACTACATACACTAAAAATTAAAGAAACCGATAGATTAATTGCGCTTCAAAACGAATTAGCAAAGTTAGGAGCAAATATTTCTGTGACGGATGAATCATTGTTACTAGAGGAGACTTTGGGTTCAATAAACCAAGATGTAGAGATAGAAACCTATAATGACCATCGTATGGCAATGGCATTTGCACCACTGGCTTTAAAGACTTCAATTTTAATTAAAGAGGCAGATGTTGTTTCTAAATCGTATCCAGATTTTTGGAAAGATTTAGAACATATAGGTTTTCAAATTAAATAATTGCTAGTTTACTTGACAACCCCTATATCGAGATTGTATATTTGCAACTTCAAAAAAACGACAATACACATATGAAATTATCACACTTTAGTTTTGACCTTCCTGAAGAATTATTAGCAGAGCATCCAGCAGAACACAGAGATGAATCACGATTAATGGTTTTGGATAGAGCAAATCAAACAATCGAGCACAAAATGTTTAAAGATGTTATCGATTATTTTGATGAAGGCGATGTGATGATTTTAAATAATACAAAAGTTTTTCCGGCAAGACTTTTTGGTAATAAAGAAAAGACAGGCGCGCGTATCGAGGTGTTTTTATTGAGAGAACTTAACCAAGATCAACGTCTTTGGGATGTATTGGTAGACCCTGCTCGTAAAATTAGAATTGGAAACAAATTATACTTTGGAGAAGATGAAACTTTAGTTGCAGAGGTAATTGATAATACAACATCTAGAGGTCGTACGTTACGTTTTCTTTACGATGGATCTTACAGTGATTTTAGAAATAAATTAACTGAGCTTGGACAAACACCACTTCCAAAATACATTAAGAGAGATGTAGAGCCAGAAGATGAGACACGTTACCAAACTATTTATGCAGCAAAAGAAGGTGCAGTAGCCGCTCCAACAGCAGGTTTGCACTTTTCAAAACACTTGTTAAAACGTTTAGAAATTAAAGGTATAGAGCGTGCGGAAGTTACTTTACATGTAGGTTTAGGGACGTTTAACCCTGTTGAAGTTGAAGATTTATCCAAACACAAGATGGATAGTGAAGAAATTGAAATCCGTCAAGAGGCAGCAGATATTATTAATAACGGAAAAGTAAAGAAAAAGCGTATTTGTGCTGTGGGCACAACGTCCATGCGAACAATAGAGAGTTCGGTATCGTCAAGCGGTACACTTAACCCTTACCAAGGTTGGACAAATAAATTTATTTTCCCACCATATGATTTTAGCATAGCTAACTGTATGATTACAAATTTTCATACGCCAAAATCAACACTGTTAATGATGATTTCTGCATTTGCAGGTCATGATTTTATGAAAGAAGCTTACGCAGAAGCGGTAAAAGAAAAATACAAATTCTATTCTTATGGTGATGCCATGTTAATCATCTAAGAATAACAATACACACATGTAAAAAGCCTTTCTGAAGTCAATTTCTGAAAGGCTTTTTTTAATGATATAAGTTAATCGTTATTCAAAAATCTTCAATAGTAAATCTTTAACTACTTTTGCACTCAAATGAATACTAAAAAGAAAGATATACGCGCATTAACAAAAGAACAGTTAAGAACGTTTTTTGTGGAGAATGGAGATAAAGCGTTTCGAGGTAATCAGGTGTACGAGTGGTTATGGCAAAAGTCAGCACATAGTTTTGAGGATATGACTAACATATCATTAAAGACGCGACAAATGCTAGAAGGTAATTTTGTTATAAACCATATCCGTGTAGATCAAATGCAGCGCAGTGAAGATGGTACTATAAAAAATGCTGTACGGCTTCATGATGATTTAATTGTTGAGTCTGTTTTAATTCCAACTTCGACACGTACAACGGCATGTGTGTCGTCACAGGTAGGTTGTAGTTTAGATTGTAAGTTTTGTGCTACGGCACGATTAAAACGTATGCGTAACCTCAATCCAGATGAAATTTATGACCAAGTCGTAGCTATAGATAATGAGAGCCGCCTGTACCATGATCGCCCCTTGAGTAATATTGTGTTTATGGGTATGGGAGAACCTTTAATGAATTACAATAATGTACTCAAAGCCATTGATAAAATTACATCTGACGAAGGTTTAGGGATGTCTCCAAAACGTATTGTGGTATCCACATCTGGCGTTCCCAAGATGATAAAAAAAATGGCAGATGATGAAGTTAAGTTTAAACTTGCGGTGTCTTTACATTCAGCTATAGATGAGGTTCGTACGTCTATTATGCCTTTTAATGCTACATTTTCATTAAATGATTTACGAGAAGCCTTGCAATATTGGTATGCCAAAACCAAAAATAGAATTACATATGAATATGTGGTTTGGGACGGGATTAATGATCAGCGTAAAGATGTAGATGCTCTAGTGCAATTTTGCAAATTTGCGCCAAGTAAAGTAAATCTTATTGAGTATAACCCTATTGATGATGGGATGTTTCAACAAGCCAATTCTAAAGCTATAGACATGTATGTCTCGGTATTAGAGAAAAATAATATCACGGTTACCGTACGTCGTAGCCGAGGAAAAGATATTGACGCAGCTTGTGGCCAATTAGCAAATAAGAGTTAAATAATAGTTCAAAAATAGTTTAGGTCGTATCTTTGAATAACACGTGAAAATTACCGAACAAATAAAACAACCCATCGCTTACGAAATGGAACTTTTTGAACAAAAGTTTCAACTCGCTATGTCAAGTAAAGTTGC
>CAZBMY010000023.1:6488-8314 GCA_964492855.1 uncultured Flavobacteriaceae bacterium
GATTACTTGTTGTCTAAAGGGTTGCTATTGTCAATAGATAACAACGATTTTGATTTGCTTAAAATCATTTCAATCGCAGTACGAGAAATGAGTGAAGGTGAATTACTTCAAATCGAAAAAGCACGTCAGCTAGATATTACAGAAGATATCTATTACGAAATTATTAGACAGAAAACAGCAACGCTAATAGCGGCTTGTTGTAGTTTGGGAGCTGCTTCGGTAAAGCCAAACTCTCCTGAAGTTGAAAACATGCGCAAATTTGGAGAACTTATCGGTATGGCATTTCAGATTAAAGATGATTTATTTGATTATGGCGAAACTAAAATAGGTAAACCAACAGGTATAGATATTAAAGAGCAAAAAATGACATTGCCATTAATATATGCGCTCAATAATGCGTCTAAAAAAGAAAAATCTTGGTTAATTAATTCTGTTAAAAATCACAATAAAGATAAAAAACGCGTTAAAGACGTTATAGGTTTTGTGATTAAAAAAGGAGGATTGGATTATGCCGAAAATAAAATGTTAGCGTTTCAAAAAGAAGCTTTAAACTTACTATCTAATTATCCCGATTCAGAATTTAAAGCTTCATTAATCTTAATGGTTAATTACGTTATAGAACGTAAAAAATAATTTTAAGATTGTCCCCTTGAGGGGACTTTAGGGGGTGTTTTAATAAAAGTTGATTTTCTTAAAAAAAGTACGGCTTTAAAACCATTGATTTTACTGACTTTATTTCAAATTCTTTAAATAAATAAAAAATATTTTTCAACTTCAGGCAACCAAAACAAAACCATTTGCGTCTTTATAAATAGAAGTGCAAACCAACACTAGTAAAACAAGAATGAAAGTCATTCAACTTCATAATAACGAAAAGAAGCTTATTGCAAAAGCTGCGAAAAATAATCGCGAAGCGCAGCATATTTTGTATGAATTACATGCTCCAAAAATGTTAAGTGTTTGTCGTTATTATGTAAAAGATGTTCAGCAAGCCGAAGAAGTAATGCTCAACGGTTTTTTTAAAGTGTTTAAACATCTAAAAAGTTTTAAGAGTGAAGGTAGTTTTGAAGGTTGGATACGACGTATTATGGTTAGAGAATCTATATCGTATTTGCGAAGTAAAAAGCAATTAGAGTTTCCTGTAGAAGAAGTAGATTTTAAACAAAATTCTACAGATAGTATTAACTCAAATATCGAAGTTGCCGAAATTCAAAGACTTATAGATGGTTTGCCAGAAGGTTACAAAATGGTATTTATAATGTATGCCATTGAAGGGTATAAACATATTGAGATTGCTGAGATGCTTCAAATATCTGAAGGCACATCAAAATCACAATTATACAAAGCAAGACAATTGCTTCAGCAAAAAATAAAAGACTTAAATAAGACCAGTTATGGCACCAATTAAATTTGAAGAACAAATAAAAGACAAGCTAGAGAAACGTGTGGTTGCACCATCGTCAGACGCTTGGTCTAAATTATCACAGCAATTAGATGTTGAGGATAAACGTAATAAAAAATCATCATTTTGGTGGTTTGGTATTGCAGCAAGTATTGCAGCTTTAGTCTTTGTGTCTATCACATATTTAGGGCAAGAGGATGAAACATCGATAGATACTATTATTGTAAAAGATAATATTAAAGACGTTTTATCACCTCCTAAAGAAGATGAGCTAATTAATAATAATCAAGTTTTAGAGAAAGAAGTAATAGCAACCAATGAGACAGAGCAAGCGGTTAGTAAAAATAGCGCAAAGCAAGAAAAACCACCAGTAGCAGTAAATAAAAACGATAAATCTACTTTAGGTAAAGGAGCTGTCAAACCC
>CAZBMY010000023.1:8414-16301 GCA_964492855.1 uncultured Flavobacteriaceae bacterium
TACGAAGTACTTAAAAGTGGTTTCAATGAGGTAAAAACTGCAGTTGCCAATAGAAACAATTAATTACCACTAGTATATATTAAAACTTGTTGCCTTTTCTAAGATAACACAATCAAAAAACGAACAGAAATTTAATCATCAATCTATGTTGAGATTGCCTCAGCATACAAAACATCGAAAAAAATGAAAAGAATTACAAAACATCTCGCAACCCTAATTTTATGTTTAACTGTGGGCTTTATAAGTGCTCAAGAGAAACAGCCGCCGACAAAAAAGACAGAACCGTCTAAGCCTACTACAACTATTAAGCAATTAGAAATAGATAAGCTCGAAGCTTCAAAAAAAGAAATTGAAACGAAAGAGCGTGAAGCTCTAAAAAAAGAAATTGAACTTATTAATAAGCGTTTAGATGATAAAGAAATAACTGCAGAACAAGCTCAAGAATTAAAAAAGAGTGCTGCAAAAAAACGTGCGGCTAATATTGAAAACCGTTTAGCAATTATTGATAATAAAATAGAACTTTTAAGACGAAATAGCTTGCAGGAAATAAACGAAAACGAAGGCTATATACTTAGAATAGGTGGCAGTGAAGGAGAAACAAATGATAGTTTTGTATTTCTCGGAAAAAAATCAAATGATAAACCTAAAAAATACGATCGCCGTACAACAGATAATACCGTCTTCGCAATAGGATTTAACAATGCTATTATCGAAGGTCAGAGTTTAGATGATTCGCCATATAAACTTGGAGGCTCAGGATTTATCGAACTAGGTCATGCTTGGAAAACACGTGTCTTTAAAAATTCTAATTTTCTTAGATTAAAGTATGGTTTCTCATTTCAGTGGAATAAGCTAAACGTCGAGGACAATCAGTTTTTTGTAAATACTGATGGTGATATTTCTCTAGAAACATTTCCAGAAAATGTAGATAAGGTTAAACTTAGAACCACAAATCTTGTTTTCCCAGTACATTTTGAATTTGGGCCATCTAGAAAAATCGAAAGAGACGATTATTTTAGATATACGACCTATAAGCAGTTTAAATTTGGTATTGGTGGTTATGCCGGGTTTAATATAGGCACATTGCAAAAAATTAAATATGTAAATGCTGACGGAAATGATATTAAAGATAAGCTTAAAGGTGGTTACAATACATCAGATTTTGTTTACGGTATCAGTAGTTATATAGCTTTTGGAAATACGGCATTATATGTTAAGTATGATTTAAACCCAATATTTAAAAATCAAGCAGTAGACCAAAATAATATATCTGTTGGGTTTCGCTTTGATATGGATTAGTCAATCAATCAATCAATAATTTGAGTGTTAAAGGCCTTAGTCTAGAAATGGATTAAGGCTTTTTAAATATAATTCTTAAATGCTTTCTCCAAAGGTCAACAGATTACTATCAGGATCAAGCACTGAAAATTCTTTTTGTCCCCAAGGTTTTATTTGTAAAGGACCATTTGGATGTATTTTTATTTTATCGTCTAATAATTTTTGATAAAAATCGTCAATGTCATTGGTTCTAATATAAACTTGTCCGTAATTTTCTTTAGGGTTAAGTGATTTAAATTCAAAAAAATGAATTTCAATCTGATCTTTTCCAATCATTAAGTAGCCTTCGTAATCTTCTTTACCTAATTCTTTAAAACCTAGTTGATTTATGTAAAATGCTTTAGTAACATTTTTGTCGCGCATTGGTAGTTTTGGGTTTATATATGTTAGCATAATTTTTATTTTTAGATAATAATTCTATATTCTATCTTTAACAGGAATGACAAATTTTAATCCAGACCAAACGTCATTTACAGCACATACCTTGATGTCTACAAGTCCATTTTTTAATCCAATTTCTCTTACGATGTTTCCGTTAAGGTCAGTTTCAACTTTTGAAGCTTTTTTTGGCCATGAAATCCATAGTATTCCATTCTGTTCCATTTCTTGTTTTAGGTCTTTAATAACTTTATTCAGCTGAGAAGCATTTTTAGTAAAAAAATGAATAAAATCCTTTTTTGTTTTTATATCTACTACTTCTTTTAAATCTTCAGGTAGATCAAGAAACAATCTAAAATAGTCCTTAGGTTCATTGACTATTTTTATTTTAAATCCACTCTTAATTCCGAGTTTTTTTGCTAATGGTGTGCCTGAGTAACCTGCTGTTTTCATTTTGTATTTTATAGCATTTCAACAATTTGAATGTTATTTCCGCATGTATCATTAAATACAGCAAATTTTGCAGTCCCCATTTCTGTAGGTTTTACACTAAATTCTACGCCAAGTTTTATCAATCTATTATATTCTGCGTCAACATTGTCAACATCAAATTGTGTGTAAGGGTATCCAGCCTCCATCAATGCATCTTGAAACACCTTACAAGGTTCAAAATGATTTGGTGCTGGTTCTAGTAAAAGTTCAGGTCCATCTTGCCATTCTGGAGACACTAAAGTCAGCCATCTATTGCCTCCGCCTAGTGGTGCATCCTTCTTTTTTAAGAAACCTAATTTCTCAGTGTAGAATTTTAATGCCTTTTCTTGATCACGAACTGGAATGCTAATTAATGTTACTTTCATTTTTTAATATTTTTAATAGAGCTTCGAAGTTCAGAACTTTAAATTAATCTTACTTCTTGAAAGTTGCTCTTTTTTGAAAATCTATTGGTGATTTTCCTGTTTTAGTTTTAAATAATGTACTAAACGAACCTAAGCTTTCAAACCCAACTGCAAAGCAAGTTTCTGTTACAGATATTCCATTTGTCAGATACTCTTTAGATTTGTCAATGCGTTTATCAATTAAATACTGTCTAGGTGTTAGTCCGTAGTATTTTTTGAACAGTCGTAACATATGATATTTAGAAACAAATTTGGCGTGTGATAGAAAATCTAAATTTAAATTAGACTCAAAATGGTTATCAATATAGTTCTTTATACCGATTACGGTTTGTATCTGTTTATCGTTAGAAAAGCATCTGTTTTTTATATGCTTTATTTTCGTTTCGTAAAATGTCATTTATATACCATATAATAATACCCAAAAGGAGTCAGATATGCACAAGTCAGAGTTTTGTTAGTTACAATATAAGGTTATTATTTAAATTTTAAAAAGGAAGTGTATTTCTCAGTTTAGGATAACTTTCTAGGCAGAAATTTTTTAAACTTATACTTTGTCTTAAATTTACCATCTGTTTATATTTTAATCTTGATTTCACAAAATTCCATAGCCCAAGTTTTTGAGACTGCTCGTGTAGAGGAGGTTATTGGTGATTTTGTTCAGTTAAAAAAATCTGGAAGTAACTTCAAGGGTTTAAGCCCGTTTAGCGAAGAACGCACACCAAGTTTTATGGTGTCTCCCGTAAAACAAATCTGGAAAGATTTCTCAACTGGTAAAGGCGGAAATGCTATAACCTTCCTCATGGAGCATGAGCATTTTACATACCCTGAAGCCATTAAATACTTGGCTAAGAAGTACAATATAGAAGTCGAAGAGACAGAGCGTACAGACGAGGAAAAGGAGAAGGCAAACACAAGAGAGAGTTTGTATTTAGTGAGTGAGTATGCTAATGACTATTTCCAGAAAGTCATGCATAAAACAGATAAGGGCAAAGCCATTGGTTTAAGCTATTTTAAAGAGCGTGGTTTTACAGACGAGACTATTAAGAAATTTCAGTTAGGGTATTCGTTGGATGAGTGGCAAGCCTTTACAGATGAAGCTTTAAAGAATGCCTACAAAATAGAATATTTAGAAGGTACAGGGCTAACTATTGTAAAGCCAGATAAGCATTTTGATAGATTTAAAGGCCGTGTGATGTTTCCTATTCATAGTATGAGTGGGCGTGTACTTGGCTTTGGCGGTCGTATTTTAGGCAATGATAAAAAGGCTGCAAAATACCTTAATTCTCCTGAAAGCGAAATTTACCATAAGAGTAAAGTATTATATGGTCTCTATTTTGCAAAGCAGACCATTGCAAAAGAAGATAATTGCTTTTTGGTAGAAGGGTATACCGATGTGATTCAGTTTTTTCAACGTGGTATTACCAATGTGGTATCCTCTTCGGGGACTGCGCTTACGCCAGACCAGATTAGACTTATAAAAAGGCTCACAAATAATATTACCGTACTTTTTGATGGTGATGCTGCTGGTATGCGTGCTTCAATCCGAGGTATAGATTTAATCTTAGAACAAGGTATGAATGTGCGTGTTTGCACGTTTCCTGATGGTGAGGACCCAGATAGTTTTGCTAAGAATAATTCGCTTCAAGAGGTTAAAGCGTATTTAGAGGATAATTCAAAAGATTTTATTCAGTTTAAGGCATCACTTCTTTTCGAAGATACTAAAAATGACCCCATAAAAAAGGCAGAAACTATTAGAGATATCGTTAATAGTATTGCTAAAATCCCCGACCAAATAAAGAAAGAGGTCTACATCCAAGAGTGCTCACGTATTATGGATATAAGTGAGTCAGTTTTGTTTAGTACGCTAGCTCAGATTAATAAGAAAGCGTTTGACAACGAAAAGAAAAACTTTAAACAAGAGCAGAAGGCTTTTGATGTTGTAAAAAATGAAGCAAAACCGGTTGCCAAGATTAATGTACAGTATGAGTTAGAACGAAAGATTATTGAAATCTTATTACTCTACGGTAACAAAACAGAAAAGTTTGAAGATTTAGTTCTAAAAGAAGACGAAGTTAGCGGCGATTTAATTTTAGAACCTATTGTGCATGAAGCTCGTGTTTTTGAGAAAATCTATTTGGATTTGCAAGAAGACGAAATGCAGTTTACAGATGAAAGTTTTAAAGTTTTATACTATTCTATTATTGATGTTTTAAACCAGAGTGAGTCTTTTTCGGCTAAAGATTTTATTAATAATCTAGATCAAACTATGGCGCCTTTGGTTACTAATATCCTTATGGATGATGAAAAGTATAATCTTCATGATTGGGAACGAAACCAGATTGTGCCAAAAGAAAAAGCGCATAGCGTTCCGCAATTAGTGAGTCAAACAATTTTGAGTTTGCGATGCTACCTTATAGATCAGAAGATTGCAGCGTTTAAGGAAGATACTCTTAGTAATGACGCTAATATAAACTCTGTAATGGAAGACGTCAAAGATTACTTAGGGCTTAAAATGCTACTATCTCGTAAATTAGGTAAAGTCGTAGGTTAGTTTTAAGCTAAGTCATGGTGCTTTGCTTGGTGAACCAAATCTATAATATTGTTTACATTTAGTTTTTTGAAAAGTCGAGCTTTATACGTACTCACCGTTTTTTCGTTAATGTCTAATTCCTCAGCAATTTGCTTATTTTTTTTACCAATAGAAAGTAGTTTTAAAACTTCAACTTCTCTAGTAGATAAACGCTTAAATAAACGTGTTCTGCTTTTAGAAGTTTCTGTATACTTGTGATGCTTGTCCATTTTCTCACTAAGAAAAATTTCTCCATTTTTAATGGTATCTACAGCTTTTAGAATATGACTTGAGGATGCACTTTTAGATAAGTACCCAGAAGCTCCAGCCTTTATAGTACTTATAGCATATATTTCTTCAGGTTGGTGACTAAACATTAGTATTTTAACAGCCTTGTGCTCTTTTTTAATAGCTCTTAAAGCAGTAATACCATTAAGCTCTGGTAAGTCTATTTCAGAAATGATTAAATCAACAGGGTTGGTTCTTACAAATTCAAATATTTCAATACCGCTCCCTAGGTCCCCGACAATTTCACAGTCAGTTTTGTGAGCAAATGTTTGTTTTAGACCTTCTCTGACAACAGGGTGGCTGTCTACGATTAAAATTTTTGTTCTCATGAGTGTAATAATTACTAATTGAGTTAATTTTCAATTTAGGGGGATAATTATTAATTAAACAAAAATACAAATTCGAAAAATAGAATAGAGAAAAACGCAATAAAAATTTATAAAAAATAAAAAATATTCAGCATTTATTTTAAATTATTAGGAATTTCACAAATAGGTATAGGAATCATTTTGTGTTTGTTTGATCTATTGTATCGCATAAAAATATCATAAACTTCTTTTTGTCGTCCTTTAAAATCTTCAGATGTCTTTCCATCGTCTTTCATTTTCATTGCCCATTCTAGTTCAGGGTAAGAAGCACCTATTTGGTCTTCATCACTTCGAGCATCACCAAAAAGCCCATCACTTGGGGCAGCTTTCATTATAGATTCAGGAACTTTTAGAGCTTCACCAATCGCATATACTTCAGATTTTAGTAAATCTGCAATAGGGCTTAAATCGACACCGCCATCGCCATACTTTGTATAGAAGCCAACACCAAAATCTTCAACTTTATTTCCAGTTCCGGCGACTAATAATCCTAGAAGACCTGCGTGATAATAAAGTGTTGTCATACGTAGTCTTGCTCTTGTATTTGCCAGTGCCATGTCTACAATTGTTTGGTTTCCGTCTAAACTAACCTCGGTTTTAAACTCTTCAAAAACAGGAGTCAAATCCACGCGAGTATCGTTTACATTTGGAAAGCGCTCTTTCAATTGTGCAATATGCTCATTAGCTCTACTTACGTGACTTTTGGCTTGGTGTATTGGCATTTCAATACATAACACATCTAATCCTGTTTTAGCACAAAGCGTTGAGGTTACTGCAGAATCTATTCCGCCAGATATACCAACAACAAATCCATTAACTTTTGCGTTTGTTGCATAATCTTTTAACCAATGTACTATGTAATCTATAACTTTTTCTGTTTGCATAAGCGTGGCATTTTTATAGTAAGAAGTGTACCTTTGCAAACAAAAATAACTTAAAGGATTTAGCTTTAAAAATATTTCTGAAATGAAAGTAAAACATAAATGCATACTGTTTATTTTATCACTTACGCTTTTGTTAAATTGTAAAAATGAAAACAGTAACGAAAGTGAAATAGCTAAGCTAGATGTTGATTTTACTGTTGAGCGATTTGATACCATACTTTCTGAAGCTACCGTACAAGACCTGCCAAAAATCAAAAACGCATTTCCATTCTTATTTCCTGAGGTTATAGACTCCACTTGGATTCAACGTCTTAATGGCGATGTGCAACAACAAGTGTTTTCTGAGGTTAATAATAAATTTGAAAATTTTGATACTCAACACTCAGAATTAGCTAACTTTTTCAGGCACCTTAAGTATTACGATGCTAGGTTTAAATTACCGCGAGTAATTACAGTGGCTGATTATGTGAATTATAGGAATACTTTAGTTCTTGAAGCCGATTTACTAATAATTAACTTAACGAATTACCTTGGAGAAACTCATGAGTTCTATCAAAATATACCTTTATATTTTGCAGAAAATATGACACCATCTCAAATTGTTCCTGATATTGCAGATAAGTATGCAAAACGCTATAATTATCAAGGTCAGAGAAAGACGTTTTTAGACGAAATAATTTATCATGGTAAGCAGTTGTATTTTAAAGATGTTATGATTCCTGAGTTTTCAGATGCAGAAAAAATCGGATACACAGATAATAATATAGAATGGTCTAAACGTAATGAAGATCAGGTTTGGAGTTACTTTGTTGAAAAGGAATTATTATTCAGTACAGATCCAAAACTGTTTTCGAGATTTACTGCTCCAGCTCCCTTTTCAAAATTTTATTTAGATATCGATAATGAATCTCCAGGACGATTAGGACAATACATAGGTTGGCAAATAGTAAGAGCATATGCTGAGCGTACAGATGCAGACATACTAACAGTAATGCGAACCAATGCAGACGAGATTTTTAAAAATTCAAAATATAAACCAAAACGATAATGGCAAATACAATACATTCTAAAATTGAACTTAATGTAGAACTAGACGAAAACCGTGTGCCTGAAAAACTAAGATGGTCGGCACAAGACGGAGGTGTGGTTAATGAAGAGGCAAAAGC
>CAZBMY010000024.1:0-1170 GCA_964492855.1 uncultured Flavobacteriaceae bacterium
GTAGCCCAACTCCTTAGCTAACAACTTCGCCACTGTACTCTTTCCTGTAGACGAAAAGCCATCTATAGCAATAACTATTTTTTTCATCTATTTAAATCTATCTGAAGCCCAAAGAAACTTGTATTTGCAGATGCTGTATATCTGGCATGTGTATAACTTAATCGCATTCTATTAATTTTAAGCCCAATCCCAAATGATAAACCTGAGAAATTTCGTTGGTCTAAAATACGTAATTCTTCTGCACGCCTAAAATTATAACCTACTCTAAGATTAAAGCCTTTATCTGGCCATAACTCTGCCCCTAAAATTAAATGACGTAACGTATTATTTAAAAAACCCACCTCTTCTTCAGTTTGATTACCACCCAAATCTGTTGTGGCTCTTGCAGGATTTGAAACTCCTATAGGCCATTCCTGTAAATTCTCTAGAGTTAAATGCCATCGTAACGGAAGATATTCTAAAGTTTGAGACATACCAAAGTTAACTTCAAACGGAAGCCGTTCATTTACTCCTGCATAAGTTGTAAACTGGGTACCAAAGTTCCTAACAGTAAGTGCAGCATGAAAATCTAACTTTTCGTTAATATACATTGCACCAACATCAACCGCGCCTCCCACGGAATTAAATTGTTCTAATTGCGAGGTTATTAATTTTACATTAGCTCCTACATAAAAGTCTGTAAAAGGGATATTGTAATTATAGCCAAATGATAAGGCAACTTCATTACCTGTAAAAGTTCCTGTAGCTATACCATTTAAATCTCGCCCATCAAACTCACCATAATTAATATAAGTAACACCAAAGTGAAAGGTTTGTATTCGTCTATCCCATGTGTGGGCATAAGCCGCAGTACCATAAGTAATACCTCCTAAATAACTTGAGACATTTAACGCTGCTTGATTATGCATGTCTCCATTTATAGATGCAGGATTATACAATGCTTCTGATACATCATGATCAAAATTAGTTATGATTTTACCACCTAATGCTGCTTGTCTTGGAGAAGAGATTAGATTAAGAAACTGATACGTCGACTCGCCTCCCAATTGGGCGAAACTAAATGACGTAAAACCAAGCAATAGCAGAGCGGTAATTCTCCTAATCATAGATTGCAAAATAACTAAATCTATCTTAGAACGTAGTTCTATTTCTTTTATTTTTTGAAAAGCA
>CAZBMY010000024.1:1270-12018 GCA_964492855.1 uncultured Flavobacteriaceae bacterium
TGAAACTTTAGACCTTTGAGATATTCTGGTTTTATTTCGTCAATATCTCTTTTATTTTCTTTACAAAGCAAAATCTCCTTAATCTTAGCACGTTTGGCTGCTAAAATTTTCTCTTTAATTCCACCAACGGGTAATACTTTTCCACGAAGTGTAATTTCTCCTGTCATTGCTATACTTTTTTTCACTTTTCGTTGTGTAAAAAGTGATACCAATGAAGTTAGCATAGTAACACCTGCACTTGGCCCATCTTTTGGCGTAGCGCCTTCTGGCACGTGAATGTGTACATTGTACTTATCAAAAACCTCAGATTTAATACCAAATTTATCTGCATTGGCTTTGATATATTCCATAGCTATTGTAGCAGACTCCTTCATTACTTTTCCAAGGTTACCAGTAATTGAAAGATTGCCTTTTCCTTTTGATAAAATAGATTCAATAAACAATATATCGCCACCAACTCGTGTCCAAGCCAAGCCTGTGACTACACCTGCAACATTGTTATTCTCGTACTTATCACGTTCTAATCTTGGGCTACCTAAAATCTCTACAACATCTTCGTTAGAAACTTTGATGTTATACTCTTCCTCCATCGCAATATTTTTGGCTGCATATCGTACCATTTTAGCGACTTGTTTCTCAAGACCACGAACTCCAGACTCACGAGTATAACCCTCAACTATTTTTTCTAATTGTGGTTTTCCAATTTTCAAAGCTTTATCATCTAAACCATGCTCTTTTAATTGCTTTGGTAATAAGTGACGTTTGGCAATTTCTACCTTTTCTTCAATAGTGTATCCTGTTACGTTGATAATCTCCATACGGTCACGTAACGCAGGTTGAATAGTATTTAAGCTATTAGACGTTGCAATAAACATCACTTTAGATAGGTCATAACCCATCTCTAAGAAGTTATCATAAAACTCGCTATTCTGTTCTGGGTCTAAAACTTCTAACATCGCTGAGGACGGATCTCCTTGGTGACCAGAAGATAGCTTATCTATCTCATCGAGTACAAAAACAGGATTAGAAGTACCAGCCTTTTTTAAGCTCTGAATAATACGTCCTGGCATAGCTCCTATATAGGTTTTGCGATGTCCACGGATTTCTGCTTCGTCACGTAAACCACCTAATGATATACGAACATACTCTCTGCCTAACGCTTCAGCTACAGACTTTCCTAAAGATGTTTTTCCTACTCCTGGAGGTCCGTAAAGACATAATATTGGAGATTTCATATCATTACGAAGCTTCAATACAGCTAAATATTCAATGATTCGTTTTTTAACATCATCTAACCCAAAGTGATCTCTATCTAAGATCTTCATGGCACGCTTTAAATCAAATTGATCTTCGCTAAATTCATTCCATGGTAAATCTAAAAATAAATCCAAATAATTGCGTTGAATCGAATACTCAGCAACTTGCGGATTCATACGCTGCATTTTAGATAATTCTTTATCAAAATGTGCTTTTACCTTTTCATCCCACTTTTTAGATTTAGCGCGTTTACGCATATCTTCAATTTCCTCTCCTGACGATACACCACCACCTAATTCTTCTTGGATAGTTTTCATCTGTTGATGAAGGAAATACTCACGCTGCTGTTGATTCATATCACTCTGAACCTTGTTCTGAATATCATTCTTAAGCTCTAGCTTCTGATATTCGAGATTCATGTACTTCAAAGTTGCCAAAGCACGCTCTTTTAAATCATTTATTGTCAATAGCTCTTGCTTCTCCTCTACTTTGAGGTTCATATTAGAAGACACAAAATTGACAAGGAATGAATTACTTTCTATATTTTTTATAGCAAAACTTGCTTCTGAAGGAATGTTTGGACTTTCTTTAATAATCTCTAAAGACAAGTCTTTTATAGACTCAATAATAGCTTTAAATTCCTCGTTATCCTTAGCAGGTTTAGCTTCTGCTATATCCGATATAGTAGCCGTTAAATATGGTGATTCTGATACTACTTTTTCTATTTGAAAACGTTTCTTGCCTTGTATAATAACTGTTGTGTTTCCGTCAGGCATTTTTAATACCTTTAAGATACGAGCTACTGTCCCTGTTTTATATATATCGTTTTCTGTAGGGTTTTCAACAGACTCGTCTTTCTGAGACACAACACCTATAACTTTTCCGCCATTATTAGCATCATTAATTAATTTTATAGATGCGTCTCTACCAGCTGTTATAGGAATAACAACACCAGGAAACAATACCGTATTACGCAACGGTAATATAGGAAGTGAGTCTGGTAAGACTTCATTATTTATTAATTCTTCATCTTCTGGTGTCATTAAAGGAATTAATTCTGAATTTTCATCAAAATCCTGAAATGACAAACTGTCAAGCCCTAAAAAATTTCTTTTTGCCATAATATATTTTAAGCCATTCTGTCACCAAAGATAACTGAATAGACATATGTTTAATTTAACTTTACCTAATTTTATGCTAGGATTCAAGGTCTTACGGTAATTATGCCGTATTACTTTCTGTACTAAATTCAATAGTTATGCCATTAAGAATTAATAATTAAAAACTTTTTTCTTAAAAAGTGTAACACTCAAGTTTAAATAATATCTATAAGTAAAAGCATTTGTTTTTGTCAACAACCAATCAAAACATAGAACAATTACTCTTGCAATGTAGTACAGGTAATCAACGTGCACAATTAGAAGTTTATAACCGCTACTACAAAGCAATGTATAATACAGCAATACGAATCTTAAGAGATTCTTATAAAGCTGAAGACATTATGCAAGAGTCATTTTTAACAGCGTTTTCTAAGCTAGAAACCTTAAAGGACAAAACTGTTTTTAGCGCTTGGTTAAAACGTATTGTTGTAAATAACAGCATAGCTGCATATAACAAGAAATCAAATGAAAACACAGTAGCTTTAGATACCGTAATTTATAAAGTTGAAGAAAATACTGGTTTAGCTGAAGAAAATTCAAAAAATGAAAAAGTAACTTATATTTTGAAACAGATAAAGCAATTAAAACCTAATTACAGCCTTAGTTTAACATTACATCTCATTGAAGGTTATGATTATGAAGAAATATCAGAAATAATGGATATTTCATATGCTAATTGTAGAACCCTGATTTCAAGAGCAAAGGAAAGCTTAAGACAAAAACTAAGCGTTAACGCATAAATTATGAAACATAAATACAATTTTGACAATCTTTTTGAAGAGCTTCAAGGTCAGTTTGATGTTGAAGAGCCTAACAATGGGCATCAAAATCGATTTTTAGAAAAGATAAAAGACGAAAATTCTATTACCACTAAAAACGCTTCTACGTTTTGGAAACCTTTTTTAGCAATTGCAGCTAGTTTAGTTATTTGTCTTTCTGTATTTGGAGGAATACAAAACACTAACATACCTACAGGTTTAGCGAGTGTATCGCCAGAGTTATCAGAAGCTCAAGATTTTTTTACTTCTACAATAAGAGAGGAATTAAAGAAACTAGATGCTGAACGCTCACCTCTTACGGAGCATATTATTCACGAAGCTGAACGCCAATTAAAGACTCTAGAAGATGACTATGCTATACTTAAGAATGACCTTAAACAAAGTGGTAATGACAAACGTGTTATCCATGCTATGATAGCTAATTTTCAAAATAGAATAGACATACTTACCAACATATTAGATAAAATTGACGACTTAAAAGACAAACAATATGAAACAGAAAATACACTATAGATTACTTACCGTTTTACTACTGTTACCTACAGTAATCTTCGCAAATGCGATTGATAAAGACATTACAACACGAGAACGTGTAATTCAAAAATCTTACAATGTAGATGCAAATGCAACTTTAAAAGTTAGTAACAAATTTGGAAATGTAGATATCATTACCTGGGATAAGAACACGATAGAATTTGATATTCTGATTAGAGTAAGTGGCAACGATGAAGACAAAGTAGAAGATCGTTTAGAACGTATTGATGTTAACTTCTCCACTTCTAATTCTATGGTTTCTGCAACTACAAAAATTGAAAAAAACCAATCAAACTGGTGGAGTTGGGGTAAGAAAATGAACCTTAAATTAGAAATTAATTATGTAATTAAAATACCTGTTACCAACGCCATAGATATTAATAATGATTTTGGTAGCGTTACTGTTGACACTCTTGAAGGCGTAGCAAAAATAAATTGTGACCACGGAAAGATTACCACAAAAGAACTTATGGCAGATGGTAATGAGCTAAACTTTGATCATACCAAAGACAGTTATTTTGAATATATAAAAAGTGGACAGATAAATGCAGATTTTAGTAGTTATACCCTTGCAAAAACCAATGATATAAGTATTAATGCAGATCACACGTCTGGGCATGTTGAAGTCGCCGAAAATGTAACTTATAATTGTGATTTTAAATCTCTAAAAATCGATAATGTTAATAATATAACGGGTAACGCAGACCACTTAACTTTACGTGTTGGTAATCTCTATAAAACTGCGTCTGTAAAATCTGATTTTGGGACTGTAAGAATTGAAAAAATAGCTCCAAATGCACAAAACGTCGAAATCGATGGAGAACATGCAAGTATTCATATAGGTTATGATTCTGCTTACAACTTTAACTTTGATATAAACCTAGAACACGCATCATTAAGAAACACTGAAGATTTTAACTTTACTCATAAAAGAGTTAATGGTTCTGATAAGCATTACTCAGGGAGTTATGGTTCTAATAGTACTCAGAATCTGATTAAAATAAATTCAGAGTTTGGCAGCGTTACATTTAAAAAACAATAATTAATCAAAAAACTGAACAGTTATGTTCAAATTAAAATCAAACATTATGAAAAATTTAAAATTTTTATTTAGCGTATTATTACTATCATCAATTACAGTATCAAATGCGCAATGGTGGGGAGGAAAAGGTGTAAAAGGTAATGGAGACGTTACAACTATAACAAGAAATACTGGAGATTACGACGGTATCAAATGTGGAGGGTTTATGGACTTTAAACTTGTTCCTGGAAAAGAAGGTAAAATTACAATTGAAGGAGAATCAAATTTATTAGAACATATTGTTACTGAGGTAAAAGGTGGTAATTTAGTTGTAAAAGTTGTAAAAGGTAAAAACTTAAAGCCTAGTAATAAC
Organism: uncultured Flavobacteriaceae bacterium; assembly: GCA_964492855.1. Classification (GTDB taxonomy): domain Bacteria; phylum Bacteroidota; class Bacteroidia; order Flavobacteriales; family Flavobacteriaceae; genus Winogradskyella. The sequence continues at coordinate 6,395 of CAZBMY010000024.1, forward strand.
AAACCACTTGTAGTTACAATTCCTTACAAGGATATAGATATGGTATCTCTAGCTGGCTCTGGTGATGTATGGAATGAAGGCACTATAACTGGAGATGAATTACAAACAGCTGTTGCAGGTTCTGGAGACTTAATCTTAAATATTGATACCAACAAAGCTGTTGCTAGAGTCGCAGGCTCTGGTGATTTGACTCTAAAAGGAAAAACAGAAAGTCTTAAAGCTACTGTTTCTGGATCTGGTGACATTCATGGATTAAAGTTAGATTCTAAGAATGTTGATGCTTCTATAGCTGGTTCTGGAGATATCGCAGTAAACTGTAATGGTGGAGAATTCAAAGGTCGTGTAGCAGGTTCTGGGGATATCGAATATCGTGGAAACCCTTCAAAAATGGATACTAAAGTTGCTGGTTCTGGTAGTATTGAAAACTAGAATTAATTACTTAAAATAAAAAAAAGCCACTATTATAGTGGCTTTTTTTATTGTTTTGTATAAACAAAGGTCAAATCTTGAATTGTATTTATTGAGGCATCATCTGCATTAATAACCGAGAACCCATCAGGTATTAATATTGATAAGGTATTACCATCTAACTCCCAATCATTAGTACCAAAGGTATCCGTAATAGATATTATATTGTCTGATTGGACCCAAGTAAAGTTTACTGTCTCATCTTCTTCTATACAGCTTACATTAAAGTCTACTGAATTTGTTGTGCCAACTTCTATAAAAATTTCTATATCAGCAAACGATGTACTTATAGAGGCTCCCGTACCATCATTATTAAACACTAAAGTTTCATTATTATAACAATCCATTTCATCTAGAAAATTTGTGCTTTCATTACCATCGTTATCCAAATCAATAGGCTCCTCGCCTATCCAAGCGGTAAGCAACCATGTGCCTTCTATACTCTCAGGGTTTGTAGTTAAAATACAATTCCCTAAGCCTTCTAATTGAGCTTCTAATTCTGTCGTAGTGCCGCACGCTTCGATAACACTTTGAATTGCTTCCTTTAAAGCATTACATGTTTCAGTATAATTCTGGTCAGTAGAATTATTAAAAGCCATTTCTGCATCATTCATAGTCGCAATTGCATTTTGACATGCTTGTACATCTGGCTCTAAAGTACAATCGCCTAAGTCATCTATAATTGCTTGTAAACTCCCATTCTCATCCCCGCATGCACTTATTTGTTCTTCTAATACTTCTTTATAAGAATTGCATATTGAAGTGAAGTTTTCATCACTTACTTCAAAGAAAGCTAATGCTGCTTGTATGGCATTAAAAGAAGCTTCTTGACAAGCAGCTTCATCTTCTGTAAGGAATTCACCTTCTAAGGGTTCATCATCGCATTGAAATGCTGAGCATAACATAAACACACAGAATAAGGCTAAGATTTTTTTCATGATTGCATATTTAGTTTAATATAAAATTAGTTATTCGATTTGATTTTCTGGCACTCTGAAAAGTAAAATTATTCCAAATAAAAAGAAAACAAACAAAAATAGAATAGCATATCTCATGGAGCTAATTTGGTCTACTACAGCAAAAATGAGCATACCAATAACAATTCCTATCTTTTCAGCAACATCATAAAAACTAAAATACGATGTTGTATCTTCGGTCTCAGGCAAGAACTTTGAATATGTTGACCGTCCTAAAGATTGTACACCTCCCATTACTAAACCTACAATGCTTGCCGCAATATAAAATTGAATTGGAGTGACCATAAAATACGCATAGACACAAACCAGCATCCAGATAAGATTAACACCTATGAGTGTTTTTATATTTCCATACTTTGAAGACGCATAAGAAGTAAGATAGGCGCCAAAAATAGCTACCACCTGTATAACTAATATACTAACAATTAGCCCCGTTGTTTTTTCGCTATCAGAACCCCATTTAATCTCTTTCTCGCCAAAATATACAGCCATAAGCATAATCGTTTGTACCGCCATACTAAAGACAAAAAAGGCATTTAGGTAACGTTTTAATCTAAGATTCCCTTTTAGTTCTGACCAGACTGCCTTTAATTCTTTAAAGCCATTAAAAAAGACCGCTTTGGTTACTTTGTGCCCACTAGACACCCCTTTTGGTAACATATAAAATGTATATTGACTAAAGCCTACCCACCATAAGCCTACCATAATAAATGAAATTTTCATTGCGGATATAGACGCCATATTTTTAGCTGTTTCTGTGGCTTCAGCTATAGCAAGCTGATTACCTGAGTCTATAATCTCTTCTGAAACACTAATGTCAAAACCAAAAAATTCAGGAAACATAACCATACCCAAATTAAGGAGCAATAACAGTACGCTTCCTATATAACCTAACGAAAATCCTTTTGCACTAGCTGCATCTTGTTGCTCTTCAAAAGCTATATCTGGCAAATAAGAGTTATAAAACACCAAACTACCCCAATACCCTAATAATCCCATAAAATAAAATAGCAAGCTCGTATGTATCATATCTAAATCAAACCAATACAAGCCAAAACAACCAATACCACCCATATAACAGAAAAATTTCATAAAATTCTTCTTATCACCTATATAATCTGCTATGCCCGATAATATTGGAGAGGATATTGCTACAATCAAAAAAGTAAATGCAGTAATTATTGAGATTAATACGGTCTGTTTCATTTCAAAACCAAAAGCAGACACTAATTCTTCATCGTTAGAAAATAAAGTAGAATAAAAAATGGGGAAAATTGATGATGCTATAGTCAGTGTATAAACTGAATTTGCCCAATCATAAAATGCCCATGCATTAATGAGCTTTTTATTTCCTTTTTCAAACGTTTTCCTCATATACATAAAATAAAAGTCGTTCATTGTTTGTGAACGACTTCTAAAGTAAGCAATATATTTTTATATCATAACTAGTTGATAGATCTAAACTCTGTTACACCAAACTTAGCAGCTTCTTCTTTTGCTGCTGGTGCCCATTTTTTCAAATTAGCTATACGTGTATCATTACTTGGATGAGAACTTAAAAATTCTGGCGGTGCTTGTCCTCCGCTTTTAGCCTTCATACGTTCCCAAAGTCTAGAAGCCTCTTCAGGGTTATAACCAGCTAAAGCCATTAAACGCAATCCTATTTCATCGGCTTGGGTTTCATGAGAACGACTAAATGGTAACATTCCACCTACATTAGATACAACTCCGTATGACTGGTTAAAAATACCTAAAGCCTGTTGGTCATTAGCCAAAGCTACATTACCTGCTAAAGCTAAACCTTGTTGAATGTAGGCTGCGCTCATACGTTGTTGTCCGTGATTTGCAAGTGCATGAGCTACTTCGTGTCCCATAATAGCTGCTACACCAGTTTCATTTTCTGCTATAGGTAAAATACCTGTGTAAAATGCTATTTTACCTCCTGGCATAGCCCATGCATTCACTTGATCTGATTGTATAAGTCTATACTCCCATTTATAATCCTTTAAGTAACCTTGATGACCGTTAGCGTTTAGCCAGCGTTCTGCAGCAACTGCTATACGTTGACCAACCCTAGAAATCATCTCTGAATCTTTGGTTCCTGTAACAACTTTATTTTCACTTAACACTTGGTCATACTGAGCAAATGCTGAAGGAAATAATTGATTATTAGACACAAATGCCATTGTTTTTTTTCCTGTAAACGGATTTGTAGCACAGGATACAAATACAAGGATTAGCGTTACTATAGCTATTGATTTCTTTAAATTCATTTTTGATGGTATTATATATATGAAACTAAGATACGAAATATCATTCTAACTATCAGACACAGTCAAAATTAGAAAGTCACTATCGTTTTCCTTTTAAATGTAACTCAGAAAAATTCTTGTCGATAACTACACTATACGTTCCGTTTACTTTAATGTGATCTAATGCTATTTTTTGATTGTCTAATTCAATTTCAATAATTTCAAAAGGTAATCCGTGAACAATAATTTTGAAGGTTTCATATTTGGTCATATACTTTCCTTCTTTATGTTGATTTACTATAAGCTCGTCCTTTCGGCCGGTTAATCTAAAATTACGTAAGCTATACCTTCCTTTGGTATAATCATATCCGTCGTTGGCATCGCTGTAGAACTCACTATCTTCTTTACCTTCTTTATAATAGACATCTAGTGTAATTTCTTTAATCTCTTTTTCACCGACGTATTGTTGCACTGGAAATTTTGGAATTATTGCACCTTCTTTAATGAATATTGGCACACTATCAATGTCTGCATCAACCCACATTTCTTTTCCACCTTTTACCATTTCATCAGTCCAGTAATTATACCAATTTCCCTTTGGCACATACATACGTCGTCCTTTGGCGTTAGGTTCCAAAATAGGGCAAACCAAAATATGTTCTCCAAAAATAAACTCGTCTATTCTATAATGTGTTTGCACATCTTCTTGATCAAATAATACTAAAGATTTTAGCATTGGTGTACCATGGTCTACATAGTTCCAAAATGCAGTGTATAAATATGGAAGTAATTGATAACGCAACTCAATAAACTTTCTAACAATATCTGTAACGTCTTCATCAAAAGCCCAAGGCTCTTGGTCGCCATGATCACCAGAGGAATGCACTCTAAAAAAAGGATGAAAAACACCTAATTGAATCCAGCGTGTAAATAATTCTCCTTGAGGTTGCTCAGCAAACCCTCCAATATCACTACCAGCAAATCCAAATCCAGACATTGCCATACGCTGTGCTTGAATATTGGCAATCCATAAATGTTCCCATGTGGCAACATTATCTCCTGTCCAAGTTGATGTATAACGCTGCGTACCTGAATATGCTGCTCTAGTTATAACAAATGGACGTTTTGGATACCTAAACTTTTTAAGTCCATGATAAGTAGCACGTGCCATTTGCATACCATAAACATTGTGTGCTTTCCTGTGACTACATGGATTACCGTCATAATCGTGACGCACATCATCTGGAAAAGTTTTATTAGGCACCTCCATTACTGCTGGCTCGTTCATATCATTCCATACACCTTTTATACCAATATCTTCTATTAGTTCTTTAAATAGTCCTGACCACCAATCTCTCACTTCTGGTTTTGTAAAATCTGGGAAGTAACACTCACCTGGCCATACTTTTCCTTTCATATAATCACCATCAGCACGTTTACAGAAATAATCGTTTTCTAAACCCTCTTTAAAAATTGAATAATTTTTATCAATCTTAATACCTGGGTCAATAATGGCAACAGTTTTAAAGCCGTCTTCCTCCAATTCCTTCACCATACGTTTTGGGTCAGGAAAATGATCTTTATTCCAAGTAAAACATCTAAATCCATCCATATAATCAATATCAAAATAGATAGCATCACATGGAATCTTTAATTTTCTGAAAGTAGAAGTCACTTCTTTTATCTTACTTTCTGGATAATAGCTCCATTTACATTGGTGAAAACCAAGTGCCCACATTGGCGGTAACTGATGTGGTTTGCCTGTTAAATCAGTATAACTTTCTACAACATCAGTCATTTTTGGGCCATAGAAAAAGTAATAATTCATTTCGCCACCTTGTGCCCAATAACTAGTTACATTTCTGCGCTCATTAGCAAAATCAAAAAAGCTTTGGAATGTATTGTCAAAGAAAACACCATAAGCTTT
>CAZBMY010000024.1:12118-16033 GCA_964492855.1 uncultured Flavobacteriaceae bacterium
TAGCAAAATCAAAAAAGCTTTGGAATGTATTGTCAAAGAAAACACCATAAGCTTTGCTATGATGCAAGCCCGTATAAAAGGGAATGGATTTGTAAATAGGGTCTGTATCTTTCCCAAAAGCGTATGAATCTGTTACCCAATTGGTATAACGTTTCCCCTTAAGATTAAGATGGTTTGGTTTATCGCCTAATCCGTAATAACTTTCACCATCATTAGAGACCTTACTCATTTTTACAATGTTTCCTCCAAACTGATGATTTTCTTCCCAATGAAATCCAATTTCATCTTGATTAATAAGTGTTTTATCAACAGCATCAAATAAACTTACTCGCAGGCTTTCTTTAGATATTTCACAAATTAGCTTAGAAGTTGTGACTACATATTTACCTTTTTTATCTAAAATCTCAAGCTTATTATATCCTTTACTAGCATATTTGGTAATAGCATAAGAGAAATCATTATCAAAGTTGCCAACGGTGGTATATCTAAAACGTAAAACACTATCTCTAACAACAGTTAATTGGAGAATAACTTCGTTATCTGTAGAAAAATAAAGTGTGTCTACATCTTTCCTAAAATCTATTATTTTGGAAGGGAATTGATTCCCTTTGTTTTGTAATTCTGTATTAACAATCATAGTTTATTTTCATAATAAAGCATCTGTAAAAAAAGACAAAAAATAAAACTTATAAAAACTTTCATACTACTAATTACATGCCCTTTATTAACTATAACGATTTCGCGAAATTGTTTATCATATAAATAACCAGCTGATAATATTTATGTACTTAAACTCGTAATTAATGAAACGTTAATACGACCTAGTATTAGTAATACATTTTTTAACTTTGATATATGAAAAAGATACTCTTATTAACAATAATTAGCATGTGCTTTGCTTGTAACAGTTCTGCACAGAAAAACACCAAAAAAGCCGAAAAAAATTATCCTGTTTCTAAAACTGATGCTGAATGGAAAGCACAGCTTAACGACGCTCAATATTACGTTTTACGACAAGCCGGAACTGAACGTCCATTTACTAGTCCATTAAACAAAAAGTACGAAGAAGGTATTTACCATTGTGCAGCATGTAACACACCTTTATTTAAAAGTGAAACTAAATTTGATTCTGGTACAGGATGGCCTAGTTTTTACAAAGAAATTAAAGGAAATGTTGCATTTTCTACGGATTATAAAGTGGGATACGCGCGTACTGAAGAGCATTGTGCAACTTGTGGCGGACACCTAGGACATGTTTTTAATGATGGGCCAAAACCAACAGGCAAGCGTCATTGCATAAATGGTGTTGCTCTAAAGTTTGTACCTACAGAAAAATAATGACAAGTTATCTCCCAAGCGTAATAAAGCAATTTAAATACTACAAAACTCTTGGAGATAAGACTATCTCTGTCCTTTCTTTTGAAGAATTGCAAAACGGATTTTCAGAACATTCAAACTCTATATCTATTATTGTAAAACATTTGGTTGGCAATATGCTTAGTCGCTGGACAAATTTTCTAGACGAAGATGGAGAGAAGCCTTGGAGACATAGAGATGAAGAGTTTATAAATAGTTTTACATCTAAAGACGAATTAATAAGTACTTGGAATAAAGGTTGGGATTGTGTATTCGATACATTAGAGACACTAAATACGGAGCATCTCGAAACTATAATATATATAAGAAATCATGGGCATACTGTTACTGAAGCTATCAATAGACAACTCATGCATTATGCCTATCATGTAGGACAAATCGTATTCTTAGGAAAGTTAATTAAAAATGATGATTGGGAATCATTATCCATACCCAAAGGAGCCTCTGAAACTTATAACACAGATAAATTTCAAAAAGAAAAAGCACGAAGACATTTTACAGAAGACCTTTAATATTACATTTTCGTTTCGTAAATTCGTAGCATAAAATTTCAACTAAAAAACTTACTCATGAGTAAATACGATATTATAGTTTTAGGTAGTGGACCCGGTGGTTATGTAACAGCTATTAGAGCCTCGCAATTAGGGTTTAAAACTGCTGTTGTAGAGAAAGAAAGCTTAGGTGGTGTATGCCTTAATTGGGGTTGTATTCCAACTAAAGCATTATTAAAATCTGCTCAAGTTTTTGAATACCTTAAACATGCAGAAGATTATGGTCTTAAAGTGAAAGATGCTGAACACGATTTTGATGCTGTAGTAAAACGAAGTCGTGGTGTCGCTGATGGTATGAGTAATGGTGTTAAGTTTTTAATGAAAAAAAACAAAATTGATGTCATTGAAGGTTTTGGAAAATTAAAACCTGGAAAAAAGATTGACGTCGACGGTACTGAATATTCTGCAGACCATATTATTGTAGCAACTGGTGCACGTTCTCGTGAGTTACCTAGCCTGCCTCAAGATGGCAAAAAAGTTATTGGCTATAGACAAGCCATGACTTTAGAATCACAGCCCAAGAAAATGATAGTTGTTGGTTCTGGAGCTATAGGTGTTGAGTTTGCTTATTTTTATAACTCTATGGGGACAGAAGTAACTATAGTTGAGTATATGCCAAAGATTGTTCCTGTTGAAGATGATGAAGTATCAAAACAATTAGAACGTAGTTTTAAAAAAACTGGAATCAAAATTATGACTTCTGCCGAAGTCACTTCTGTTGATACGTCTGGTAAAGGTGTAAAAGCTACTGTAAAAACAAAAAAGGGCGAAGAAGTTTTAGAAGCTGACATTGTGTTATCTGCTGTAGGTATTAAATCTAATATTGAAAATATAGGTTTAGAAGATGTAGGAATCGCAGTAGATAGAGATAAAATATTAGTAAATGATTATTACCAAACCAATATACCTGGTTATTATGCTATTGGCGATGTAACTCCTGGTCAAGCATTAGCTCATGTTGCTTCAGCTGAAGGTATTTTGTGCGTGGAAAAAATAGCAGGACAACATGTAGAAGCCTTAGATTATGGAAATATTCCTGGTTGTACTTACTGTTCTCCAGAGATTGCAAGTGTTGGTTTGACTGAAGCGCAAGCTAAGGAACAAGGTTTAGATGTCAAGATTGGTAAATTCCCGTTCTCAGCATCAGGAAAAGCTAGTGCTGGCGGTACAAAAGATGGGTTTGTTAAAGTAATTTTTGATGCTAAATACGGTGAATGGTTAGGCTGTCATATGATTGGTGCTGGCGTAACGGATATGATTGCAGAAGCAGTATTAGGTCGTAAGTTAGAAACAACCGGACACGAAGTACTAAAAGCGGTTCATCCACATCCAACCATGAGTGAGGCAGTTATGGAAGCTGTCGCTGATGCTTATGATGAGGTTATACATCTTTAGAGTATAGATATTTTTATTTTTTTGATAGAATAAAATCTATATTTGAAATTGATATAAAATTTAAAGACGATTCAAAAAAAAATGAATCGTCTTTTTTTGTCTGTTTTAGCAAAAAAGATGTGTCTGTATATCTAAAATTTATAAGAAATACCCACGCTTAAGCGATTATCTCTAAAGTTATTTAAAGAAGTTCTTGACTCAAAGCCATGTCTTAAACGTGCATCAAAATATAGATTTTTAGTAAAACTATACTCCAAACCAATAATTCCATTCCATTTTTTTAAGCCTAAAACATCGCTAACTAAAGATGCCGATAATACTTGTGAACCTAAATAAATATTAAAGTCATTGTTCAATTTGTATTTCAATAAAACGGGGACTGTAAAATAAAATTCGTTAACAGATTCTATACCCCCATTATTAAAACGTCTTTCTCTATCCTCATATCGGAGATTTAACTCTATCCCTAAACTCCAGTATTTATTAAGTTTATAGTCTGCGGACGCACCAAAATATGCAAGCTTGAGTAAATAATTGAAATTACTACTATTAACTTGAACTTCAGAACCCGTTCGTAAACCAAAGCTAATAT
>CAZBMY010000025.1:0-10610 GCA_964492855.1 uncultured Flavobacteriaceae bacterium
CTATTATTTTCAACATCTTTATCCGCGGTAAACTGCCCTAAGCTGCTAAAAAAGAATTGTTTGAGTTTGGGTAGAACTAAAGTTTTATTTTTTATCATTTCTAAATTAATTTTTAATACGCCACTATATAATTTAGAATTATTATCTGTACCAAGGCTATATGTTACATGATTATATGGGTGTAATTCAGATTTACTTTTAATCAATTGAATATTAGGAATGGTATCTCTGGTAGTTGTAATAAAATAGTTTGCCTTTTTTTTGTCTTTAACAAACTTTAAATTTAAATTTTCAATTCTGAAACTTTTATAGAATACTTTGAATTTTTTCTGAACATGTTTAGGTATTTCATTATCAAAATAAATAAGAATGTCACTAATCCATTGTTTGGCAAAAACCCGTTCAAACTGACTACAATGTAAGTTGTTATAGACAATATCTTTGTATAAACTAATGACCTTAGGATTATTTAGTTCTGAACAAAATTTATGTATTTGCGCATCATTGAGTCCTGAAGTTTTTCCAAAGAGCGTATCATTTTCAATAATTATGTAATTTTCTCTAAGCGTTTTTTTTGATTCTTTGTCTTCATTTGTATAATGCACTTTTGACTGAGCTAACACTATTATTGGAAAGCAAATAAAATAAATTATAAAAAAAAGATTTTTTTTGATACTCATACTATACCTGTAAAACGCCTAAATTAAAAGGTTTTTCGACAGGAGCATGATTTGCAGCTTCAATTCCAATAGAAATCCAAGTTCTTGTATCTAATGGGTCTATAACACCATCTGTCCATAAACGCGCTGCAGCATAGTATGGTGATACCTGATTATCGTATCTATCCTTTATTTTATTAAATAATTCTTCTTCTTTTTGTTTAGTAATAGTTTCGCCTTTCTTTTTAAGAGAAGCAGTCTCAATTTGTAGAAGTACTTTTGCAGCAGATTTACCACTCATTACGGCTAACTCAGCACTTGGCCAAGCGACAATCAGATTTGGGTCATAAGCTTTTCCGCACATAGCATAATTACCAGCGCCATAACTATTGCCGATAACTATTGTGAATTTTGGTACTACCGAATTACTCACTGCATTTACCATTTTTGCACCATCTTTAATGATACCGCCGTGTTCAGATTTACTACCCACCATAAAGCCTGTCACATCTTGCAAGAAGACTAAAGGAATTTTCTTTTGGTTACAATTGGCAATAAAGCGAGTAGCCTTATCCGCTGAGTCGTTATAAATAACTCCGCCAAACTGCATTTCGGCAGGTTTAGTTTTAGCACCTTTTGTTTTTACGATTTGACGTTGATTGGCAACAATACCAACTGCCCAGCCATCTATTCGTGCATAACCTGTGATAATGGTTTGTCCGTAACCTTTTTTATATTCTTCAAATTCAGAATTATCAACCAAACGACTAATAATGTCATTCATATCGTATTGGTCTGAGCGACTTTTTGGAAGAATTCCATAAATGTCTTCTTGGTTTTCTTTTGGCTTTTTAGCATCAGCTCTGTTAAAACCAGCTTTATCAAAATCACCAATTTTATCAACGATATTCTTTATTTTATCTAAAGCATCTTTATCATCAGCTGCTTTGTAATCTGTAACTCCAGAAATCTCGCAATGTGTTGTTGCACCACCAAGCGTTTCGTTATCAATGCTTTCACCAATTGCAGCTTTTACTAAATAACTTCCTGCTAAAAAAATGCTTCCTGTTTTATCAACGATTAAGGCTTCATCACTCATAATAGGTAAGTACGCACCACCAGCAACACAACTACCCATTACTGCTGCGATTTGTGTAATACCCATACTGCTCATTACAGCGTTATTTCTAAAAATACGTCCAAAGTGTTCTTTGTCTGGGAAGATTTCATCTTGCATGGGTAGAAACACACCAGCACTATCTACTAAATAAATAATAGGTAATCTGTTTTCTATAGCAATTTCTTGAGCACGCAAATTCTTTTTTCCTGTTATTGGGAACCAAGCACCAGCTTTTACTGTAGCATCATTTGCAACAACAATACATTGCTTTCCTTTTACATAACCAATCTTAACCACAACACCGCCAGAAGGACATCCTCCATATTCTGGATACATGTCTTCACCTGCAAAAGCTCCTATTTCGATAGAATTCGCTTTAGTGTCTAATAAATAATCAATACGTTCACGAGCGGTTAGCTTACCTTTATCATGATGCTTTTCTATACTTTTTTCGCCACCACCTAGTTTGACTTTAGCAAAGCGTTTTTTTAAGTCTGAAACAAGAAGTTTGTTATGGTCTTCGTTTTTATTGAATTTTAAATCCATTGGTGCTTTTTTTCTTTTGCACGAATTTACAAAACAATATGCTTTTGTTTTTAGCTAAATATCTAAATGAAACGTTAAATATTATTTACATGGAAATATATTCCTTGGAAAATAAATATTTTTATTGTAGATTTGTATCATCAAATAATTATAATAGATATGAAAAGTATAATAGCATTCGCAGGAAGTGATAGTAAAACATCAATAAATAAGCAATTAGCAGCTTATGCAGCGTCATTAGTAAAAGGAGCTGATGCTAAAGTTTTAGATTTAAATGATTATGAATTACCCTTGTACAGTATGAATTTTGAACTTGAAAATGGTATTCCAGATAATGCACACAAGTTTTTAAATATTATTAAATCAACTGACGGGATCGTACTATCATTAGCAGAGCATAACGGCACTTATGCTACAGTTTTTAAAAATTTATTCGATTGGATGTCTCGCATCGATGGAAAATTATGGAGTGATAAGCCAATGTTGTTAATGGCGACATCACCAGGTGCCAGAGGAGGAGCTACAGGATTAGAAATAGCTAAGGGGCGTTTTGGTTACATGGGAGGTAATATTGTTGGCCTTTTCAGCTTACCATCTTTTAATGATAATTTTTCAGATGGAAAGATTACAAATAACGAATTGAACAGCCAATTATTAGAAGAGGTAGAACAGTTGGCTGAAAGTTTAACATAAAAACAAAGTTTTTTGGCAACAGTGAGACTTATTACTGCGACTGAAAACTGTAAACTAATAAGATGGGAGATTTAACTAAAGATATCAATTCAAAGTTTGAGAATAATCGAATTAAGGCACTACTGAATATTATATATACAGCCAATTGGATAACAAGCTATCAGAATGAATTCTTTAAACCTTTTGGGATTTCTCCACAACAATATAATATACTTAGAATTTTAAGAGGCGCTAATAGAGCTTTAAAAGTTCAAACCATAAAGGATAGAATGTTAGAACGTGCTCCAAACGCGACAAGGCTTATGGATAAGCTTTGTGCTAAAGGATTTATAGAGCGTTTACCATCCGAAGAAGATAGGCGTGTAGTAAAGATTGTAATTACTCAAGAAGGCCTGAGTCTTTTGAATGATATCCCTAAGAATATTAATAGGGATTTATTAAAAAATCTTTCAGAGGAAGAAGCAGAACAGCTTAGTCATCTTCTAGATAAAATGCGATAATGCATTTTTTAATCTAATATTTTCCATGGGAAATATTTAAAATAGATTTATTATGAAACTAAATACAACAAAAAGAGTAGGTCGAAGTGATTTTGTAAACATGGGGCCAATTAGATTACGTCAGCCTTTGCCAACGCAAGAGATAGATATGATTGACCCATTTATTCTGTTACATCATTATGGACCTTATAAAATTGACCAAAGAAGTAACCCATTTGATTTGGGTCCACATCCGCATCGAGGTTTTGAACCCGTAACTTTTTTGTTTCAGGGTGAACAATTACATCGTGATTCTTTGGGAAACGAAAGTGTAGTTAAAGCTGGAGATGTACAATGGACAACTGCTGGACGAGGTATTATACATGCTGAAGGACCAACAAAAGAGTTCGTGAAAAAAGGCGGAACTATAGAAGGAATTCAGTTATGGTTAAACCTTCCGGCTGATAAAAAAATGATGCAGCCGAATTATCAACATGCAAAATACGATGATTTTAATAGCACCACTTCAGATGATAACAAAGTTGAAACTAAAATAATAGCAGGAGAATTAGTTGGTAAATACGGAAAGATAGGAACGCAAACTTCAGTAAATGCTTTTATGATAGAAGCAAAGATTGGTGGTAAGCAAACCATAGAGTTCTCAGACTCACATCAGGGTATGCTATACTTATTAAAGGGAAAGGCAAGGGTCAATGATTCTGAAACTTTAGAATTAAATCAGAATCAATTGATTCAATTCAATCAAGATGGAGAAGGGTTTTCAATAGAAGCTGAGCAAGAGAGTTTATTGTTGTTTCTTTCAGGAGCACCAATTAATGAGCCTGTAGCGACTTATGGGCCCTATGTTATGAATAATCAAACTGAATTAATTGAAGCTATGCGCGATTACCAAATGGGTAAAATGGGATTTCTTCCAGCAAATTAAATTATTGTCAGACTGAGCACAGTCAAATTCAATTAGAACTAAGAATATAAATATAGTATCATTAGCTTCTCATTATATGAGAATAAAAACAGAATCATGAAAACTATAGTTCACAAAGCAAATACAAGAGGATATGCTTTTGTATATATTTATTGTAGAAGGCGATGTCAGTAAATGACAAAAGACTTATTAAAAGAGATGCATTAGGTGTATATGAAACAGAGAGTCTGACCATTAATAGTAATGAAAATTCAGAGTTAATTATCATAGAGGTTCCTATGAAATTTTAATTAGATAGAATTTATTAGATTCATGAAAAGCACCTTGTTGAAGGGTGCTTTTTTCAGTTAAAAATGCGATATTTGTCTTTCCCTTAAAAATAGATAATATGGCAATGAATAAAAATACAGTGTTGGCTTGGGCTACGACAATAATGATAATAGTTGGATTATGTTTAATAGCCTTAGGCGCTTTTAGATATGATGATGTTGCAGGCTGGGGCTTTGCTGCCGTTGGTGGAGGTTTTTTCTGTATAGCGTGGGTGTTTAATGCTTTAAAAGGTCGTGTATAATGAGTGATGATAAAAAGATAATTTTTTCAATGTCTGGTGTAACTAAGACGTTTCAATCTGCTAATACACCTGTGTTAAAGAATATCTATTTAAGTTTCTTCTACGGAGCAAAAATTGGAATTTTAGGCCTTAATGGTTCTGGTAAATCAACGTTATTAAAGATAATAGCTGGTGTAGATAAAAACTATCAAGGTGATGTTGTGTTTTCCCAAGATTATTCTGTTGGTTACTTAGAACAAGAACCACAGTTAGATGAAGAAAAAACAGTATTAGAAATTGTAAAAGAAGGCGCTGCAGAAACTGTAGCAATTCTAGACGAATATAACAGCATTAATGACCAATTTGGTTTAGAAGAAGTCTATAGTGATGCAGATAAGATGGAAAAGCTTATGAATCGTCAGGCCGAATTGCAAGATCAAATTGATGCATCAAATGCCTGGGAACTAGATACAAAGCTAGAAATTGCTATGGATGCTCTAAGAACTCCGGATGGTGATAAAAAAATATCAGTGCTTTCTGGAGGTGAGCGTCGTCGTGTAGCACTTTGTCGTTTATTACTAAAAGAGCCAGACGTTTTATTATTAGATGAGCCAACAAACCATTTAGATGCGGAGTCAGTACATTGGTTAGAACATCATTTAGCACAATACAAAGGAACAGTTATAGCAGTAACGCACGATCGATATTTCCTAGATAATGTTGCTGGTTGGATTTTAGAACTCGATAGAGGTGAAGGTATTCCTTGGAAAGGAAATTACTCGTCTTGGCTAGACCAAAAATCAAAACGAATGGCGCAAGAAAGCAAAACGGCTTCTAAACGTCAAAAAACATTAGAACGAGAATTAGAATGGGTTCGTCAAGGCGCAAAAGGACGTCAGACCAAACAAAAAGCGCGTCTAAAAAATTACGATAAGTTAATGAGTCAAGACCAAAAACAACTTGATGAAAAACTTGAAATATATATTCCTAATGGACCACGCTTGGGGACAAATGTCATCGAGGCAAAGGGTGTCAGTAAAGGATATGAAGATAAACTGTTGTACGAGGATTTAAATTTTAATTTACCACAAGCAGGTATTGTAGGTGTTATTGGGCCAAATGGTGCTGGTAAAACCACAATTTTTAGAATGATAATGGGAGAAGAAACACCTGATAAAGGCGAGTTTATTGTTGGTGAGACAGCTAAAATAGCATATGTAGATCAATCCCACTCTAATATAGATCAAAACAAAACCATTTGGCAGAATTTTAGCGATGAACAAGAGTTGGTAATGATGGGCGGAAAACAAGTTAATTCTAGAGCCTATTTAAGCCGTTTTAATTTTTCAGGGAGTGAGCAAAATAAAAAAGTAAGCTTATTATCTGGTGGTGAACGTAACCGTTTACACTTAGCAATGACTTTAAAAGAAGAAGGTAATGTATTGTTATTAGATGAGCCTACAAATGATTTGGATGTTAATACGCTTCGTGCTTTAGAAGAAGGTTTAGAAAATTTCGCAGGTTGTGCTGTTGTTATTTCTCACGATAGATGGTTCTTAGATCGTATTTGTACACATATACTAGCTTTTGAAGGCGATTCACAGGTATACTTTTTTGAAGGAAGTTTTTCTGATTATGAAGAAAACAAGAAGAAACGTTTAGGAGGTGATTTAATGCCTAAGCGTATTAAGTATAAAAAGTTAGTGAGGTAATACATTTACTATATAAACTAAAAAAAGCCAGCATTCGCTGGCTTTTTTTAGTTTATATTTTCTTTTAGTTTGTCGTTTTCTTTATTAAGCTTTCTCACTTTATAAATATTAATTACAAGTAATATGAGAATAGTTGTAAAACCAATTGATAAAACGGCTATTACTCTTGAAGAATCCTCCATAAAATATTAATTATCACCATAAAGATGACCACCTGTAAAGTCTTTATAACTTTCGTCTACATCTTTAAAAGCATTAGTTTCCATTAACTTCTTATTCTGTGCCTTTAGCTTATACATCTTAATAATAGCAATACCTATTAAAACGATAAATACAAAGCAAACAATAAGCAGTATGAGGGTAAGCTGATGAGTGCTTACGGCTGAGGAAGAAAGTAGGAAAAATCCTTTCATTTGTGTTTAATTTAGACTTGGATATGGTGCAATATAGTAAAAAAGTTGAATTTATAACTTATTCATAATAAATAATTTACAAATTACTTATTAACATTTATACGATTAAGTGTTATTAATACCAGTTAAAGAGCACGACTTCAATTTCAGAATTCTTAGTATTTACTTGATTCTTAAAGGTATTTACATCACTAATCATACCTTTTCCTCGATAATGGTATGGATATACTTTTTTTGGTTTAAAATCTAAAACAGCTTCTGCTGCACTTTTTTCTGTCATTGTGTAAGGTAAATTCATACAAACAAAAGCAACATCAATATGTTTTAAATTTCGCATTTCAGGTATATCTTCTGTGTCGCCAGAGATGTATATGCGTTGCCCATCTACATTAATTACATAACCGTTACCACGCCCTTTTGTATGAAATTTCAAGGCTTCTTCTCTCAAGTTATACATAGGAATAGCTTCAATTTTTAGATTTTCATTTTCAAAAACATCTTTATTGTTAAGTGTAACTACTGTTTTAGCAATATTTTTAGGTAACTTATCTACAACTGCTTTTGGTGCTATTAATGTTGTATTTGAAAGATTAAGACCTTGTAAAGTTTCTATGTTTAAATGGTCACCATGAATATCTGTGATTAATACAAAATCAACCTTTCCATAGCCATTAAACTTATCAGCACCACCAACAGGGTCAACATAAAAGTTATAATCAGTACTTTTGAGTACTAAAGTGCCATGATTTATAGGCTTGACTTTTATTGATGCTGTTTCTGCGCCATTTTTATTTTTAGTGTCTGATTTACAAGAATTTAAAACAGATATGCAAGAAATAAATAGTGCAATTTTGATGATCTTCATAACATAATAGTATCAGTTTGGTATAAAATTAAGAATTAAGTACATATCAAGTTGTAACAAATATTCGAAATTTAGCACTTATATTTTAGTAGGAATCTTTTTATACTGATAAAAAATACCGAAATTGTTATCCAAATTTGTTCAACCTTAAAAATAACACATAGCATATGTCTGATGATTTTGATTTATTAGAAACCAATTCGCAAGAAAAACCAGAAAAAGTTGATGTCAATTGGGGAAAAGCCATTGACCAAATGAAGTCTAAATTAGCCCAAGAAGATGACCCAGAAAGTCGTCAAAAAATATTGAATGCCACATTGGATAATGTGGTAGATATGGCAGAGAAGGATAGGACTACACTTTTAGATGCTATTAAGGATTTAACGGATTATCAAGACGAAGTTGGTATAATGTTCGAAGGATTTTCTGCCTTAAATAAATCTGAGCAAAAAATCATTGATGATGCCATCAAACGATTAGAGCGAGCTAAAGTAGAGCTTGAAGATGCAAATAATAAACCAGATACTTGGTGGAATAATCTTTGGGGACGAAAAAGTAAAATAAAAAAGGCTGAAGACGAATTAGCAGCTGCTCAAAAAGAGCGTGATGCTGCAGATAACAAAGCCAAAGCTATGTTTCAAGAACGTATTGAAACGGCCGATGTTCAAACTTTACTAAACGAACTGTCTTTTAAAAGTCAAGCGGCAATAAAACGCTTAAAAGATCGTGAAATTGAAATCAAAGAAGTAGAGGATAAATTGCAAGATGCCATTGTAGAAGCAAGTAAAAACCACACAAAGGCTTTAGAAAAGAAAGCCGAAGTAGAAGATAAGTTAGAAGCAGAGTATGCCCTATTAAAACAAGCGCGACAAGCTTTAACCGATGTTGCAGATAAACAATCTACAGAATATTCTGAAGCTTTATCTAAGGTGACAAAGCTAGAGCAATCTGTTGAAGAACTAGAGGGACTTAAAAATGCATACACAACATTGGCTGCATCAAAAGATAGTTTTGTACATAAACATAATTTAACGATTAAAGTATTAACGTCTTTACGTAGTAATTTACAAACACATCGTGCAAAACTTAAAAGTGATACCGATGAACGTTTAAAATATTACGACGGATACGTAGTTGCATTAAAAGCACGTACAGACCAAGAGTTTGCAGCAATTTTAGAGCACTTAGGTGTTAAAACAGATGAGCATATAGGAGAAACATTAGCAGCTATGCATTCCGCAAGTGCTCGTGCTCGTCAAGACATGATGGATAACATTCCTGTTCATGAGAAAGTAATGCAAGGTATTTATGGCAGTTATGCAGAAGCACTTAAAGAGATTAGAACTAAAGATGTGGAGTTACAGAAAAACTTTGCTGAACGTTATGGTATAGATATGAAAGCAATTTTTGATGAATACTATAACTCAGATAATACTGTACCTAACCCTGAAGGTGATGATTCTAATGGAGAAGCTCCAAAACCAGAAGGAGAAGACGATTTACTCGGATAAACTATTAAGTAGCTCGTATGTAATTTTCAGTACTCTTTAATTCAAATTGATGTACATAAACGGCATGTTACTTACTGAATACTGACCACTAAAAATGATTGTAACCCCTTTAGATTCAGCACAATTAGACTCCAAGCAACAATATGAGTTTTATCATCGTATGGTAGACTTTACGGTAAAGGAGCTCATAGTAAAAATGCAACAACAGCAGTTGTGTTCTGAACAAGAGTTAGTGTTCTTTAAACAATATTGTGATTTATTATTGTACTCCATAGAAGCTATGCGTGTGAAATACATGTATGATGATGAGGATAATATGAAAATAGATTTAACCGACTCCGGATTCCCAAACTACTTGGAGTTTCGTTATTTGTTTAACGACTTGGCTTTACGCGAAGAGTATCTCAATAGATTAACAAGCGTTGAGATATTACAAGACGAATTCTTGGACACTCTAATGCGAAAGAAAGAACCTATTAAAAAGTCGCGGTTATTTCAAGCGTCATCAATTGTGTATTATACCAATGTGAAACAACAGTTTATTTTTAATCGATTTGTACAGGGTAAAATATTAAAATCACCAAACCCTAGTATTGCTGAGTATATGACAAGTTGGAGTTTTTATGATGTTTCACATAATAGACCTTTTATTTGTTTTATGTATTTCAACTATGATGGGAGAGATCCAATAAAGGACAAAAAAGAAGTATATAAAGCCATAAAGCAAGCAGCAGACCGTAATATGAATTTAGATGCAATGGCTTATGCTATTGATAGAAAATTACCTGAGCTATTGCCTAAGCATTTAAAGAGAATTGATTTAGGACCGTTGCATAATGTATTTGCAAAAGACGAAAATGAGATTACACATACCATTTTAGAAGCAATTTCAAGAAAAGAAATACCTCTCGAAAGTTATGCGTTTTCATTAAAAGTCGATGAAGTTAAATCGACTTCAGAATTTAAAGAAGGTAGTTTTTTTAGTAAACAAACGTTTCAGAAGTGGGGAAATATAAAGAAACAAAAGTATGTTTTGGCGCCCCACCGCATTATTCAATTATTGTATAACAAAACACCCGAAATCATTGATAAATTGGCAAAACCGCCTATTCAAGT
>CAZBMY010000025.1:10710-13867 GCA_964492855.1 uncultured Flavobacteriaceae bacterium
TTCCCTATAAAACAAACCGAACTTGATATGCTTCGTGATGAAGCTACATCTTATATTAAAAGTATCCAATGGGAGCAAGGTGAGCGTGCACGTAATAAAGATAAGGATAATAAGGACGAATCTATTCTTTTGTATTTGTCCAGAGCAAAAGGAAATGGAACTACAGAAATTATATCTGTTTCAAAAACCATTTTAGAGCTCAAAAAAAGACTATTACCAGAGTCTGTAGCATTGCCTGTACACTTAAATAGTACATTATACGCCGTTCAAGAAGGTATTGGTTTAGGTTTATGGATACGAGATAGTTACTACGATGCATCAGGATTATCTTCATTAATAGAAAATAAATCGGCACTTGATAATAATGGAAAACGTGAATATGAAAGTAAAATGCACACAGCGACTGCTTTTATGTTATTCTCTCTAGCCTATAAGATTCTACATGATTTAAAACCTACTGCATCTGACGATTTAAGTGTCATGAAGCAGAAATTTGCAGGTATACCAGAGGTGTCTTTATTAACACCTTTAAAAGGAATGTCTTGTAGTTTATTTTATTATGACAAATATTTGGGGCATCCAGAAATCATAAAATCAGATAAAGATGTCGTAGATTTTACAGTTGTTTATTTTGAAGCTTTAATTTCTGAAATTCAACTTCGAAAAAGTACATTAGAATATACTGAAACTATTGTCGATAGAGCGTATAAACTAGAAAACAGTGACTTTGCAATTGACGGCTGGAGCAATACCTTTGAAGGTACTGCAAAAAGTGTTGAGTTTAACAAGATTCAATTTGAACAGATTGTAGGTAATAGAGATGCCAAGCATTTTGCACGTCGTTTGACTGAGCGTATGTTGAGCTATGATTTTGAAGCTCAGAAAAACCCGTTTCAAGAGTTAGGTGGTTTTATGCCAGTTTTTATGGGTTACGGTATTCCTGGAACTGGGAAAAGTATGCTCATTGCAGCTATTGCTACACGATTAAAAGAACATTGCGATAATCTAGATATCCCATTTTTATTTCACCCAATGCCAGATACGTTGATTAGTACATTTCAAGGTGGCTCTGCTGAGAAAATGGTAGAATGGATGAAACCTTTGCAAGACCCAACCAAGCTCATTTTTGCACCAATTGATGATGCCGAAAATAATTTACAAGAGCGAACGGCGCAAGGTGTTTCTGCTGGTGTAAAAGAGGTTATCGGTGTGTTTTTAAGATATACCGAAGGTGCTTATGCTGTTAATTACGGTAATAGCTCAATAGGTTTATTTACCAATTTACCAGAGATGTTAGATAAAGCCGTTATCTCTAGAGTACAAGGACGTTTTAAGATAGATGGCGCACGTACTGAGCATGATTTTTTAGACCAAGACCATTTATGGTGGCGAAAGTTACAAGATACCATGCCAGAGTTTATAAATATGAACAATCCAGAAGGCTATAACTATTTAGCAGACCAAGGATTGGCTAAAAGCATGGGGGAAATTCTTAATGCTGTTGAAAAACCTACAGAAGAGCGAGTGCATGATACATTTGATAAAGTAGAAAAACTGCATCAAAATGAAGACCACATGTTTTATGCGACACTCTATAAAGAGATTCAGAAGATATTTCCGTTCTTTTCATCACGAGATGTTCGTAATATCCAATCGGCAATATCTTTGCGTTTAACAGATTTTGATTTGGAAACGGATTGGTTTGAAAACCCAGATAAATATTTCAAAAAGAATTATGAAACCAAGTTTAATATGCTTCAAGAATTGATGAAAACGAATATGAAGGGATTAAATTTTTCAGATATCAGACGACAAGAAGTTATTCGTTATTTAGATAATGTAGCAACAATAGCAGATACAGATTTTAAGCGAAAGGTAGACGCTAGAATCAATCAATTAAATATTGAAACAGAAGCTAGAGAACAATTTGGCAAACAAGACTAAAGCATTGTAAAGAACATGCAAAAATTAAAAGACGCCAATTTATACAGAAGTGAACTCATTCCGGTAAGCGGGAAACTCGTGGAGCATTATAATAAATGCCTGGAGAAATTAGGTTTTACTAAAACAAAGCTTAAGACATTTTCTATTGATGGAATAGGTTGGAGCCCAGAAATTGCCGAAGAAAAAGAGGACGACAATTACATGTGTAATGGACCGTCTAACCCTCATGGCATTATAATTTCGCCGTTGCAAAACAGAAAACCAGTGTATTCACCGTATCATTCCTTCGATAGAGATATGATGCAATTGATTTTTAAGAGTTACTCAAAAAAAATTAATGATATTACAAGAGATTCGGCCATCATAATAGATTTTGACCAAAAAATTGATTCATTTTATGAACCTTTAGATATCCTTAAATACGATGAGATTACAATAAATTTTCATTTGATGGATAATTTATATCATCAACAACGAGAACAAAAGTTGCTCATCGAAAAATTTAAAACCAATCATAACTTTATTGATGAAGACTTGCAAGCTCAGATTCTAGAGTCTGCAAAGACCTATGGTGATTTGCGTGGTAGAGATTTACAATTACCAAATCTAAAGTTTCAATCAGGCTCCTTTTATACAAAGGCTTATGGAGGTGTATATGTTTTAAGAGATTTTATAAAAACTATAGTTGTTTTCGAAGATATGGCTACCTATAAAGAGGCTATTAAAGATACGATTCATGATGTTTTAATGTATCATGTCTCTCATGAGCAACTTGTAGAGAAAATGCGTGATCATATCATAATAGATTGTAATCTCCAAGATGTTGTTAACACGGACAAGTATGATAGAATAAAAAAATATGAATTTGCTCAACGTCTACAAGATACTAAGCATCCTATAAGAGATATTTTATCAGATTCGGTTTTGTTTAAAAGTTATTTGAATAAGCTTGATGTTGTATCTAGGAAGAAGGTGATGAGCGTAGAGTTATATTTAGAGCGATTAGAACGAAGTAATGCTTATAAGCTTGAAGATATGGTAGATAAACAGATGTATTTTGCGCTTCACAAACCCCATTCTTCATTATCTGTGCAACATCAAGATTTAATCTGGAAACTCCTAATCAATATTGCACCTAAAGATGTTTTATTTCTTTATTGGTATGATAAAGATCAGTTTTATAAAAATTATGAAATGTGGGATGATTCGTTTA
>CAZBMY010000025.1:13967-16031 GCA_964492855.1 uncultured Flavobacteriaceae bacterium
GTCATATTTATTGCCGCTATTTTATTAGGAATTTTCTTGTATTGGAGAGAGTCTAATGGTAATGGCGCCTATCGTTTATTAAATAAAATTGTTAATAGTAAAGAGTTACAAATGTCAGCTGACAATCCTAAAGGATTTGTTTATAAACAGAGCTTAATACCAAGACTTATTTTTGTAGTTGCTTTAGTATTAATCGCAGCTTTAATCGTCGAATTTTTAACACCATTAGCGGTATTTTCTAGTTATAATGGTATTTCAGCTTTTGCTTCATTTGCTGCAGGTACTTTACTGGGTACATACCTCGCAAGCTTTGTCATTAAGTCTACAGAGGTTATAGAAGAAAAAAGTGATTCTATAGGCGATATGGTAGGTGATGCTTTTGAAAAAGGAAAAGATCTAATTGAAGATCTAAGAACTAAAGATACTAAAGATACTAAAGAAGTAGATGATGTAAAAAACGAGATGACGTCTGAAACAACCAAAACTTTAGATAAAAAAGAGAAATCGGCACGAGAGCGTCTAAAGGATAAAGGATTAATGTAATAAACATAATATGATAAAATCATACTGGAGAAAAGGTCGTAAACAAAAAGTAATTACGGTATTACTAAGCTTAGTAGTGCTTATTCTTCTATTTGTATTACGAGACGATTATCAACCTGCATTATTATTTTTAAGGAAGTATATTTTTGTAATAGTTGTTTGTATAACAATACTCATTTTAGGCTTAAGAAAATTCAGGAAAACGGCTAGTACAGGCAAACGCTTGGGCATATTGGGACTTTTAGTAGTGTTTTTTGGAATCTTATATGCCTTTGGTTGGCATTATGGTATGTACGATTATATGAAAACCTACAACGTATTTAATAATTTAAATAAAGTTGAAATTCATGAATTGCCCTTAACTCAAAACGAACGTATACAACCATTACGAAATATTTTTTCAATGGCTAATGAAAGTGTAGGCGAAACAAAAGATGTCTCACTTCCGCATTTAGTACGTGTTGATGATGAGAATAAATGGACAATGGCCATTCAACCTTCAGAGAAGTACATCATGCAGCGTATTAGTGATAATACAGAAGAAGTATTTTCAGTAAGTAGTACAACGCCTTTCCCAAGGTTTTCTAATGAAAATCGAATCCCTGTAACGTTTTCTATTGGTGAAACTTTAAAGTTTAGTAGAAACACGTACAATGCTGTAGTTCAAAGATTTAATCCTTGGATGTTATTTAATTATGAGCCTAGCGATACATTCTATATGAAAAATGATAATGGTGATTGGGTACAGGTTGTAAGTTTAATAAAATGGAAAGGTTTTTTCTTCCCGTATCCAACCTTTGGAGGTGTTATGATAGTTGATAATGGCGATCATGATTTTAACGATTATCTAGAGCGTATTACTATTGGTAAAGGAACATTTATTGCACCAAATGAGATTAAAAATCACCCGTTTTTAAACAAACAGAATACATTATCAGAAACAGTATCTCAATTACAGGCTGAATCTTTAAAGTTTTTAGGTGGTTTTAGTGACCCATTACCATGGAATATGGAAACTGCGGTAAAAATACCAGATATGCCTCAGGACCAGAATCAACAACCTTATGTTACCGATTTTGATTTTGTTGATAGTAATACCAATGCATATAGTGGCTTATACCATTGGTTTGGTTTAGAACCAGTAGGTGATGAGCGAACGAGTTTGAGTTATAGTGTATTTATACCTGCGGATGGTACAGATGTCATGTATTATTATGATCATGCTAGTAAAAAGCAAGGTTATGCAGGAGTTTCGGCAATGCCATTAAAAATTATAGAGTCTCGTAAAGAATTTGACTGGGATGCAAATAAACCTGTAGAATTTAGACCCTATATAAAAGATATTGCAGGTCGCAAGCGAATGTTTTTCCTTGGAACAGTTTCGGCGATTAGTAAAAAGGGCCAGTTTGATGGCTCAGCAACTCCTGATTTGGCATTAATTGATAGTGAGTACCGTGATGTCATATGGATAGATGTCAAACATCCGAGTACTTGGGATGAAACTATTTATACCCAATTAAA
>CAZBMY010000026.1:0-3268 GCA_964492855.1 uncultured Flavobacteriaceae bacterium
TAATTAACCCACATGATTTTTACCTTACTTAAATCCATCCGCTCTAAAGCAATAAAATCTGGCAACCAATTATTATCTTCTTTCAAATCATAAAAAACAGGCTTAGCTTCTAATAATTTTGCAACACTAGCATACGTTGGATAACCAGGATTGGGTACTAAAACACTATCACCTTTATTTAAAAAAGCCATAGAAATATGCATGATACCTTCTTTACTTCCCATTAAGGGTAAAATTTCAGTCTTTGGACTCAAAAACACATTATAATGCGATTTATAAAAGTCAGCAACAGCATCTCTAAACTCTGGTATTCCTTGATAGCTTTGATATTTATGAGCTCCTGCATGATTTAAACTTTCCTCTAGAGCCATAACAGCTTTTAAAGGCGGGTCTAAATCAGGGCTACCAATACCTAGATTAATAATCGGTTTCCCTTGGGACTTTAAAAAAGCTACTTCTTTAAGTTTTACAGAGAAGTAGTATTCTTCTACCTGTTTTAATCGGTCAGCTACTTCTATCATAATTTTCTATTTTTATATTCGCCTAAAATTTTAAAATTCTCTGCCATAATACTTACTATGGATTTTGCCTTTTCGTAATCTGAATATGTATCAAAGGTAACATCTACAAAAAAAGCATACCTCCAAGGCGTATTAATTTTTGGTAAAGACTGTATTTTGGTCAAGTTAAGCTTACAATCACTTAATACATTTAGAATAGCAGCCAAACTACCACGCTCAATTCCCAATTCAAATTTTAGAGATGCTTTGTTTATTGATTCCTCATTATACGCATTATCATTATTACTAAGAATAACAAAACGTGTCTCATTATGCTTTATGGTCTGAATACTGTGTTCTAAAATGCTTAAACCGTATAACTCAGAAGCTGTTGTACTTGCAATAGCTGCTATACCTTTTTTTTGATGTTTTGAAATATATTTAGCGACATCAGCAGTGTCTTTTGCTTCTACTAGTTTAATATGAGGATAATTTTTAAAAAATGCTTTACATTGTAATAACGCCATAGGGTGAGAATGCACCTCTTTAATATCTGCTATGGTTTGATTTGACAAAGCCATTAAATTATGCTGAATATCTAGATAGTATTCTCCCGTAATTTGAACGTCATTTGAATCTATTAATGCGTAGTTAGGAATTATTGAGCCTGCAATTGAATTCTCAATAGCCATTATAGCAATATCGACGTTCTTTTGTAAAAGAGAGTCAACTAGAGCATCAAAAGTCATACACTCAGTAAACTGACCAATCTTATCAAAACATTTTTTGGCTACACTGTGGTGAAAAGAACCTTTAATTCCTTGAATGGCTATATGGTTTACTGAATTCATTATTATCTTTTATCCTAATACAAAAAAAGTCTCGATTTCAAAATCGAGACTTTTATAATTTATATGTTTTAAATATCACATACTAAGCCTCGCTTCTTTTGAAAAGAAGTAGTAAAACCAGTTGTAATATCTAGAATTTGCTTGCATAATTTTTATAACTGTGGCTAAAGTAACTAATAAATCGAAAAATAAAAATAGTTGAAATACTTTTTTCCTAATTACGTTTTCTTTTTAATACCTATTTTTGAAAAAACCTTTTTTTAGATGTCGATAGAAGTTAAAGATATTTCCAAAGTATATGGCAACCAAAAAGCCCTTAACAATATTTCCTTTTCTGTGAAACCTGCTGAGATTGTTGGTTTCCTCGGTCCAAATGGTGCTGGAAAATCGACAATGATGAAGATATTAACAACATATATCACGCCAACTGAGGGCGAAGGAAAAGTCAATAACTTCGATATTGCTAAAGATAAACAGAGTGTGCAAAAATCTGTTGGCTATCTACCAGAGCATAATCCTTTGTACACCGACTTATTTGTCAGAGAGTACCTTAGTTTTAACGCTAATGTCTACAAAGTAGGCAAGCAACGTATTGAAGAGGTTATTGTGATGACTGGTCTTACACCCGAAGCTCATAAAAAAATAGGACAATTATCTAAAGGCTATAGGCAACGTGTAGGTTTGGCGAATGCATTGCTTCACAATCCTGATGTTTTAATTTTAGATGAACCTACAACAGGATTGGATCCAAACCAATTAGTAGATATTAGACATCTCATAAAAACAGCAGGAAAAGAAAAAACCGTTTTTCTATCCACGCATATTATGCAAGAGGTTGAAGCCATGTGTGACCGCGTAATAATTATAAATAAAGGCGAAATTGTAGCTGATAAATATTTAGAAGATTTACGCGATGATCAAGAACAAATTGTTGTTGTTGAATTTGATTATCGTGTAGAAGATGCCTTTCTATTAAAGCTACCTAAAGTGAATAAGGTAAAAAACACGCATGACTTTATTTATGAAATCACATTTTCTACTAAAGATGATATGCGGTCTCATGTTTTTGATTTTGCACATGATAATGATTTGAAAATTCTTCAACTAAATCAAAAGAACACGAGTTTAGAAAGTTTATTTAGAGAACTAACTAATCAGTAAAAATTAATCGGCCTTTAAACACTTCTTCTACCTCAACTATTGGTGGTTTATTAAACGAAATCACATTACCTGTAGAAAAAATTGTACCTCTAATAGATTGTTGCGGATTTACAAGCATATCATTAGAGCCCCTTTGGAAGATTGAAATATTTTGAGCTATCAAATCCTTACCTTCAAAACGTCCGTCTCCTGAAGCAAAATTTATATTTAAGTCCTCCACTTCTCCTGATAGATAGAAGAAAGACAAATTGTTAGATACAATTCGTAAATTTTTCACATCTAGATTTAGTCTAAAATCTCCTATTGGAAACGTGTCTGAAACATTAAAATCTTCTGATATTAAATTCAAATTTTCAAAAGCCAATACACCATCAGACTTAATTTCAAACTGTGTAGAACATCTAATATCGGTTAAATTTGGTGTGGTTACAAATACTTTTGTTATACCAAAATCGCGCACAAAATTACATGAGTTATTATCTGAAAGTATCAATTGCCCATCAATAACCTCAACAGTAACATCATTTAATAAATTATCTCCCGTTTGTACTACTACCCGTTGTTCAGAACCTTGTTTTATGATTAACTCAACATCACGATTAACCAAAATCTTATTAAAATCAGTTACAGAAAATTCTTGCTCAATACTATTTCCTGCTGTTTGAAAACAGTCGGAAGCGTTTTCACTATCACAGCTACATATTAAAAACCCAATTATTATGTATGTCCATTTTTTCATAACCGTACTCCAATTCC
>CAZBMY010000026.1:3368-6182 GCA_964492855.1 uncultured Flavobacteriaceae bacterium
ATTAAAAACCCAATTATTATGTATGTCCATTTTTTCATAACCGTACTCCAATTCCAAATTCTACAGCTTCTGCTTTTGCGCCATGAGACTTAAGTGTAATTGCACCAAATAGCTTCTTTCCAAAATAACGTTTAAGACCAATTCTTATATACGTTCGGCCTTCAAAATCAAAAGGATAATATATATAATACCCCAATTGAGTTTCTATTGACATTCTATTTATAAACAACTCATGACCGGCAAAAATACCCACACGCTTAAAATCCTCATCTCCTGTGACACCGTCACCCAAGTTTGCTGTACTTTGGAAGCGTATTAATTCTTTTAAGAAGTTTGAAAAAAACACATCTGCACCTAATTGTATGGCACTTTTATGACTAAGACGTTTATCTGCATAGGCAGATAAAATATAAAATGGATATTGCGCACTACCTACAATATCACT
The DNA here is from genome assembly GCA_964492855.1 of uncultured Flavobacteriaceae bacterium. Classification (GTDB taxonomy): domain Bacteria; phylum Bacteroidota; class Bacteroidia; order Flavobacteriales; family Flavobacteriaceae; genus Winogradskyella. Next base: position 3,814 of record CAZBMY010000026.1, read on the forward strand.
TTGATTAATACCGCTTCTAAATGCTAAATTATATTTTATAGATTCTGTGAATTTTTCAGAAATTGAGTCGGCTTCATATTTCACATCCGCTTCATCTAAATTATAAGTTAGCCCTGCATTTAATGCTATAGTATTAATACTCGTATTTGGCGCCTTAACATTTGCATTAGAATAATGAATAAGTGATACACCCGCTTGAAATCCAAAACGATTAAAAATTCGTTCTTTCTTATAATTAAGCATGAGGTATGTACTACTCAATAAATGAGAGCCAAATGCAATATTTTTTGGGTTTTCTATTCTATCATAAGGGTTGGACGTATGCGCTATACCTTGACCTACACGCAACATTAGGTTTCTTTTTAGGAAATAGAAATTATAGTGCGCATAGAACCCAAAATTATTTCCTAAGTTATCATTCTTTAAGTTTTGATAAATAAAAGAAACGCCATAATCAGGATAGTTATAACGTTGTTCCCAAGCTTCTTTTCCAAAGGTTTTCTTATTCCAACTTAGCATAAAACCTTCAGGCTGACCAGTTATTAGTCCAAGAATATCATTATTATGTAATGCGATATAACCTTTAAAATAATTGAAATCAATATAGGAATCTGAAGTTTCATTTTGAGCCGATAAAAGTAACGACAACAAACAAAATAAACTTACTAATCCTTTTTGCATTTTCACATTTTAAAGTCGTAAATGTAAGCAAAAATGAGTCGCTATATTAAATAACTTATCCATTAAAACAAAAAGTAGGCTACTATCAGAGAGGTAATTGTTAACAGCAAAATTTGAATACCAAATCTTAACTCAGACTTATATTTCTTAATCGTTTTCATTGTTTATCTTTTTCACAAAAATCTAGATATAACTTTTCTTAAATGTTAAGTTAACCCGAAATATACGTTACCATTAAAAAACAGCTTCAGCTACTTTTTTTACATTGCTACTTTTTCCCATTGAATAATAATGCAAAAAAGGTATACCTGCTTTCTGTAATTCTTTAGACTGTTCAATACACCATTCTACACCGACTTGCCTCACTTGACTATTGTCTTTGCACTTAACAATTTCAAGAATTAAATCTTGAGGTAAATCTACATGAAATCTATGCGGGATTAAATTTAACTGCTTCTTAGTAGCTATGGGTTTTAAGCCAGGAATTATTGGTACTTCGATACCTGCCTTTCTACATTTTTCTACAAAATCGAAATACTTCTGATTGTCAAAGAACATTTGCGTTACAATATATTCTGCACCTTTTTTAATTTTCTTTTTTAAAAAATGAATATCACTATCTAAACTAGGAGCCTCAGCATGTTTTTCTGGATAGGCGCCAACACCAATACAAAAATTGGTTTTACTACAATTTTCCAATTCATCATCTAAATAAATACCATTATTTAAATCTGAAATCTGATTCACTAATTCACTTGCATAAGCATGACCTTCCTTTTCGGGCTTAAAGTAAGTTTCATTTTTTACCGCATCTCCTCTAAGTGCCACAACATTATCAATTCCTAAAAAATCAAGATCAATCAAGAAATTCTCAGTATCTTCTTTTGTAAAACCACCACATAATATATGCGGTATTGCATCTACACTATATTTATTTTGTATAGCCGCACAAATACCAACGGTACCTGGTCGTTTTTTTACAATCTGTTTTTTTAGCAAACCATTACCCATATCTTTAAAGGTATACTCTTCTCGGTGATAAGTGACGTCTATAAATGGAGGATTAAATTCCATCAATGGATCTATATTATCAAAAATAGACTGAATATCTTGACCTTTTAATGGTGGTAATATTTCAAAAGAAAACTGTGTGTTTCCGTTTGCATTTTTTATATGTTGAGTTACTTTCATAATTAATCTACTAGATTTGGGTTTAACCACTTTTTAGCCTGGTCTATGCTTATTTCTCTTCTATTAGCGTAATCTTTTAATTGATCTTGAGTAATTTTACCTAAGCCAAAATATTTGGCTTCTTTATTTCCAAAATAATAACCAGAAACACTAGCCGCTGGCCACATTGCTAAACTCTCTGTAAGCTTTACACCAATGTTTTTTTCGACATTCAATAACTTCCAAATTGTATTTTTTTCTAAATGATCTGGGCAAGCTGGATAACCTGGCGCTGGTCTTATACCTTTGTATTCTTCAGTTATTAACTCTTGATTTGTTAAGTTTTCACTTGATGCATATCCCCAATGTTTTGTTCTTACTTCTTTATGCAAATATTCGGCAAAGGCTTCTGCTAAACGGTCAGCTAAAGCTTTAATCATAATAGAATTATAATCGTCATTATCAGCTTCAAATTGTTCTGCTAGCTCTTTGGTTCCAAAACCTGTGGTGACACAAAA
>CAZBMY010000026.1:6282-7962 GCA_964492855.1 uncultured Flavobacteriaceae bacterium
AAGCAATTCTTGTGCATCTTTGAATAATTCTTTGGCTTGTGCGCCTACAACTTCGTCTTCTAAAATGTTAGGATATTTACCATGTAAATCCCAGCTTCTAAAAAACGGTGACCAATCGATATAATCTTCAAGTTTTTTAATGTCGAACTCATCAATTACTTGAATTCCTAACTGTTTTGGTTTTACTATATCTGTTGTTTGCCAATCAATTTTATACTTATTTTTCCGAGCATCTTCAATCAGCAAATATTCTTTTTGTTTTCCACGAATTAAAAATTGCTCACGAAACTTATTATACTCTTGTCTTATTTGATTTTTGTACAATATATTATTCTCTTGCAATAAATCTCCAACAACAGTTACCGCACGAGATGCATCGTTGATATGAATTACCGTGTTTTGATAATGTGGCGCAATTTTTACAGCGGTATGCGCTTTACTTGTTGTTGCGCCTCCAATTATTAATGGGATTTTAATATTCTGTTTTTCTAATTCTTTAGAAACATAAACCATTTCATCTAAAGACGGCGTAATTAAGCCACTTAAACCAATTACATCTACCTGTTCTTTTACCGCAGTTTCTATAATTTTTTCTGGTGGCACCATAACGCCTAAGTCAATAATCTCATAATTATTACAACCCAACACCACACTTACTATATTTTTACCTATGTCATGAACATCGCCTTTTACTGTTGCCATTAAAATCTTACCAGCAAATTCTTGTTTTCCATCTTTTTCTGCCTCAATAAATGGTTGTAAATAAGCTACAGCTTTTTTCATTACACGAGCCGATTTTACAACTTGGGGCAAGAACATTTTTCCGCTTCCAAATAAATCTCCAACCACATTCATTCCGGTCATTAAGTGTCCTTCAATGACTTCAATTGGTCTAGAAACAGATTGTCTAGCTTCTTCTACGTCTTCAACTATATATGTATCTATACCTTTAACTAAAGCATGAGTAATTTTGTCTTGCAATTTCCCATTTCGCCATTCTTGAATGGTTTCTACATCTTCTTTCTTATTGCCTTTTACAGTTTCAGCAAAATCTAATAAACGTTCAGTAGCATCATCTCTTCTATCGAATAGCACATCTTCAACGCGTTCTAAAAGTTCACCATCAATCTCATCGTAAATTTCGAGCATTGTTGGGTTTACAATACCTAAATTCATTCCATTTTTTATAGCATGATACAGAAATGAAGAGTGCATTGCTTCACGTACGGTATTGTTTCCACGAAAGCTAAACGACACATTACTCACACCTCCAGAAACATTAGCATAGGGCAAGTTTTCTCTAATCCATTTGGTAGCATTAAAGAAATCTAATGCGTTTTTTCGATGCTCGTCCATTCCTGTGGCTACTGGAAAGATATTTGGGTCAAAGATGATATCCTGAGCTGGAAAGCCTAGCTCATTTACCAAAATATCATAAGAGCGTTTACAGATTTCAATACGTCTTTCGTAAGTATCTGCTTGTCCTTTTTCGTCAAAAGCCATAACTATTACAGCAGCACCATAGCGTTTTACTAACTTGGCTTGATGTTTAAATTGTGCTTCGCCTTCTTTTAAGCTAATAGAGTTTACTACGCTTTTGCCTTGTACAACTTGCAAACCTGCTTCTATAATTTCCCATTTAGAACTATCAATCATAATAGGAACACGAGCAATATCTGG
>CAZBMY010000026.1:8062-12473 GCA_964492855.1 uncultured Flavobacteriaceae bacterium
CTATAATTTCCCATTTAGAACTATCAATCATAATAGGAACACGAGCAATATCTGGTTCTGAAGCAATAAGATTTAAAAAGGTAGTCATGGCATAAACGCCATCTAACATACCTTCGTCCATATTAACATCGATGATTTGTGCACCACCTTCTACTTGCTCTCTTGCTACCGCTAAGGCTTCTTCGTATTTTTCTTCTTTTATAAGTCTAAGGAACTTACGTGAACCTGTAACATTAGTGCGTTCTCCAACATTGATAAAGTTAGATTCTGGAGTAACTACAAGAGGTTCTAGACCTGATAGTGTTAGGTATTTATTTTGATTCTTCATTGATTAATAGTTCTCGACAGCGCTCGAACTGACAGAGTTTTCTCGAGGTTTGTAATTCTTAGCTACATCTGCTATAGCTTTGATATGAGCTGGGCTTGTGCCACAACAACCACCAATAATATTGATTAAATTATCCTTTAAGTAAGCTTCAATATAGGATTGCATTTGTTCTGGAGTCTCATCGTACTCGCCAAAAGCATTTGGCAAACCAGCATTTGGATGTGCTGATGTGTAAAATTCTGTTTTGTTTGCCAATCGTTTTAAATAAGGTTGCAATTGCTCAGCTCCTAAGGCACAATTAAAACCAACACTTAATAATGGAATATGCGATATTGAAGTTAAAAATGCTTCTACTGTTTGTCCAGATAATGTTCTTCCGGAAGCATCAGTAATAGTACCTGATACCATAATTGGAATATCAATATTTTTGTCTTCCTTGACTTCTTCGATAGCGAATAATGCAGCTTTTGCGTTAAGTGTATCAAAGATGGTTTCGACTAAAAGCACATCTACACCGCCATCAATTAATCCTTCTACTTGTTGTTTGTAGGCTTTTCTTAATTCTTCAAAAGTGACAGCTCTATATTCAGGTTTATTTACATCAGGTGATAAACTTGCCGTTCTGTTTGTTGGCCCAATGCTACCTGCTACAAATCGGGGCTTCATAGGGTTTTGATTTGTAAATTCTTCTGCTACTGCTTTTGCAATCTTTGCAGATTCGTAATTTAGTTCGTAAACCAAGTCTTCCATATTATAATCAGCCATTGCGATTGTTGTACCAGAAAATGTATTGGTCTCCACAATGTCTGCACCAGCTTCAAAATATTGTCTATGCACATCTGCAATAGCCTTGGGTTGTGTTAATGACAATAAATCGTTATTACCTTGTAAGGGTGATGGGTAATCTTTAAATCGCTCACCTCTAAAATCTGCTTCTGTAAAACTATATCGTTGTAACATAGTACCCATAGCACCATCTAGGACAAGAATTCGTTTTTGTATTTCTTCTTTAATTTTGCTCATTCTTCTTTTACTCTAAAAATGAAAGCAGACCCCTGACTTTGAAAATAAAGACAGGAATCGTCTTTCAAGGAAAGCTAACATTATATTAGACAACCTTTAAAAATTAAACCTAAAGTCAATTAAGCCTCAACAGAGACAACTTAAAATTTATGTTATAAAGAAAATTATGCAAATAGATATGAGTACTTGCATTTGAGTTATCTATCTAGAATTAGCGAGAAATGATTCGCAGCTTCAAGTAGAATTTAGCACCTACTTAGTAAGTCTAAGGGTTGCTAAGGCTTCAACGGGTCTATTCCCTCCACCTTTCTTGATAACATTTCAATAAAGTTTTGAACTTTGTGAATGCAAATGTTGTGAAAAATAATTTATGAAAACAAATTATTTAGATTTTTTTTCTGTTAAATATATTTAAAATACTATTTAATAATAAATAAGTCTACATTAATACTATTATTTAGATTTTTTATCTAATTTAATAATTTGACTCTTAAAAATGTTAGCTTTTTAACGACTCTTACTTTTAAACTAAATTGATTTTCCTATTTTTGCTCTTCAAATAAAAAGAGGAATGATTTGACTGATTGCAACCTCTGGAAAAAAATGCTAAAGACAGTGTTATGCTTCCCACATCATTACGTCAAATCATTTGAAAAAATATAAAATATATGGCGTATTTATTTACTTCAGAAAGTGTTTCTGAAGGACACCCAGACAAAGTCGCAGATCAAATTAGCGATGCTTTAATAGACAACTTTTTAGCATTTGATAAAAACTCAAAAGTAGCTTGTGAAACATTAGTAACAACCGGACAAGTTGTATTAGCCGGAGAAGTAAAATCTGACACTTATCTAGATGTTCAGCAAATAGCAAGAGATGTCATTAATAAGATTGGCTATACTAAAAGCGAATATATGTTTGATGGAAGCTCTTGCGGAGTATTATCCGCAATACATGAGCAATCTCCCGACATTAATCAAGGTGTTGAACGCGCAAATCCTGAAGACCAAGGTGCTGGCGATCAAGGTATGATGTTTGGTTACGCAACTGACGAAACCGAAAACTATATGCCTTTGGCGCTAGAGCTTTCTCATAGACTTTTAATAGAATTAGCAGAGTTACGTAGAGAGAATAAAGATATTAACTATTTACGCCCTGATGCAAAATCTCAAGTAACCATTGAGTATAGTGATGATAACGTACCACAACGTATTGATGCGATTGTATTATCTACGCAGCATGATGATTTTGATGCTGACGATGATGTTATGCTCGCACAGATTAAAAAAGATATTGTAACTATTTTAATACCAAGAGTCGTTGCAAAACTTCCTACACATATTCAAAAATTATTTACAGATAACATTACATATCACATTAATCCTACTGGTGTATTTGTTATTGGCGGACCACATGGAGATACTGGTTTAACAGGTCGTAAAATTATTGTAGATACCTATGGCGGAAAAGGGGCTCATGGTGGTGGTGCTTTCTCAGGAAAAGACCCAAGTAAAGTAGACCGCTCTGGCGCTTATGCTACAAGACACATCGCTAAAAATTTAGTGGCTGCCGGCTTATGTAAAGAGGCATTAGTACAAGTGAGCTACGCCATTGGTGTAGCTAAGCCTACGAGCATTAATGTGGAAACTTACGGTACAGCAACAATAGATAAAACAGACGGAGAAATTAGTAAAATTGTTGAGTCTATTTTTGATATGCGACCTTATTTTATTGAACAACGCTTAAAACTAAGAACACCTATTTATTCTGAAACTGCTGCTTACGGACATATGGGAAGAACTCCTGAAGTAAAAACATTGACTTTTAAAAACCCAATGGGACAAGAAGTTACTGAAACTGTTGAAACATTTACTTGGGAGAAACTAGACTATGTAGATAAAGTAAAAGCAGCTTTTGAGATTTAACTCTCAAAAAAGCAAATAAAAAAAGCCTTCTATACAAGAAGGCTTTTTTTATTTGCTAATTTCTCCCACCATCACGTTGAGGAGAACGCGGTGTTGGCCAAGTTCTTTGTTTACCTGTTCTAGGATTTATTGGCAAAACAATCTTTTCTCTAGATGTTTTTTTAGAATCTTCTGATGCCTTATATGCTAAAATTGCTGTAAGAATTGCATTGTTTCTTACATCGTCAAAAACAATCTTATCATAAGTATCTCTATTAGTATGCCATGTATAATTCCAATACGACCAATTTAATGAGCTTAAACTAAATGCTGGAGCTCCTTTAGCTAAAAAAGATGCATAATCAGAACCTCCGCCAGCTGGTGAACCTGGGAAATCGGTTTCAATATGTTGGGTAATATCTCTTGGCACTGCATATAACCAACGTGACAGATAATCATAAGAATTTAAGAATCCTCCTCCAGAAATACGTACAACACGACCAGTCCCATTATCCTGGTTGAATAACGCTTGTAGTCCATCAACAACCTCGGGATGGTCTTCTACAAATGACCTAGATCCATTTAGACCTTGCTCTTCACTTCCCCAATGCCCTGCTATAATTGTACGCTTAGGGTTTGGATAATATTTTTTGAGTAAACGCATAGCCTCCATCATCACCATAGTGCCTGTACCATTATCTGTTGCTCCTGTTCCTCCATCCCAAGAATCAAAATGCGCGGATAAAATAATATATTCTTCTGGTTTTTCTGAACCTTTAATCTCTGCAATTGTATTAAAGGTTGGTACACGCCCTAATTCTTTAGATTCGGCTACAATTTTTAAAGTTGGTGTATGCCCAGATTCTGCCAAACGGTATAGCATTGTGTAATCTTCTAATTCTAAATCTACTGTTGGAATAGCTTTAGTACGCGCACTAAATATTTTATTAACGCCAAAACCTCTAGACCAACGACTCGCAACTATCCCTGAAGCTCCAGCATCTTCTAAAGCAGCAATCATAGAACGAGAGTTATACCCTGAGCGTCCAATATTTTCTCTCCACGCTTTTGTTTGTTCTGCTCGGTCATCTTTCATTTTTTGAAACGATTCTTCAGTTGCAAATTCTTCCCAATTATAATCTGGACGACCCGTAGG
>CAZBMY010000026.1:12573-15347 GCA_964492855.1 uncultured Flavobacteriaceae bacterium
ATATTCTCTAATTGAGAATTTTCATTGGCTTCTTTTATAATGTTTTCGATAATTGGGTCTTTGTCTTGCGCATTTAAAGCAGTAAAACTTAATGCAAAAATCAGAAAGAACAATCTTATAAATCGTTTCATAAATTTTAGTTTTTGGTGAGTTAAGACCACAAATTACAATAAATGCTTCATATCTAAAATCTATAAAATGTTAAAGCCCATAAAACAATTATTTATGGGCTTTAAAAAGATTATTTGAAATGTCTTACAGCGTATAAATTGCTCTAAACGTTATAAATCGTGGTTGTAAAAATGTTGCTGAATTAGTTACAAAAACGTTATTTGCACTATTATTAATTCTAGCATCTATATTAAGAATATTGTTCGCTCTTACTTCAAACTCCCATTTGGCATCTCTATCTTTTCTGTAGCCTAACCTAGCGCTCCATGTAGTAAAAGATTCGGATTCACCTTCAAAATCTTGATTGTTATATGCGTAATCTGTTACAAAAGTTACTGAATCCCATATGTAAGCATCAAAACGAATTGATGGCGCATTAGTAATTATCTTAGTGCTAGTGGTCCCTTGATTGTTATTTCTTATGGAGTAATTATATCTCAACCTCACATTAGGTGCTTCTCTAAAATTAGTACGAAACTCAGGCCTATAACTTTGAGTGTAAGATTCGTTTATAGCTCTTACGTCATTGATAAACTGGTTATTCAAACTATAGTTAAATGTAGCTCGCATAGCAACCCTTAATTTGCCTAAGGTTTTATCCCAATTACCAGTAGCATTAAAGCTCTCATCCGCAAATTGAGAATTGAAAAAAGTATTTGTCCTAATAACGTTTTCTAAATTTGTCCGATTACGGATTTGATCTTCATTTTTTGAATATCCAATTCTAGCAAAAACTCTTGTATTGTTGAATAAATTAAAACTATTATATATTAAATTTAAATTCTGACTTAGTCCATTAAGTAATTCCGAATTACCAAAGGACAGATTGGTTGAGCTATTGTTTAACAACAATCCTTCCGCTATATTGGTTACATCAGTAAACTGATTGGTCATGTCATATCTAAAGGTTAAACTTTCAGATTTTTTGAATTGTACTCTAGCTTCAAATTGCGGTAATACTCTAAAGAAGTTATCTTCAAATTTAACTCCAAACTGTTCATTCTGGTTTCCATAAGCATGAAAAGAAACTCCTGGTCTAAAGGTAAATTTACCAGTTCTCAAATTGTAACGTACACCTGCATAAATATCGCTAAAATTATATTGTGTATCATTTTCTGCTCTCAAAAGATTACCATCACCATCATCAAGTGTTGGTATTGGATCCAAAGTGTTTTCGTTTTCTAAAAACTGAAAAATATTAGAATCAAAATCCTGACGACTTATAATGGCTCCAAAAGTGAAATTTAGATTGCTCTTTGGGTTCAAAATATTAAAATAGTCAACCTTTGCATCTAGCTGATTAGTCTTAACCAATTGATTTTGTCCTAAGTTATAAAAATCTAAATTTTGATCTAGACCAATACCTTCAGCCGTTTCATCAAACGCATCATTATTTAATGGGTCATTGTTATTAGTTGGATCATTATTTAAAATAGCATTGAAAAAAGGATCCTCATTACGTATTAAATGTGCTGCCTCCAAAGCAAAGATATTATTCTCATCTAAAGTATAATAATAACTTAAATTTTGATTGATGCTAAATGGTGTTACCTCTGCTAATTGAGACGTTTCTCCGATTACAGAAGATAATTCAAATTGACGCTCAGAGTCTTTTGATAAGCGCCCTAAAACATCATAATCTAATTGATTGTTTGGATTTGGCTTGTAAGTAGCACTTAGTTTTACCAAGCCTTGATCCGAAGCTTCCCTACCTGTGCTTACAGTTTCCTCGTCTAACTGCCCTGCACCTGCATCAAGAAAACGTCTAAAACTTTCTTCTCTAGTATTTAATCTTGTAGTATTATAAATAATGAAACCGCTTAAATCTAAAGCTGTATTTGGAGAGTAACTAAAATTAGTTGCTAAAAGTTTTGACTCTACGCGTTGTGCATTAGCAACACTCGTTAAACCACTTAAACCGTTGTTTCCAAGATTTAGCCTTGTACCACTATCTCTACTTGGTGCTCTAAAACCGCCACCAAAATTACGCACTTCTCTATTAGTCAATGCTGGCTCACCAATATTATTTATATCTCCAATAACATTAATACTGTATTTTGGACTGTAATAAAACAGTTTGGGCTGTACCAAATACAATTCATCATTTGGTGAAGGTGCTGTACCTGCACCAACTGTAATATCACCAAACCAGAAATTTTCTTTTCCTTCTTTAAGTTTGATATTTATTGCAAAATTATTTTGATTATTGGTTACGCTACGTAATTGTGCTACTTCTGAGAAATTACGAAGTACCTCAATTTTATCTACGGCATTTGATGGTATATTTTGAGTGGCTAATTTAGTATCGCCATCAAAGAAGTCTTTACCATTAACCGTAATTTTTTGGACTTGGTTACCTTCAACTTCAATCTGTCCATTATCATTAATTTCTACCCCTGGTAGTTTTTCTAGTACGTCGCCGAGTTTCCGTTCGGTTCCGTTTTTAAAGGAATCCGCGTTGTAGATAATGGTATCTCCTTTAATTGTTACTGGCATTTCATAAGTTAACTCAACAGCATCGAGCGCATTATCTAGTGTCATTATGAAGTCCTTTTGTATATCTGCCTCTTTGGTTTCTACTATTAAATCTATAGTTTTCATGC
>CAZBMY010000027.1:0-15200 GCA_964492855.1 uncultured Flavobacteriaceae bacterium
AAGATAGAAGACTTATCAGCAAAATGAGTAACCTTAGCTATAGACAATGAATGTAGTACATGCCTTAAATACAATTCATCAATATCCTTACGAGAAATTACATTAATCTTAGCATTCCAGTCTTTGTATAACGGCATTAATGCTTCAAATTGAGCGATTTGTTTTTCTGACAAATCTGGGAAATACTTTAAGATAAGGTCCATAACAAAGTTTTAACAAAAATAGTTATTTTTAAAGTTCAGAATTTAACATGTAAACTCATAACTCAATTATTAATTAATTATCTTTGCAAACTTATACTTAACGAGACAACTAAGGCGTTAAGTAATAAAAATGGATTGCTTATGAATACCGAAAAAGCACTTACTTTCTCCCGAAAAGACTCTGCGAAATTTTTCAGAACCCTTAATAAACGTGTAAATAATTACTTCAAAGAGAATAATATAAAACGTACAGGAAACTACAAACTTTGGATAAAAACCATTGTGATGTTTGCTTTATTTTTATCACCTTACTTTCTTCTTTTAACCTTAGATATCCCAACATGGGCACAATTACTTCTAACAATAGTGATGGGTATTGGTATGGCAGGAGTAGGAATGAATGTAATGCATGATGGTAATCACGGGTCGTTTTCCAACAAAGAATGGATTAACCGCTTAATGGGAAGTAGCATATACATTTTAGCAGGAAATGTATACAATTGGAAAGTACAGCACAATGTTTTACACCACACTTACACTAACATTCATGGTCATGATGAAGACCTAGAAGCTGGTCGTATACTTCGTTTTTCTGAGCATGCTGAGTGGCATAAACATCATAAGTTTCAGCATTACTACTCTATTTTATTATATGGGCTACTAACTATTAATTGGGCTATTACAACTGACTTTCAGCAAATGTATCGTTACATGAAGCGTAAATTATCATATGGCAAGTTACCTAATCCTGTTATGAATTGGAGTAAATTAGTTATTTCTAAACTGATATATGTGGCTATGTGGATTGTAATTCCAATCGTTCTAACAGATTTAGCATGGTATAAGGTTATTATCGGTTTCTTTCTAATGCATTACGTAGCAGGTTTAATCTTAAGTGTTGTGTTTCAATTAGCACATGTTATGGATGAAGCAGAAATGCCTATGCCTGAAAAAGACGGGACTATGAAAAACACTTGGGCTATACACCAACTTAAAACAACGGTAAATTTTGGTGCAAAAAGTTGGTTTATTAATTGGTACACTGGTGGCTTAAATCATCAAGTTGAGCATCATATTTTTCCAAATATTAGTCATGTACACTATGGTAAAATTGCTCAGATAGTTAAGGATACAGCCAAAGAATTTAACTTACCATACAAAGAATACAAAACAACTAGAAAAGCCATTGCTGCGCATTTTAGATTCCTTAAAGAAATGGGAGCTAAACCTGTAATGCAAGCCTAAACTATTTTCAACAAGTAGCGCATGAACCAACTTTCGGATAGAATTAACAATCTATCGACCTCAGCAACATTAGCAATGGCTGCAAAAGCCAGAGAATTAAGAGAAGAAGGAAAAGATATAATTGGACTAAGTCTGGGCGAGCCCGACTTTGACACACCAGATTTTGTTAAAAATGCTGCTAAACAAGCAATTGACGACAACTACAATAGTTATACTCCTGTAGATGGTTATGCAGAACTTAAAGATGCTATTATTGCTAAGTTTAAACGCGACAATCAATTAAATTACAATCGTCAACAAATCGTAGTATCTACTGGCGCAAAACAATCGCTATATAACATTGCATCTGTTATGCTTAATGAAGGTGATGAAGTTATCTTACCTTGTCCTTATTGGGTAAGCTATAGTGATATTGTAAAGCTAAACGGAGCTGTTACTGTTGAAGTACAAACATCTATCGATAACGATTTTAAGATGACAGCTGTACAATTAGAAGCAGCTATAACTCCAAAAACTAAAATGATTTGGTATAGCTCGCCTTGTAATCCAAGTGGATCGGTTTACAGCAAAGAAGAATTGAGAGCTCTAGCAGATGTTTTACAAAAACACCCAAATATTTACGTTGTATCTGACGAAATCTATGAACATATCAATTTTATTGGTGGCCATTGTAGCATGGCACAATTTGATGATATGTTTGAAAGAACTATTACCGTAAATGGCGTATCTAAAGCATTTGCGATGACAGGTTGGCGCATAGGCTATATTGGTGCACCAACAGCAGTAGCAAGAGCCTGCAATAAAATGCAAGGACAGGTTACAAGTGGTGCTAACTGTATTGCGCAACGTGCCGTAATCGCAGCTCTTGAAGCTTCACCTAGTAAAGTACAGTATATGATTGATGAGTTTAAAGAACGACGTCAGTTAATTCTTAGCTTACTATCAGATATGGAAGGGTTCTCATGTAATGAACCCGAAGGTGCTTTTTACGTATTCCCAGACATATCTTCTTATTTCGGAAAAACCATAAACGGCCAAACTATTACTAATGCTTCAGATTTTGCAATGTATTTATTAGAATACGCCAATGTTGCAACTGTTACTGGTGAAGCGTTTGGTAATCCAAACTGTATTCGTATTTCATATGCAGCCTCACAAGAACAAATAAAAGAGGCTGTAAAGCGGATTAAAGATGCATTACGCTAATTAATATAGACCTTACAAGTTTTAAAATCTGTAAGGTCTTATTCTTTAAATTATATCTTCAATTAAATAGACGATTAATCCTACTATTCCTGTAAATACAAATAAGGTAAGCAAAATGGCTTTAAGCCACCAAATCTGACGATCGTTTTGCAAACGCTTTCTTATATCTCTTAATTGTTTAGAAGTCGCTTTAGGTAAATTGTATTCTGTTTTACTACAAGTCTTGCCATTACCCACAAGGCTAAACTTAAACTTATCGTGTTTTCTAAGTAACTTAAGATTGTTCTTAATACTAGTATTCATTGAATTTCCATGCATAATAAAAAGATTTTAAAAGCATGTCTATTACTAAAAATGCTTCTCATATTAAATGAGAAGCACTTTAAAATAATCGTATGTTTATATATGGTTGTCTAAAATATCATAGATAATGCAATTACAAATACTGATAGTTTTAGTGTCACCGCAATAGTATTTACGTTATTAAACTGTTTGAACTTAAGTCGCTGTCTCATTCCAAATACAGATGGCTTTTCAGAATTGATGAAGTTCTGTTCTGCAGCTGATTTGTAATTTGTATTTAATAAAGTTTCTCTTGTATACACAAACCTTTTTCTAGGTTTGGGTAACGGTTCCGTTTCAAAAGTGTTTACTACTAATTCCATGATTGATAAATTTAATTGGTTATGCTTATAAGACGAAGATGTTTTTAAAATGTTACAAGAATTTTTTCGCTAAACACCTAAAAACCAACACTAAAATCATGGAAATATCAGTAAAAATATAGGCTAGGATAAAATTGAAATATTTTTAAAAAAAACGAAATTATTTCAAATTGAATTAAAAAAACAAGAAATTTTAAATGGAAAAATTATCGATTTCTCCAGAAAAAAGGTGTCAATAAAATAAGAACTGTAAACAATTCTAAACGACCCAAAAGCATCAAAAATGACGCCCACCATTTAGCTAGTGGCGGTAATGCTGCATAATTATTTACGGGCCCGAATTCGCCCAAAGCTGGCCCAACATTACCCAAACTTGATGCAGAAAGGCCAATTGCAGAAGTAAAATCTATCTGAAACATAGAAAAAACAAGAGCTCCAAAAATAAAAAGCAACATATACGAAATGAAAAAACCAAGAATATTAAAGACTATATCACCCGATACAGATTTTTGATTATAACGAACAGGTAATATTGCGTTAGGATGCAAAGCTCTTTTAAATTCTAGAAACCCATTTTTAATAAGCAGTAAATGCCTTACAACCTTAACTCCACCAGAAGTACTTCCAGCAGAACCTCCTAAAAACATTAATCCAAAAAAGAAAACCGTTAAAAATGGTGTCCACATAGTATAATCAGCTGTAACAAAACCTGTTGTTGTAACAATAGCTAAAACTTGAAAAAGTGCATGTCTAATAGAGCTTTCTAACTCTCCTAGAACCATAGGATGCTCTACTGAAGATTGTGACACATCTGCATTAAAATATATTATTAGTGCTGCTACTACAGTAAAAACGAGTATAAATTTAAAATACAGCTTAAACTCATCATCTCTTATAATTTTCTGGACTTTCCCTTTAAATGCAAAATAACTTAAAACAAAATTAGTCCCAGCTAAAAACATAAACGTAATAATAATGTATTGAATCATAGGGTTACCATTCCAATGTGCAACACTCGCATTCTTAGTTGAAAAACCACCCGTAGATAATGTGCTTAATGCATGGTTGATGGCATCAAAAAATGACATCCCTGCAACTTGTAGTAAAATTGTTTCAGCGGCTGTGTATCCAAAATAAATTAACCACAAACGCTTTGCTGTATCTGTAATACGAGGATGTAGTTTATCTCCTCCAGGACCTGGTGCTTCTGCAGCAAATAATTGCATACCACCAATACCCAAAAGAGGCAATATAGCTATGGCTAAAACAATAATCCCCATACCACCAATCCAATGTGTCATACTGCGCCAGAATAAAACACCTTTGGGTAAAATTTCAATATCATTAAGAATACTGGCGCCTGTCGTCGTATAGCCTGACATAGTTTCAAAAAACGCCTCAGTAAAAGATGGAATCGCTTCTGTAACCATGTAGGGTAGACAGCCAGAAAGTGACATAACAATCCAACCAAAAGCTACAACTATGTAGCCTTCGCGTTTATTCATTTCTTTTCGGTGCTTTCTTGTACTTAACATTACTAAAACACCTATTAATAAAATAGAAATTCCTGAGAGTAATAACTCTAAAGTAACACCATCTTTATAAATCAGACTAATTAAGGTTGCTATAAGTATGAAGCCTCCATTAAAAAGAAGTAAAAGTCCCAAAAAATGGAAAATGATTTTATAATTAAGTGTCATTCTTGCCATAATAGACTTATACAAAGAATTTTTCGACTTCTGCTATAGAACGCGGCAAACAACATACAACAACTCTATCTCCTGCTTCTATCACAAAACTTCCGAGCGGAATTAAACCTTCTTCGTTTCTAATTACACCACCAATAATAGCAGATTTAGGAAAATTAGCATCCTTAATTTTTTTATTAGTTATTTTAGAATTTGGTTTTACTACAAACTCTAAGAGCTCTGCATTCATGTTGGTAAGCTTAGTCATAGCTACAACTTCACCTTTTCTTATGTATCTAAATATTGTATTTGCAGCAAGAAGTTTTTTATTGATTAATGTATCAATCCCTATGGATTGAGACAGCTGATAATAATCCATATTCTCTACCAACGCAATGGTCTTTTTAACACCTTTTGATTTGGCTAACAAACAAGACATAATATTTGTTTCTGAATTTCCTGTTACAGAAATAAATGCATCCATTTGAGAAATATTTTCTTCTTCTAAGATGTCTACATTTCGGCCGTCACCACATATGATTAGTGCATTAGGTAATTCGTCGGCTAATTCTTCAGCTATTAGTTTTCTATTCTCAATCAGCTTTACATTAAATTTACTCTTGCAAAGATCTTGCGCTGTTTTATATCCAATTTGACTTCCGCCTAAAATCATGACGTCTTTAATTCCGACTTTTGCTTTTCCTGAGAGCTCAAACAGCTCTTCATCGCCGCCTTTAGAAGTCACAAAAACAACCTTATCACCTTCCTTAAAAATTGTATCACCTCTAGGTATTATGGTATATTGAGTTCCGTAACGTTGAATCGCTATTGGAATAAAATGCAGCTCCGAATACAGTTCTGCAGCTTCTTTAACCGTTTTTCCAACAAATGTTGCTGTCCTTGAAAGACGAAGTCCTAACATTGTTAGCTTGCCTCCTTCAAATTCATAAGTGTCGTTAAATCCGTATTGATTAAGTAGTAATTCAATCTCGGAAGCGGCTAAAGATTCTGGTGAAATTAGCTCATCTATACCAAATTTAGAAAATCCAACTTCTTCTTTATTATCTATAAATTCTGTATTAGAAATACGTGCTATTGTACGCTTAGCACCGAGTTGCTTTGCTAAAACACAAGCTGTTATATTAGTAGTTTCGGAAGATGTAACCGCAATAAATAGTTCTGAATCTGAGATACGACCTTCTTTTAAGCTGGCGATAGATGTTGCATCTCCTTTTATTGTTTTAATATCTAGGTTTTCTCCTGCATACGAAAGACTATCTTTTTGATTGTCTATAAGTGTAATTTCTTGAGATTCGTATGATAAAAGTTTAGCCAAATGAAATCCGACTTCTCCTGCTCCTGCAATTATAATTTTCATTTAAGTGTATTTGAAAACAATACACAAATATAATAAGAACTTAATTAGTTTAAACATCTAAGACTATACTTAAAACTATAGTGCGTTAAACTTTAGCACTTATAAATATTACATATCAAACAATTAAAATCTTTGCTTTTTTAGACACATGTAACTAAAAGCCCTGATAACTTATCATTATATTTGCAAAAATTTTTTATGCCTAAAAATGTAAAGCCATACAAAAACAGTAACCTCGACAAAAAAGAACAGGTAACTAAAATGTTTGATACTATTTCTGAAGAATATGATGGTCTCAATAGAGTCATTTCTTTTGGTATTGATGTAAAGTGGCGCAATAAGGTTGTAAAATTAGTAGGTGACTCTGAGCCAAAAAACATATTAGATATTGCCACAGGAACTGGAGATTTAGCTATAAATCTTATTGAAACCTCAGCCACTGAGATTATAGGTCTAGACATCAGTGATGGTATGCTTGAGGTTGGGAGAAAAAAAATTAAATCCAAGTCTCTTGACGGGATTATAAAAATGGTTATTGGAGACTCAGAAGACCTACCGTTTGAAGACAATACTTTTGATGCCATTACTGTAGCTTTTGGAGTTAGAAATTTTATGAATTTAGAGAAAGGGCTATCCGAGATACTACGTGTGTTAAAGCCTAAGGGAATATTTGTTATTCTTGAAACATCAGTACCCACAAAAACACCTTTCAAACAAGGTTATAAATTGTATTCTAAATTTATTTTACCTACTATTGGAAAAGCATTTTCTAAAGACCGTAGTGCCTATAAATATTTAAGTGAATCCGCCTCAGTATTTCCTTTTGGAGAAGAGCTAAACAATATTTTAAGACAAATTGGGTTTATTAATGTCAAAGACCAACCGCAAACTTTTGGTGTAGCAACAATATATACAGCTTCTAAATCATAGTTAGTTATATTTGGTTTTTGATTAAAATAAAATAAAAGCGTTAAACGATTGAAAACTACCTTCTACAAACAGCACTCCGAATTAATAAAATACGTTTTTGTGTTTGCTATCATATTAAGTTCTAATATTTCTTCCGCACAACTGTTTACAAATAAAAAGATTATTAATCTTGAAAACATGGATAAAAAAGTATTGTCTTGGGGCTACTTTTTAGGATTTAATAGTTATGATTTTAAGTTTGAATATGAGCAAAACTTAGACGATATTTTAGTGGAATCCTCAGGTGGTTTTCAAGTAGGTCTTACAGGAGATTTAAGATTGAATGACCATTTTAATCTTCGTTTAGAACCTGGCGTATATTTTACCACGCGTACTTTACAATATAATGAAAGTTATTTTGAAGGCATAGATTTTAACCCATCAGATTTAATACGTGATACGCAATCTACATATATCCATATACCGCTATTACTAAAGTTTTCTACAAACAGAATTAATAATTTTAGACCATTCATCGTGGGCGGTTTATCTACTGCTATTAACTTAGCTAGTAACGAGATGAATCCGAGTGATAATAGTGGAGGACAATTTAGAATGACAACTAATAATTACTTCTACGAGATTGGTTTTGGTATTGATTTATACCTACTCTATTTTAAATTTACACCATCAATTAGAGGTGTATTTGCCATTAACGATGAAGTTGTTAGAGATGTAGACCCAAATAGTCCATGGACAGGTAATATTTCACAAATGAGAACCCGGGGTCTTTTTATAAACTTTACGTTTAGGTAGTTGGCCGCTTAAATTCGCTTAAACATACTGAAGTAGCTGTAGCGACATTAAGACTTTCTGTAGCTTTCAGATTACCAAACCTAGGAATTGCAAGTCGTTTATTTACTAAGTTTTCTACTTCTTTAGAGATACCATTAGCTTCATTACCCATAACAATAACACCGTGTTCTGGTAATTTAGTTTTATAAATATTCTCGCCATCCATGAAGGTGCCAAAAATTTCAGTATTACTATCAGACAAAAAAGATTCTAATTCCACATAACTTACATTTACCCGAGTCAGCGAGCCCATAGTCGCTTGTACAACTTTAGAGTTGTAACAATCGACTGTTGCCCTGCTACAAACCAAATCTTTAATGCCAAACCAATCGCATAGACGTATAATAGTGCCCAAATTACCTGGATCTCTCACATCATCTAAAGCAACGATAAGCTTAGAACTATCAATAGTTTTCATCTCTGGTATTTTAAAGACACCAACAGCGGTATTAGGATTTTTGAGCTGACTTATCTTTTTTAAATCAGTTTCTGATAGTATTGAAATTTTATCATCCTGAGTATTAAAGACATTATCAATAGTATAAATATGGTCTAAGCAAAATGAAGAATTAACGAACTCCGTAATCCCTTTGATACCTTCTACCGTAAATAAACCATATTGGTTCCTAAATTTTTTTTGAGATAAACTTTTAATTACTTTTATCTGATTCTTTGATAACATTAAAATGTATTTACATTTGCTACTAGCATAAGCGACGACAAATTAATACTTTTTTGGACTAATATTTGCACAGACTTATGAATATCAAAAAAATGCTTTCAATTTGAGCGTCAAACGTTACAAAAAGATATTTAAGAGAATCCATTTTAGCTTTACTAAAATAGCTTTTGGTTTATGCGTTCTTATTTTAGTAGCATCTTGTAATGCTGTAAAACGTGTGAAAGATGGACAGCACTTATTAACTGAAAACAAAATTGTAGTCGACGGAAAAGTCACCAATAAAGAGCGTATTAACAATATCCCTCTACAGAAACCAAATAGTAAAATTCCATTTATTGGCACACCCCTAAATCTTCATGTTTATAATTTAGCACGTCCTAATAGGGACTCTCTTTTCGAGACTTGGCTAGACAAAGGCAAGAGGCGACAACGACTAACTAATGCCTTATCTAAAAAACAACTAGACAAACTAAAAAAATCAGCTTCAGGTTTTAATTCTTGGTTAAAGCGTATAGGTGAAGCACCTGTAATTCTAAGTGAAGAAAAAACCGAAAAAACAAAAAATAGATTGCGCTCGTACTTCTACAAACGTGGTTTTTTATACAATGAAGTTAATCATAATATTGAACGTGATTCTAATAAACGTGCTAAAGTAAAATATACAATAACCAGAAATGAACCCAGTATTTTAGACTCTCTAAGAGTAAGTATAAAAACGGCTTCTATAGATTCCATCTATAAGGCCAATGCTAATGCTTCAATTCTAAAATTAGGGCAACAATATGATGAAGATAATTTTACTAATGAACGCGTTAGGATTAATAAACTTATGCGGAATTCTGGTCTCTATTATTTTGGGCAAGATTATGTGCGTTTTGAGGTTGATACCTTTAAATTAAAGAACACGTTTAATACTGAATTATTTATAGACAATCGCTCAATACGCAATGGAGATTCTACTATTGTTGCGCCTTTCAAAGTTTACACTATCAAAGAAGTGAACATTATTACAGATGCCACAAATGAAAACTTAATTGACGGAAAACAAGTAAAAGACAGTCTCTCTTATGATGGGTATAACCTTTATAGTTTTGGAGATTTAAAATTTAAACCAAAAGCTTTAACGGATGCTATCTTTATAAAAAAGGGAGATATATACAGAGATATAGACCGTACACAAACATCTCAATATCTAAACCAACTACAACTATTTAGGTATCCTGGGGTAGATTATATCCCCAATGAAGCAGACTCAACATTGACTGCAAATATTTTTTTATCACCCTTAAAAAAATATAAACTTCAGTTTGCCTTTGATGTATCTCAAAGCAATATACAAACTGTTGGTTTTGCATTTAGTACAGGGCTGAAAATCAGAAACATATTTAGAGGAGCCGAAACTTTAGATATATCTGCGCTAGGTTCTATTGGCGCATCAAAAGATGCAGGAAATGAAGCTGATGCTTTTTTCGATATTAATGAGTTTGGAGGTTCTATAGGCTTAACCATTCCTAGGTTATTTTTTCCTGTTAATACAGAAAAAATAATCCCCAAAACCATGTCTCCTACCACAAAAATTAATCTTGCTGCTACCAGCCAACAAAATATTGGCTTAGACCGGCAAACATTATCTAGTATATTTGCCTACAACTGGTTTCCTTCAAAAAAAGTAACCAATAGCTTTGAGTTATTTAATATTCAGTATGTACGAAACCTTAATCCAGAAAATTATTTTGGCATATATACAAACTCCTTCAATAGACTCGATGAGATAGCAAGAAGCATTTCCTATATTGGCAATGATGAATCATTAGAAAATCCAAATTCTGACTTCTCTCCTGCGCAAACGTTTATTAACGACGTCCTTACAGAAAATACAAGTTTAGTTCCTTCAGATGACGCATTCATAGATGTAAATAATATTAGTCAACGCCAAGATCGATTAACTGAAGATAACCTTATCATTTCCACAAATTTTGATTATACAAGAGATACGCGTACTGACTTATCAGATAACAGTTTTTCAACATTTAAATTTCATGCAGAACTGGCAGGAAATATCTTATCTGGGATTTCAAGCTTAGCCAATCTAGATCAAAACGCAGATGGGCGTTATGAAATTTTAAACGTGCCTTTCTCTCAATATTTTAAAACCGAATTAGATTACATCAAATATTTTGGAGTTAGAGGAAATAAAAATGTTTTAGCCTTTAGAAGTTATTTGGGTATAGCCATACCTTTTGGTAATTCTAGTAATATTCCGTTTGTTGAAAGTTTCTTTGCAGGTGGGCCAAACGACAATAGAGCATGGACTGCATTTAGCTTAGGCCCAGGACGCTCTCAAAACACAAATGAATTCAACGAAGCTAATTTAAAATTGCATTTTAGTTTAGAACAGCGTTTTAACTTATTTGGTAGTTTTGATGGTGCAATTTTTGTTGATGCTGGCAATATTTGGAATGCTTTTGGAAATGTTGAAGACGACCCAGAGTCTACATTTTTAAATATTGAATCACTAAGAGATATTGCAGTAGGAAGTGGCTTTGGTATTAGATATGATTTCGACTTTTTTGTCTTGCGAGGTGATGTCGGCTTCAAAACCTATGACCCTTCTCTTCAAACAGGTAATCGCTGGTTTACAAATTATAATTTTGGTAATGCCACTTATAATATTGGTATCAATTATCCTTTCTAAAAAATAGAATTAAACGATATCGTTTTCGTTTAAAAGTTACGAATTATCACAAATTCTTACCACGGCACAAAAGTAATTTCCGTATTTTTGAATACATTAATAATAACTTAAAAATTATCATGAGTCATTCAATAAAACCTGGAGTTGCCACAGGACGCGAAGTTCAAGACATATTTAAACTAGCTAAAGAAAAAAGCTTTGCGTTACCTGCTGTAAACGTCATAGGCTCAAATACTATAAATGGTGTTTTAGAAACTGCAAAAGCTTTAAACGCTCCTGTAATCATTCAATTTTCTAATGGAGGAGCACAATTTAATGCTGGAAAAGGCTTAAGTAATGATGACCAAAAAGCAGCAATTGCTGGTAGTATTGCTGGCGCAAAACACGTACACTTAATGGCTGAAGCTTACGGTGTTCCTGTAATTTTGCACACAGACCATTGCGCAAAAAAATTATTACCTTGGATTGACGGTTTGCTAGATGCTAGTGAACAACATTACAAGGAAACTGGGAAGTCGCTTTATAGTTCTCATATGATAGATTTGAGTGAAGAACCGCTTGAAGAAAATATCGAAATCTGCAAATCCTATCTAGAACGAATGAGTAAAATTGGAATGACTCTAGAAATAGAATTGGGTATTACTGGTGGCGAAGAAGATGGTGTTGATAATAGCGATGTTGATGAATCTAAACTCTACACACAACCTGAAGAGGTCGCTTATGCTTATGAAGAACTAAGTAAAGTAAGTGACCAATTTACAATTGCTGCAGCTTTCGGAAATGTGCATGGTGTCTATAAACCTGGAAACGTAAAATTAACCCCTAAAATTCTTAAAAATTCTCAGGAACATATTTCTGAGAAATATAATTTACCGCATAATCATATAGACTTTGTTTTCCATGGTGGTTCTGGTTCTACACTAGAAGAAATTAGAGAAGCAATTGGTTATGGTGTAATTAAAATGAATATTGATACAGATATGCAATATGCATTTATGTCAGGAGTTAGAGATTACATGGGAGAAAAAGAAGCATATCTTAAAACTCAAATAGGAAGTCCTGACGGTCCTGATTCTCCAAATAAAAAATATTACGACCCACGAGTTTGGCTACGTAAAGGTGAAAATGCCTTTGTCGAAAGACTTAAAAAAGCATTTGAAGATTTAAACAACGTTAATACTTTATAATCAATCACCTAACAAATTTTAATCCTGTTTTAAATTATTTTGAAACAGGATTTTTATTCTTAATATTTTTATCTCAAAATAGAAAACAGTATTAAACGTCTTCTTGTTTCTACTATAATTCATAATTTTGTACGTTTGCAAAGACTAACTAATATCAATTTTAAAAGACTTTTAAAATTGTAACTCTAAAATCTGAAATCAACATGGCTTGGTTTAAAAGAAAAGATAAAGGAATTCAGACTTCAACTGAAGAAAAAAAAGACACTCCTAAAGGTCTTTGGTATAAATCTCCAACTGGGAAAATAGTAGATACAAAAGAATTAGCTCAAAATTTTTATGTGAGTCCAGAAGATGGCTATCATGTAAGAATCGGAAGTAAAGAATATTTCGAAATACTATTTGATGATAATAAATTTAAAGAGCTAGATGCTGATTTAACCTCTAAAGACCCTTTAAAGTTTGTTGATACTAAAAAATACCCAGACCGTTTAAAAGCTGCGCAAGCCAAAACAAATCTTAAAGATGCCGTAAGAACTGCTGTTGGAAAATCTAAAGGAAATGATTTGGTCATTGCTTGCATGGATTTTTCATTTATTGGTGGATCAATGGGAAGTGTTGTAGGCGAAAAAATAGCTAGAGCAGCAGATTACGCATTGAAGAAGAAACTACCATTTATGATTATCAGTAAATCTGGTGGTGCGCGTATGATGGAAGCCGCATTATCGCTTATGCAATTAGCAAAAACCTCAGTAAAATTAGCGCAATTAGCTGATGCTAAAATACCTTATATATCCTTAGCGACAGATCCTACTACAGGTGGCACAACAGCTTCTTTTGCAATGTTAGGTGACATTAATATATCAGAGCCTGGAGCACTAATTGGTTTTGCTGGACCTCGTGTTGTAAGAGATACAACGGGGAAAGAATTACCTGAAGGATTCCAAACCTCTGAGTTTTTATTAGAACACGGTTTCCTTGATTTTATAACGCACCGAAAAGAACTAAAAAACAAGGTCAATCTTTATATAGATTTGGTGCAAAACCAGCCTTTGAGAGCATAAAAAAAGCGAGTGAAAATTTTCACTCGCTTTTTTATTCAAACTCAACAAAAAACTAATTCAAAGTAATATCTATTTGTGTACCATTATTAAAGGTAAATGACGCTTGGTTATCGCAATCACCATCTCCATAATCAAACGTACCACCAAAATTTGTGCGTTGTACATCAACCGTTCCACTTACAAAGTATGTACAAATGACTTCACGACGTAAAGGTGTTAATACCTCATAAGCATGGGAATTTCCATTTATAAAAGTTGTTGTCCAATTACCTGACACCTCAAAAACATTATCGCTAAAGATTCCACTTCCAGCACCTTCAATCCATTCTCTTACCTTCAGTCCAGAGCGAGATGCCTCAGCTCCATTTGGCCAAATAACTGTTAAATCTAATGTATGTGTAAATTGAGGGTTTCCGTTTGCGTTTTCACGTTCTCTTAAAATGGTTCTGCTTCCCAATACATTCTTGTTGTCATAATAGAAATCTACTAAATCGTAAGTCACTAAAATCTCTTGTGCTTCTGGGTTTCGTGTATAAGAGAACTCTATTTGCCCTTTTAGTACATGACCACGAACTAAACATCCTTCTGTACCAAAATCAATAATTACTTCTCTGAAATTTTGTTGTGCCACAACAGTAATAGTTACACAATCAGGTAAATTTGGAGGCATTACTCTTCCATTAGGGTTAGCTTCATCAAACTGAAAAACCTCAATGACGATATCCTCTACAGATGCACTAGCCGCATCAACTTCTGCTGCGCGAGCTAACTCTAATGCTTCTTGGACTGATATATCAGTAGAATCATTAGCTTCTGCATCATCAGAACAAGAATTAAATACTAATGCCATACAAATCATGGCTAATGTGCTTTTAAAAATTTTTATATACATTTTCATAATCTAAAATTTAAGTTGTTAATGATAGATTCTAAAAAAACTTAGCCTTCTGCGCACTAAGGTGTTCTTATAGAATTTTGTGCTAATTTGCGTGTTAACATGATTTTAAGACTTTTTGATTTCAAAAAGGTTTAATACCATTTATCGAAAACTTTAAATTATTAAGTTTGAGTCTTGCATATTCTTAAATTTTCCTATATTTGCCGCCTGAAAGAACGACTTTCAGAATACATAACAATTATTTACATAAATATTAGCATGTACGTTACAAAAGAAGAAAAAGCAAAAATTTTTGCTAAGCACGGAAAAGGTGCTAACGACACAGGTTCTGCAGAAGGACAAATTGCATTATTCACTGCAAGAATTAATCACTTAACTGAGCACTTAAAAAACAATCGTAAAGATTACAACACTGAGCGTTCGTTAGTAAAATTAGTAGGAAAGCGTCGTGCTTTATTAGACTACTTAACTAAGAAAGATATCTTAAGATATCGTGCGATAGTTAAAGAATTAGGATTAAGAAAATAA
>CAZBMY010000028.1:0-11316 GCA_964492855.1 uncultured Flavobacteriaceae bacterium
GTTCCGGAAGCATAATCACCAGCACTTTCGGGCGTATAATTTCCTATAAAGACTGAACCTGCATTACCTATATTATCAGCAAAAAAGTCATTGTTTGCCGTTGCAACAATAAAGTGCTCAGGCCCATAAGCATCTATTAATTCTAATGCTATTTCAAAATCATCGACTATAATAGATTTTGAATTGTTTATCGCATCAGTTGCCATTGCCTTACGAGGCAACGCTTCAAGTTGTAGATAAACTTCTGTATTGACTGCTTCAGCAAAATTCTCAGAAGTTGTAATTAATATTACTTGACTATCTGAACCATGTTCTGCCTGACTTAACAAATCTGAAGCAACATAAGATGCGTTTGCAGATTCATCTGCCATAACTAATAGTTCGCTTGGTCCAGCTGGCATATCAATAGCTACACCGTATTTTGTAGCTAATTGCTTTGCTACTGTTACGTATTGATTTCCAGGTCCAAAAATTTTATATACTTGAGGAATAGACTCCGTTCCAAATGTCATTCCTGCTACAGCTTGAATTCCGCCTACTTTAATAATCTTAGTCACACCACACAATTGCGCAGCGTACAAGATTTCATTAGCAATTTTACCATCTTTATTTGGTGGCGAACATAATACTATCTCTTTACAGCCCGCAATACTTGCAGGAACAGCTAACATTAAAACTGTTGAAAACAACGGTGCAGTGCCACCAGGAATATATAAGCCAACGCTTTGAATTGGTCTTTTTTCTTGCCAGCATTCAACGCCTTCCATAGTATTGACTTCTACTCTAGGTGTTTTTTGAGCTTTATGAAATGTTTCAATATTAGACTTTGCTAATCGGATGGCATCCTTCAATTCATTAGAAATAGAGTTAGAAGCATTACTAATTTCTTCTTCAGAAACAATTTTATCTGTTATAGAAACACCGTCAAATTTTTTAGTATAAAACGCTATAGCCTTGTCTCCGTTTGATTTTACATTTTTGAAGACATCTAAAACAATAGTCTCAATATCATCTAACGTTTTGGTAGGTCGCTTTAGTATTTCTTTCCAATCAGATTTATTTGGTTTTATGTATGTTTTCATTTCTTCAAAGTTTGAGATGCTTCGACAAGCTCAGCGTGACATCTAACACTAAATTGTATTTATAATACCATATTCTCGATTGGACAAACTAGAATACCTTCCGCACCATTAGCTTTAAGTTCATCAATAATATCCCAGAAATCATTTTTATTTATAACTGAATGTAGTGAGCTCCAACCGTCTTTTGCTAAAGGTAGTATAGTTGGACTATTCATACCTGGTAAAATCTCTACTATGTCGTTAAGTCTATCATTTGGTGCGTTAAGCAGTACGTATTTATTCTCTCGACCTCTAAGCACAGATTTTAGACGAAATTGTATTTTATCAATAATAGCCTGATTCTCATCAGAAATCTTAGGTGAAGTAGCCAAAACAGCTTCAGAAGTTAGAAGCTTGTCTATCTCTTTTAGTCCATTTTTAAATAATGTACTCCCGCTTGAAACAATATCACAAACCGCATCAGCCAAACCTATATTTGGTGCAATTTCTACTGACCCATTAATTATGTGAAGGTTTGCCTTTATTCCTGCTTTAGCTAGAAATTGATTTACTGTATTAGGATATGACGTTGCAATACGTTTGCCTTCTAAATCCTTAAGAGATTTTGCTTCTGATGATTTTGGTACAGCGATAGAAACGCGACACTTAGAAAAACCCAAGCGCTCTATAATATTTAAATCGTTCCCTTTTTCGATAAGTACGTTTTCTCCTATTATCGCCGCATCAACGACACCATCTCTTAAATATTGAGGTATATCGCCATTTCTAAGGTAAAACACTTCTAATGGAAAGTTACGAGCAGAAGCTTTAAGTTGATCTTTACCATTATCTATTGAAATGCCTATAGCCTTAAGAATTCTCATCGAGTCTTCATTAAGTCGACCCGATTTCTGTACTGCAATTTTTAATTTACTCATTTTTGAATTTTGGTTAGCTTGAAAATACCATGAGCTTAAATAAAAAACCCATCTGAAATTTTCAAACGGGTTTTAAAATATATCATTGAATTTATTCAATACATCTTCACCTCGCTTGAGCGATTATATGAAAATGATGATGTAATTGAACGCTATTCATTATTTGTTTTTCTAAAAAGCAAAGTTTCATAAAATAATTTCACAATTCCAAGCCTTTAACAAACTTTTATTGATTTCCTAAAATTATTGGCAATCCTGAATCTCCAGACCCAATAACAATAACTTTACTGTTTGGTGATTCAGACAATTTCATTGTAGCCTCAATCCCTTTGTCTTGAAGAATTTTATCAGTTAATGAAGCGCTTAAAATACGGTTTGCATCAGCTTTACCTTGTGCTTCAATTCGTTGTTTTTGAGCTTCTTTATCTGCAGTAACCAATCTAAACTCATACTCTAAAGACTCTTGTTCTTGCTTTAACTTACGTTCGATTGCATCTTTTATAGTTGGTGGTAATTGCACATCTTCAACTAGTACACGTTTAACTGTTAAGAATTGACCTTGTAATAATTTAGTTACTTCATCTAAAATTTCTTGTTCAATAACGTCACGCTTGCTAGAATATAATTGTTCTGGTGTATAACGTCCTACAACACTTCTTGCAGCAGCGTTAATAGCTGGGTCTAATAACTCATGCTCATAATCTTCTCCTTTAGTTTTTATAAGCTTACCTAAATTACTATACTCTGGTTCATACCAGATTGTTCCATTAACTTTAACTTCAAGTCCATTAACAGAAAGTACATTCATATTATCAGAAATTGACTGTTGTCTTACTTTTCTAATAATCATATCATTCCAAGGCGCAACAATATGAAAACCTTCGCCATATGTCTTCTCTGTGTTAATACCTTCTCCTAAGCGTTCAAAAATAACACCGCCTTCACCTGGCCCTATTGTTACTGCAGATTTTGCGACTAATATTATTAATACTACAATCGCTATTAAAATAGGTAATCCAACCTTTGGTAATTTTTCCATTTTCTTATATTTTTAAATTAATCCGTTATATTTTCTAATAAACCACTCCAAAGATAAGGCTAAAGCAATTAATCCTAGTAGATATTTGTAATCAATTAATGGAATTATACTTCGATTACTTTTTTGAATTGTAGCATAACGTTCATTTGTTATTAAATCGTCAACCAAATCATCAACATTATCTATAAAGTAAGATTTACCATTTGTACTAGTCGCTATGGTTTGAAGTTTTGTTACATCTGCATTAAGAAATTGCTTTTCAACATCATACTCCAAGATTTTGAAAACTCCTGATGAAGAAACGGGTTCATCATTACTTTTAATAGTAAATTCATAATCTCCAGGAGAAATACCACTTAAGTTAATGCTATAAGACGCATTTTTGAGTAATAACGGCAAAGTAGATGTAGCTTGCGTCTCTTTATTTTTATAAATAATTGATAAATTACCATTCGTGTCAAACTCATAATTCTTATTAAAAAACTGTGCATTAATTACAATACTTTCATTTTGATTATAAAATGATTTATAATCCACGTTAAGACGCCTACGTTTTTTATTTGAGCTTAAATATTGAACAAGTTTCCCTATGACGTTATCAAAATCCTCAAAACTGTCCGTGTCTAAATATGATTGTGCGCGCCATCGCCATATACCTTCGCCATTGAGTAACGCATGTTTTTGGTTATTAATTTCAAACGTGCTTAATAGAGACGCTTCTGTATTTATACCATTTATAGATTTGTAAAGCAAAGTTTCTTCCGGCACAAGAAATGACGTAAATCCAAATTCGGATTGTAGAGGTGGATAATTCTCAAATGTGATATTATTAATTATAAATGTACCGTAATTTATATTTAATTGTGGCTGATAGTCTTCAGATTGATTTGTAATATTTTGATTGAAGTAATTTTGATTAGCATTTAAAAATACCCAATCTGTATTAGTACCGGCTATTGTTAATGTATTTAAATTTTGGTTCGAAATTTTTTCATACACAGGCTTGAAGTTATTATTTGGACTAAATAACATAACTAAATTAAAATCAGAATCTTCTGAAGTAAATTCTTTAGGGTTAAATATCGTAACGCTACGTTGCTCGTTGCTTTCTATTGCGTTCTTTAGAGCTCCTAAATCTGGATGAACTGTTTCTGCTACAAGTGCAATATTTGTCTTCTGATCAATGACTTCAACTGCAAAATTCTTATAATTATTAACTGTATTCTTTTCGTTTTCCAAAGGCACTAACTCCACCGAATAGGTTTTAACACCAACAGTATTAGCATTTAAGTTTACGCTTATGATTTCAGATGTTTTAGTTGCATTAAACTGTATTGGCTTTGAAATTAATGTTGTATTGCCAGAGCGGACTTTTAAAACAGAATTGATTGGCGCTGTGCCAGAATAATTAGCAATAATTTCTAAAGGAAATTTGTTTTTTAAATAGGCAAATCGATTAACGTTAACCTGTCCTACCTTTAAATCAGAAAAAGTTGTTGTGTCACCAAGAACAATAGGATATATTGATTGATTTGTTCTGGTAGCAGTATATGAATAATCATTTCCTAAAGTTTGGTTTCCATCTGAAACTAATATAATTGGTGACTTTGTATTTTTATAAAGCTCATTATAACGTTTAAAAACATCAGAAATATTTGATTGTTTATCTGTAAACGTTAGTGAATCTATTTCAGTAATATTAGTACCAAACTTAAAGGCTTGAACATTAAACTTGTCATTGAGCCTAGTGTTAGATATTAAGTTTTCATATAAGTCTCTAACCTTATTATCATGTCCAAGATACTTTACGGATTCAGAATTATCGACTGCTATGACTAGGTTTGGCTTTTCTTCAAAATAACTTATAGCTTCAAACTTTGGATTTATAATTAATAGTAAAACACCAAAAACACTTATAAATCTCAGACAAGCTAATGCATATTTAACTTTTGATGGTTTTGATTTATATACATACTGAAAAAGCGCTACTAAAAGCGCTATAATTCCAGAAATCAAAATGTATATAATTGTGGTCTTTGCCAATACGTAATTTGTTATTTATTTTAAGTTAGCATACCGCCATCTACATTTAAGGTTTGTCCAGTGACATAAGCACTTAAGTCACTCGCTAAATACACACATGCATTAGCAATATCTTCAGGACTACCACCACGTTTTAAAGGAATAGCAGCGCGCCAACCTTTTACAGTTTCTTCATCTAACTTTGCTGTCATTTCTGTTTCTATAAACCCAGGTGCAATAACGTTACTTCTAATATTTCTAGATCCTAATTCTAAGGCAACAGATTTTGAAAAACCAATGATACCTGCTTTTGAAGCTGCGTAATTGGTTTGTCCTGCATTTCCTTTAACACCAACTACAGAACTCATATTTATAATAGAGCCATGTCGTTGTTTTAGCATTGTACGCTGTACAGCCTTAGTCATATTAAATACAGATTTTAAATTGACTTCAATTACCTTATCGAAGTCTTCTTCTCCCATTCGCATGAGAAGGTTATCCTTTGTTATACCTGCATTATTAACTAAAATGTCTATAGCACCAAAGTCTTTAAGCACATCTTCTGCAAGTTGTTGAGCTTCAGAGAAACTGGCTGCATTACTTTGATAACCTTTAGCCTGAACTCCTTTGGTATTTAAATCACTCTCAAGTGCATTTGCTGCTTCAACAGACGAGCTGTACGTAAATGCTACATTTGCACCATGATTTGCAAACACTTCAGCTATACCTTTACCTATTCCACGAGATGCGCCTGTTATAATTGCCGTCTTTCCTTCTAATAGTTTCATATAAATTGGTTGGTGTGTTGATTATTACTCTTTCAAAGATATAAATTACAATTTGCATCAAATAAAAAAACCTTACAAGATTTTGTAAGGTTTTTAACAGTAATTGAAACAACGTATTCTTTCAATTATGCTGAATTGATTTCAGCATATATAGTCTATACTAGCCTAAAACTTCAGCTACTTTTTTTCCGATTTCAGCAGGAGAGTCTACAACATGAATTCCACTAGCTCTCATAATCTTCTTTTTTGCTTGAGCAGTATCATCACTACCACCTACAATTGCGCCAGCATGACCCATTGTACGACCTGCAGGTGCAGTTTCACCAGCAATAAAACCAACAATAGGTTTTTTACTTCCTGAATTTTTATACCATTCAGCAGCATCAGCTTCTAATTGACCTCCGATTTCTCCAATCATTACAACGGCTTCGGTTTCTGGGTCGTTGATTAATAATTCTACAGCTTCTTTTGTAGTTGTACCAATTATTGGGTCACCACCAATACCAATAGCTGTTGTTATTCCTAAACCTTGTTTTACAACTTGGTCAGCAGCTTCATAAGTTAATGTTCCAGATTTTGAAACGATACCAACTTTACCTTGTTTAAAAACAAAACCTGGCATTATACCTACTTTTGCTTCGCCTGGCGTAATAACACCTGGGCAGTTAGGCCCAACTAAACGACAGTCTTTATTTGAGATATAATCTGCAGCTTTAATCATATCTGCAACAGGTATACCTTCTGTAATTGTTATTATTACTTTTATACCTGCATCAGCAGCTTCCATAATTGCGTCAGCAGCAAATGCTGGTGGAACAAAAATTATGGTAGTATCTGCACCTACTTTTTCAACAGCTTCAGAAACAGTATTAAATACTGGTTTGTCTAAATGTATCTGTCCTCCTTTTCCTGGTGTAACACCTCCGACTACATTAGTTCCGTATTCAATCATTTGACCAGCATGAAACGTTCCTTCACTACCTGTAAAGCCTTGTACAATTATTTTTGAATCTTTATTAACTAAAACACTCATGTATTTGAATTTTATTCGGTTAAAAACGATGCAAAAATAAGCCTTTTTGTATCGTTTTCTCGAAGAGTTATATAAAATTATTTGTTAAGAATTTAATGTTTGTTCATCAGCAAGCTGACTAATTTCATAGCAACGGTAAAGTTTACTGTCTTTAACTTCCCATATTGCAATAAAATGCGCCAAAAGTACCTCTTCATTTGGTTGTTCTATAGTCTGTGCATATAAATGGTGTCTACTGGTAACTTGGTCGCCACTCGCAAATAAATGTGTATGAACAAATCGCATATTATTATATGATGCTCTTATTCCTTGAAAGAATTTAACTATGTCATCATACCGTAATAACGAAAACCCATTACTACTATTCCAATGCAACTCACAGTCTTTATGAAAGAAATCCTCAACTAAACTTTCATTATTTGCAACGTCGGCATTATAAAATTTTTCTAATAGTGTTATTGCAGGCATTATTTTAATGATTTTAATTTCTCTAAAATTTCTGGAATTTTTTTGATAGAAGCAATCTCTTTATACTTTGATCTAAAATCTTCTGCAGGAATACCAAAATAGTGTTTTCCACCTTCTAAAGATTTACTAACCCCTGATTTTGCTGATATTACGGCTTTATCACCTATTGTAATTCCACTTGTAATTCCGACTTGTCCCCAAATAGTAACATCATCGCCAACAACTACACAACCAGCAATACCTGTGTGCGATGCAATTAAGCAATTCTTACCAATTACAGTATCGTGCCCTATTTGAATTTGATTATCTAGTTTAGAACCTTTACCTATTGTTGTATCTGCTGTAACACCTCTATCTATAGTGCAAGATGCTCCAATATCTACATTATCTTCAATA
This sequence comes from uncultured Flavobacteriaceae bacterium, assembly GCA_964492855.1. Classification (GTDB taxonomy): domain Bacteria; phylum Bacteroidota; class Bacteroidia; order Flavobacteriales; family Flavobacteriaceae; genus Winogradskyella. Next base: position 7,746 of record CAZBMY010000028.1, read on the forward strand.
ACTACCCTACCACTAGATTTTAAACGGTCATAACCTTCTGGTCGTTTTTTATAGTAAAACGCATTTGCACCCAATACTGCTCCTGAATGTATTGTTACATTATTACCAATGACAGTATCATCATAAATACTCACATTAGCGTGAATAAAACAATTTTCACCTATAGCGACATTATGTCCTATAAATGTATTTGGCTGTACTATTGAACCTTTTCCTATTTGGGAAGACTCTGAGATTAAATCTGTAGCTCCCACAAAAGGTTTAAAATTATCTGCTAATTTATTAAAGTCTCTAAATGGGTCATCCGAAATTAAAAGCGCTTTACCTTCTGGGCACTTAACTTCTTTATTAATCAGAATTATAGTAGCCGCTGAGTTTAATGCCTTGTCGTAATATTTTGGATGGTCTACAAAAACGATGTCTCCAGGTTCAACGACATGAATTTCATTCATGCCTAAAACAGAAAAATCATCTGCTCCAACATAGTTAGAATCGATGATTTCTGCAATTTCTTTAAGGGTGTGTATTCTTGGGAATTTCAAAGTTATCTATTCTTTTACACGTTCTTTATAAGTCCCTTTCTCAGTTTCTATTTTAACCTTATCGCCTTCGTTAATAAATAAGGGTACATTTACAGTAGCACCAGTCTCAACGGTTGCTGGTTTGGTTGCGTTTGTGGCAGTATTGCCTTTAACACCTGGCTCTGTTGCTGTGATTTCTAAAATTACAGTTGCCGGTAAATCTACAGATAATGGCATGTTGTCTTCAGTATTTATCTGAATAGTTACAACCTCGCCTTCTTTCATCAACTCTGGCTTGTCTAAAGCATTTTTTGTTAATTGAATTTGAGAGTAGTCAGCTTCATTCATAAAATGATAAAAATCACCATCATTATATAAAAACTGAAATTTATGTGTTTCAACACGAACATCTTCAATTTTATGTCCAGCAGAAAAAGTATTATCTAATACTTTACCACTTGTAACACTTTTTAGTTTTGTTCTTACAAATGCTGGTCCTTTACCTGGTTTTACATGAAGAAATTCAATGATTTTATATATATCATTATTGTATTTAATACATAAACCATTTCTTATATCTGAAGTACTTGCCATATCCTATTTTCTATATTTTTTAGTTTGATTTAAAGTAGCCTTTCATGATGCCTCGATGCGAATTCTTAATAAATTGAAGAATTTCATCACGCTCTGAAGTCGCTTCCATTTCAGCTTCAATAATTTCTGAAGCTTGTGTGTTATTGTAGTTCTTTTGGTAAAGTATACGGTATATACTTTGAATTTCTCTAATCTTTTCAGTTTCAAAACCTCGACGGCGTAATCCGACAGAATTAATACCAACATAAGATAAAGGTTCTCGTGCAGCCTTTACATAAGGCGGTACATCTTTACGTACTAAAGAACCTCCTGTAACAAAGGCATGATTACCTACAGATACAAATTGATGTACAGCTGTCATTCCTGCTAAAATAACATAATCACCAATTGTGATATGTCCTGCTAAGGTACTGTTATTAGAAAAGATACAGTTATTACCAACAATACAATCGTGAGCAATGTGGCAATACGCCATAATCAAACAATTATTACCTATTACAGTTTTCATTCTGTCGGCAGTACCTCTATTGATAGTCACACACTCTCTTATAGTAACATTATTACCAATCTCGACTGTAGTGTCTTCATCGTTATATTTTAAATCCTGCGGAACAGCTGAAATTACTGATCCTGGAAAAATATTACAATTTTTTCCGATGCGAGCACCTTCCATAATAGTAACATTACTTCCAATCCATGTGCCCTCTCCAATAATAACATTATTGTGTATTGTTGTAAAAGGTTCTATAACAACATTTTTAGCGATTTTTGCTCCTGGATGTACGTATGCTAGTGGCTGATTCATATTCGTTGTTTATTTTACTTTAGAGATTTGAGCCATAACATCTGCTTCACTTACTAATTTGCCATTTGCATACGCTCTAGCTTGCATTTGGCATATTCCTCTTCTTATGGGTTGCATTAAATCTAATCTAAATATTAAAGTATCTCCAGGTACAACTTGATGCTTATATCTTACATTATCTATTTTAAGAAGATACGTTAAATAATTTTCTGGGTCTGGTACTGTGCTTAAAACCAAAATACCTCCTGTCTGCGCCATGGCTTCTATCTGTAAAACGCCTGGCATAACTGGTGCTCCTGGAAAATGACCAACAAAGAAAGGTTCATTCATAGTCACATTCTTCATACCTATGACATGTGTTTCAGATAATTCTAAAATCTTATCTACCAATAAAAATGGTGGCCTATGTGGCAACATTTTCATAATTTGATTAACGTCCATTAATGGTGCTGCATTCAAATCTACTTGAGGGACATTATGTCTTCTTTCATTTTTAATAATCTTAGACATTTTCTTTGCAAACTGTGTGTTTACAAAGTGGCCTGGTTTGTTGGCTATGACTTTCCCTCTTATACGAGTGCCAATCAAAGCTAAATCTCCAATAACATCTAATAGCTTATGTCTTGCAGCTTCGTTTGGATGATGAAGGGTTAGATTGTCTAGAATACCATTAGGTTTTACGGCAATATGTTCTTTATTAAAAGCAACTCTCAATTTTTCCATAGTATTGGGAGATAACTCTTTATCTACATAAACAATAGCATTATTTAAATCACCACCTTTTATAAGACCATGCTCAAGAAGCATTTCTATTTCATGTAAAAAACTAAACGTACGTGAATCTGCAATATCAGTTTTAAAATCTGACATTTTATTTAAAGTAGCATTTTGCGTGCCCAATACTTTAGTACCAAAATCGACCATAGTCGTTACTTGATAACTACTAGATGGCATAATTATAATTTCACTACCCGTTTCTTCGTCAGAGTAGGAAACAATCTCTTTAACAACAAACTCTTCTCTATACGCATTTTGTTCTACGATTCCTGCTTTCTCAATCGCTTCAACAAAAAACTTAGATGAACCATCCATGATTGGTGGTTCAGAAGCATTCAATTCAATAATAGCGTTATCAATATCTAGACCTACTAAAGCTGCTAAAACATGTTCACAGGTTTGTATTGTAACTCCATTTTTTTCTAAACACGTACCTCTTTGTGTATTGGTTACAGAATTAGCATCTGCTTGAATTTTTGGATTACCTTCTAAGTCTACACGTTCAAAAATAAAACCTGAATTTACAATTCCAGGTTTAAATACCATTTTTACATTAGCTCCAGTATGAAGACCAACACCTTCTAAACTAATTTCTTTTTCAATGGTCTTTTGTTTGATTTCTGTTTTAACTATTGCCATTTACTTTTTTTTCTAAATCGTTTATACTTTTTACAATCTTAGGTAAGTTTTTAAAATGCACATAAGATTTATTCCAATCGCCATAAGCAAAAGAAGGTGAACCTTGTAAGGTCTCATTGTCTTTTATATTTCTTCCTATACCCGATTGCGCTTGTATTCTAACATTATTACCTAGAGTTAAATGTCCAGCAATACCTACTTGACCACCAATTTGGCAGCTCTCTCCTATTTTAGT